>NZ_JBSFHW010000035.1:0-118005 GCF_053597275.1 Streptomyces sp. NPDC001492 | reverse complement strand
CTGTCCTGGGTGCCCGGCCAGGGCAGCGGGCTGCACGACCACGGCCCCTCCTCCGGTGTGCTGACCGTCCTGGAGGGCACGCTGACCGAGCGCACCGAGCGGGGCACGCGCGCGTTGGGCGCGGGCGCGCAGCGCGTGTTCGCTCCGGGGTATGTGCACGAGGTCGTCAACGACGCGCTGGAGCCGGCGGTCAGCCTGCACGTCTACTACCCGGGCCTGACGCAGATGCCGATGCACACGGCCTGCACGGCGGCCCCGGCCGCGTACGACGAGGTCGACGCCGTAACCGCCTGACGCGTTGTCGTACCCGCCTGTAAGACTTGGCCCATGCGCATTGTGGTTCTGGCAGGCGGCATCGGTGGTGCCCGGTTCCTGCGCGGTCTGAAGCAGGCCGTGCCGGACGCGGACATCACCGTCATCGGCAACACCGGGGACGACATCCACCTCTTCGGACTGAAGGTCTGCCCGGACCTCGACACGGTGATGTACACGCTCGGCGGCGGTATCAACGAGGAGCAGGGCTGGGGGCGGGCCGAGGAGACCTTCCATCTCAAGGAGGAGCTCGCGGCGTACGGCGTGGGGCCGGAGTGGTTCGGGCTCGGCGACCGGGACTTCGCCACGCACATCGTGCGGACGCAGATGATCGGCGCCGGGTATCCGCTGAGCGCGGTGACGGAGGCGCTGTGCGACCGGTGGAAGCCGGGCGTGCGGCTGATCCCCATGACGGACGACCGGGTCGAGACCCATGTGGCCGTCGAGGTCGACGGTGAGCGCAGGGCGGTGCACTTCCAGGAGTACTGGGTGCGGCTGCGGGCCTCGGTGCCGGCCGAGGCGGTCGTGCCCGTCGGGGCGGAGCAGGCGAAGCCGGCGCCGGGGGTGCTGGAGGCGATCGCGGAGGCGGACGTGGTGCTGTTCCCGCCCTCGAACCCGGTGGTCTCCATCGGCACGATCCTCGCCGTGCCCGGCATCCGTGAGGCGATCGCCGAGGCCGGGGTGCCCGTCGTCGGCCTCTCCCCCATCGTCGGGGACGCGCCCGTGCGGGGCATGGCCGACAAGGTGCTCGCGGCGGTCGGCGTGGAGTCGACGGCCGCGGCGGTGGCCGAGCACTACGGCTCGGGGCTGCTCGACGGCTGGCTCGTCGACACCGTGGACGCGGGCGTCGTGGAGCGGGTCGAGGCCGCCGGGATCCGGTGCCGGGCCGTACCGCTGATGATGACCGACACCGAGGCGACCGCGCGGATGGCACGTGAGGCCCTGGCACTGGCGGAGGAGGTGCGGGTGCCTTGAGCGACGGGATGTCCGAGGACACGGGCGGGTGCGGCGGCGCGGACGGGTACCGGGTCTGGGCCGTGGGCGGGATTCCCGAGGTACAGCCGGGCGACGACGTGGCCAAGCTGATCGCCGCCGCCGAGCCCGGGCTGGTCGACGGGGACGTGTTGCTCGTCACCTCGAAGATCGTGTCCAAGGCGGAGGGGCGGGTCGTCGAGGCGGGCGACCGGGAGTCCGCGATCGATGCCGAGACCGTGCGGGTCGTGGCGCGGCGCGGGGCCCTGCGGATCGTCGAGAACCGGCAGGGGCTGGTGATGGCCGCGGCAGGGGTCGACGCCTCCAACACCCCCTCCGGCACGGTGCTGCTGCTGCCGGAGGATCCCGACGCGTCCGCCCGGGCGATCCGGGAGGGGCTGCGGGACGCCCTGGGCGTCAACGTCGGGGTCCTCGTCACCGACACGTTCGGGCGGCCCTGGCGCTCGGGGCTCACGGATGTCGCGATCGGCGCCGCCGGGGTGCACGTACTCGACGATCTGCGCGGGGGCACGGACGCGTTCGGCAATCCGCTCAGCGCGACGGTCGTGGCGACGGCGGACGAGCTGGCCGCCGCCGGCGATCTGGTCAAGGGCAAGGCCGCGGGGCTGCCCGTCGCCGTCGTGCGCGGGCTGCCGCACGTGGTCGCGGAGGACGACGGGGAGGGGGCGCGGGCCATGGTGCGCGGCGGGCGCGACGACATGTTCCGGCTGGGGACGTCCGAGGCGATAAGGACGGCGGTGACCCAGCGGCGTACCGTGCGGGCCTTCACCGACGAGCCCGTCGACCCCGGTGCCGTACGGCGGGCGGTCGCGGCGGCCGTGACCGCGCCGGCGCCGCATCACACGACGCCGTGGCGGTTCGTGCTGCTGGAGTCGCAGGACGCGCGGACCGGGTTGCTGGACGCCATGCGCGACGCCTGGATCGCTGATCTGCGGCGGGACGGGAAGAGCGAGGAGTCCATCGCCAAGCGGGTGCGGCGGGGGGACGTGCTGCGGAATGCGCCGTACCTGGTGGTGCCGTGTCTCGTGATGGACGGGTCGCACGCGTACGGGGACGCCCGGCGGGACGGGGCCGAGCGGGAGATGTTCGTGGTCGCCGCGGGGGCGGGGGTGCAGAACTTCTTGGTGGCGCTGGCCGGGGAGCGGTTGGGGTCCGCGTGGGTTTCTTCGACGATGTTCTGCCGGGATGTGGTGCGGGAGGTTCTGGGGCTGCCCGGGGACTGGGATCCGATGGGGGCCGTGGCGGTCGGGCATCCGGCGGAGGAGCCCCGGCCTCGGCCGCAGCGGGACCCTGCTGCTTTCGTCGAGGTGCGGTGACGCTCCGCCGGATGCGCCGGGTGCCTACGGTTCGGGCGTTCTGGGTTCGTGCGCGACTGCGGGTGAGTGGTGGGTCTTCGCGCCCACGCGGCGGAGCCGCATGTTGATACAGTCCCGCGCCCCTGAAAGCGCACACCGACGCTCGTATGCACGGCCTAGTCTCGTAAGGCAACCCCCGACCCCCTAGGAACTCACCCGTGGCAGGACGGTTCTCTCCCCGGCCCACCCGTACGACCGTGCGCGGTGGGCATGTTGCCGTGCCTGCGCGGGGTGGTGTGCCTCGGCAGGCCGTGGCGCCCGGGCGGGTGCGGACCGTCGTACCGGACGGGCCGCTTGATCTTGGGCTGGTGCTGGGGCCGCTTCGGCGCGGTGGTGGGGATCCGACGTTTCGGGCCATGCCCGACGGGTCCGTGTGGCGGGCCAGTCTGACCCCCGGTGGGCCCGGGACGCTGCGGGTCTCCGTGTGCGGGAGTGAGGTCCGTGGAGAGGCCTGGGGGCCCGGGGCCGAGTGGTTGCTGGAGCAGTTGCCGGAGCTGCTGGGGGGCGCGGACGAGCCGGATGCGTTCGTGCCGCGGCACCGGGTGGTCGCGCACACGGCGCATCGGCGGCCGGGGCTGCGGCTGACGCGGACCGGGCTGGTGCTGGAGTCGCTGATCCCCTCGGTTCTGGAGCAGAAGGTCACGACCGGGGAGGCGTACCGGGCGTGGCGGCTGCTGGTGCGCAAGTACGGGGAGCCGGCGCCGGGTCCCGCTGCGGGCGGGCGGCTGTGGGTGATGCCGGGGCCGCGGACCTGGGCGTTGATTCCCTCGTGGGAGTGGCACCGGGCCGGGGTCGACAACAAGAGGGCGTCGACGATTCTGCGGGCCGTGAAGGTCGCTGCGCGGCTGGAGGAGGCGGTCGGGATGGAGCCGGCGGCCGCGCAGGCGCGGTTGGAGGTCGTGCCGGGGATCGGGCCGTGGACGTCGGCGGAGACCGTGCAGCGCAGTCATGGGGCGGCGGATGCGGTGACCGTGGGGGATCTGCATCTGCCGGGGATCGTGGGGTGGGCGCTTGCCGGGGACCGGGATGCTGATGATGCGGCGATGTTGGAGTTGTTGGAGCCGTATGCGGGGCAGCGGCATCGGGCCGCGCGGTTCATTCTGTTGAGTGGGCGTACGCCGGCGCGGCGGATGCCGAAGATGCCGAAGACCGACATCGGGCTGTTGTAAGGGGCCCGGAGTCGGGGCTGGGCCGGGGCGGGTGCACTTGCCCGCGCTTGCGGGGTGCCGCCTGCGCCCACCCGTGCCGCCCCAGGCGGCACGCATGCCCGCAGGCTACCGGCTACCGGCCTACCGGCGGCATGTGGGGCGCAGCACGGCACCCCCGCAGGCCACCGGGCTTCGCGGGGGCACCGGCGTGGGCCCCTCCCGTGCTACTGGTCCGAAGAGAAGCGCACCGAGCCTGAGGGGATTCGGGCGTCGCACCACACTCGTACGCCGTCGCGCAGTTCGTTGTCGGCGCCGATGACCGCGCCGTCGCCGATGACCGTGCCGGTGAGGACGGAGCGTTCGCCGACGCGGGCTCGGGTGCCGATGAGGGAGTCGGTGATGACGGCGCCGGGTTCGATGACGGCGCCGGGAAGGATCGTCGAGCCGAAGACCCGCGCGCCCTCCGCCACGAACGCGCCCTCGCCCACCACCGTGCCGCCCGTCAGCTTGGCGTCCGGGGCGACCCTCGCCGTCGGCAGGATCAGGCGGTCGCCGCAGCGGCCGGGGACGGCCGGGGACGGGGCCCGGCCCAGGACGAGGTCGGCGGAGCCGCGGACGAAGGCCGCCGGGGTGCCGAGGTCCAGCCAGTACGTCGAGTCGACCATGCCCTGCAGATGGGCGCCGGCGGCGAGGAGCTCGGGAAAGGTCTCGCGTTCGACCGAGACCGGGCGGCCCGCGGGGATCGTGTCGATGACCGAGCGGCGGAAGACGTACGCCCCCGCGTTGATCTGGTCGGTGACGATCTCCTCGGGGGTCTGCGGCTTCTCCAGGAAGGCGAGGACCCGGCCGGTCTCGTCGGTGGGGACCAGGCCGTAGGCGCGTGGGTCCGTCACCTTGGTGAGGTGGAGGGAGACGTCGGCGCCCGTCTTCTGGTGGGTGTCGACCAGGGCGCGGATGTTCAGGCCGGTGAGGATGTCGCCGTTGAAGACGAGGACCGGGTCGTCGGGGCCGGAGTGCAGGCGGGACGCGACGTTGCGGATGGCGCCGCCCGTACCGAGGGGCTCCTCCTCCGTCACGTACTCGATGTGCAGGCCCAGGGACGAGCCGTCGCCGAAGTACGGCTCGAAGACCTCGGCCAGATAGGACGTGGCCAGGACGATGTGGTCGACACCCGCCGCTCTGGCTCTCGCCAGCTGGTGGGTGAGGAACGGGACGCCGGCCGCACGGACCATGGGCTTCGGCGTGTGGACCGTGAGCGGCCGCAGCCGGGTGCCCTTACCGCCGACCAGGAGGATCGCTTCTGTCACCTGTCGTCTCTGCTTCCTGCCGGGACCGGCCGAACTGTCTTTCGGCCGGCCAGTTTATGCAGACCGTCGTGTGGCGATTTCGACGGCCGTGCGGCGTTCCGCGGTTCCCTCCGGTGCCCCCGTGGTGTGCAACGCGCCTCCGTGTCCAACTCCCTTGCAGGGTCCGGCAGTCGCTCAGCGTCGGCCCTGGTGGTGCGCGGCGGTGGAGCGGATCGTGCCGAGCTTTCGGTAGAGCTGCCAGCCCGGGCACGCCGTGGGGTAGCCGTCACGGTGGCCGGAGATCACATTCATTCGGACGTTCTTGCCCTTTGGGTAGAGATTGCCACCGCTCGACTTCAGATATGTCTTTCCTCGTGGATTGGCACCGTAGAGGCCCAGTTTCCAGGCGGTGAGCCGGGCGATGGCCTTCAGGACGACCGCGGGCGGCTTGCTCTTGCTGAAGTTGCCGATGACGGCGATGCCCATGCTGTTGTTGTTGAAACCGAGGGTGTGGGCGCCCCTGACCGCCTTCGCCACTCCCCCGGCGCGGCCCTCGTAGATGGTTCCGCACTTGTCGACGAGGAAGTTGTAGCCGATGTCGCGCCAGCCCATGCTCACCACGTGGTAGCGGTAGATGGCACGGATGACGGAGGAGGCCTGCGAACAGCGGTAGGTGTTGCCGGACGACGTGTGGTGCACGAACGCCGCCTTGACCTTCTTCGTGTAGGCGAACCCCCTCTCACGCAGATCCTCGTCCGCGCCCCAGCCCCGACGCGTGACGATGCGCGGGCGGGGGCCGATGTGCGACTTCTTGCGCTGACTCGCCGTCAGCTCGTGCCCGCGCAGCGTCCGCATCTCCCGCACGGTCGCGGACTTGCTCAGCGCGGGGATCACGGTGGCGCCGAGCGGGACGAGATCGGCGTTGGCGGTGGACGAGGCCAGGGCCTCCGCCGACTCGGTGTTGCCGGTCCCGGCACCGGGGGGCCCGGCCTGGCTGCCGTGCGGCACGATCGGCGCCGTACCGCGCATCGGGGCCTCGTCGCCGCCGTCGTCGGGGTCGCCCGGGTCGACGAGTTCCAGACGCAGGCCCGACGGGAGGGCCGCCGGTGCGGGGACGGCGCGGGTGCGCGGGGCGTGGTCCTGGGTACGGCGTCCGCCCTCGGCCCGGACCCGGACCTCCACCGCGTCCGAGTCGCCCACCCACAGCGGTGCGGTGGAGCCGCGGACACGGCCCGAGGTGCGCTCGGCGGTGCCGGGGTCCGCCGCGTCGTCGTTGTGCGTCTCCAGGCTGCGCCAGCCGGACCAGGCGCCGTTGCCGCTCGCGCGGGTGCGGACCTGGACCTGGCCGTGCAGTTCGGTGTTCGGGTTGTCCCAGATGACGCCGACCATCGAGAAGCGCCGTACGTCCCGCCGGGGCAGGCCCTGCTCCACCAGGGCCGTGGAGGCCGTGGAGCCGAGGGCGCGGGTGAGGGGGGTCAGCGGGGCGAGGGGCAGCGACTGGGTGCTGCCCCGGACGTCGGGCCGGGCGGGCCCCGGCGCGGATCCTGCGCCGCCGAGCGCGGCCCTCGCCGTCGCCACGGGGACCGGCAGGGTCAGCGGAAGGGCTAGGGCGGCCGCGCAGGCGACGCCGATCGAGGAGGCGATCGAGGAGGCAAGGAATCCACGCATGCTCCTGATCTTGGACATAGTCATACATATCTGTCTATCCCGGAATTGACGGACCGTCGGTTTTCGTTCCTCCGAACCGGTGGCCCCACCGAGGGGTGAGGGGGCGGTCGTCCGCGTACCCTTGCGCGGGTGAACGCCACCGACCGCACCCCTGCCGACCTGCTGCGTTCCGCGCTCGCCGCGGACCCCGGACGCCCCCTGGTGACCTTCTACGACGACGCCACGGGCGAACGTGTCGAACTCTCTGTGGCCACCTTCGCCAATTGGGTGGCCAAGACCGCCAATCTCCTCCAGGGCGACCTCTCCGCGGCCCCCGGCGACCGGGTCGCGTTGCTGCTGCCCGCGCACTGGCAGACCGCGGTGTGGCTGCTGGCGTGTGCGTCGGTGGGGGCGGTCGCCGATGTCGGCGGGGATCCGGCGACGGCCGACGTGGTGGTGAGCGGACCGGACACGCTGTCCGCCGCGAGGGCCTGCCGGGGGGAGCGGGTCGCTCTCGCCCTGCGGCCGCTGGGCGGCCGCTTCCCGCAGGCGCCGGACGGCTTCGTCGACTACGCCGTGGAGGTGCCCGGCCAGGGAGACCGGTTCGTGCCGTTCGCGGCGGTGGATCCCGACGAGGCCGGGCTGATCGTGGCCGGGCGGGAGTTCAGCGCGGCGGAGGTGGTCGAGCGGGCTCGGGCGGAGGCGGCGGAGCTGGGCCTCACCGGGCCGGGGTCACGGATTCTGTCCGGCTTGCCGTACGACACCTGGGAGGGGCTGAATGCCGGGCTGTACGGGCCGCTTGCCGGCGGGGGGTCCGTGGTGTTGTGCCGGCATCTGGAGCAGTTGGGGGAAGAAGGGCTGGCCAAGCGGGTCGAGAGCGAGCGGGTGAGTGTGGTGCGCCGCTGAGGGGTTCGTACGGCGGCGTAGCGGCTGCGGGTCCGTTGCGGCTTGTCGCGCCCACGCGGCGGAGCCGCACATCGACACAGCCCCGCGCCCCTCAGGAGCCGCTGCTGTCACCCACTCGGGTCAGCACCGCACGACCCCGCCGCCCCCGCCGGGCCATGGTCGTAAGAACTGCAGGTCGGCACTGCACGTTCGTACGCCGTGAGGGGGTGGAGCATGGCCCTGGGAGGTCGGCGGCGGCGGCGGTGGGTGCGGTTCGGGGGGCTTGCGGTCGGTGCCGTGGTGGTGGGGGCCGTCGCGGGCGGGCTGGTGGTGTACGCCAAGCTGGACGGGAACATCAGGGCCGACGACGCGGCCGCCCGGGAGCTCGCCCGGTACGAGAAGGAGCGGCCCACCTCGCTCGTCAAGGGCGCGCAGAACATCCTGCTGATCGGGTCGGACACGCGGGCCGGGGACGGGAACGCCCGGTACGGGCGGGACTCGGGGACCGAGCGGTCCGACACGACGATCCTGCTGCATCTCTCCGCGGGGCGGCACGCCGCCACCGCGATCTCGCTTCCCCGTGACCTGATGGTGGACATCCCCGCCTGTCTCCGGTCCGACGGGGACCGCTCCGAGCCGATGTTCGCGATGTTCAACTCCGCTTTCGAGACGGGTGGTTCGGCCTGCACCATCCGGACCGTGGAGAAGCTGACCGACATCCGCGTCGACCACCACATCGTCGTCGACTTCCACGGATTCAAGGAGATGGTCGACGCGGTCGACGGGGTCCAGGTGTGCCTGAAGAAGCCGATCGACGACAAGGCGGCCAGGCTGAAGCTGCCCGCGGGCCGGGTCACGCTCGACGGCGAGCAGGCCCTCGGGTACGTGCGCGCCCGCAAGTCCCTCGGCGACGGCAGTGACACCGACCGGATGGACCGTCAGCAGCGGTTCCTCGGGGCGCTCGTCAACAAGGTCCAGAGCAACGACGTCCTGCTGAACCCGGTGAAGCTCTATCCCGTGCTGGACGCCGCCACCTCGTCCCTCACCACCGACCCGGGGCTGGCGAGCCTGCGCGGGCTGTATCAACTCGTGCGCGGGTTGCGCGACATCCCCACGAGAGCGGTGCAATTCCTCACGGTTCCGCGGGAGTCGTACGTCTACGACGCCAATCGCGACCAGCTCGTGGAGCCGGAGGCGGAGAAGTTGTTCGAACGGGTGCGCAGGGACGAGCCGTTGGCGGTCACGGCGGAAGTTCCACGGGATTCCGACTCAAAAAGCCGTAATTCGACCACGAGCGGCAAGGAAAAGTCGTACGGATATTCGGGCGGGGATTCGTATGAGCAGTCGCACGACTACGGCCCGTACCGGCACGGCGACGGGAAGTCAGACGGAAAGCGGCACGGCGAGGCCGCTGCCTCCAGTTCGCCCGCGCCGACGTTCCGCGGGAACACCGCCGACGAGGACGGCTGCGGGTAGGGCGAGCATCAGCGCGACGAACAGTCGTCCCAAGAAAACCCAAAGAAATGGGCGGATTGCCCAGTTGTAGGGACGTGGAATTTGTCACCGGCGTCGCTCCACGCTGAACTGGCCGGATAGTGTGAGCGATCCGGTGCACCGGTCCGCCAGGTCCTTCCTGGGGTCGCGCACTGTGTGACCGAGACCCGAGCGTCTTTGAGGGGGAAGGCGCCGCGTGGCCCAAACGGAGGATTCGGAAACCGTGGACGCGCAAAGCCGTGGGCGGGCGGAGAACATCGATCCCGCAGACCAGTGGGTGCTCAATCCGGACACCGGCGAATACGAACTGCGACTGACTCCTTCCGCACCGCAATCGGCGGTTCCCCGGCCGCGCAGATCCGCCCCCCGTGGCGCGGACGGCGCGGCGCGCGGCCGTACGGCGAACCCGCAGGCGCCGGGCCGCGGGGTGCCGCCGCAACGGCGCCGCCGCGGTGCGCCCGAGGAGCCGCTGCCGGGGCGGCGCGGACGCCGGCCGGTGCAGAAGAAGTCGAAGGCGAAGAAGGTCCTGCTGTGGACCGGCGGAACCATGGCCTTCGTGCTGGTCGCCGCGGCCGGCGCCGGGTACCTCTACATCAAGCACCTCAACGACAACATCACGTCCGTCTCCGACGACGGCGCGAGCACCGGTGGCTTCAGCAAGGGCAAGGCGATCAACATCCTGCTGATCGGCACCGACAAGCGCACCGGCAAGGGCAACGACAAGTACGGCGACAAGAACAGCGTCGGTCACGCCGACACCACGATCCTGCTGCACGTCTCCAAGGACCGCTCGAACGCGACCGCGCTGAGCATCCCGCGTGACCTGATCACCGACATCCCGGACTGCCCGACCACGCAGCCCGACGGCTCCCAGAAGGTCATCCCGGGCACCAGCCACGTCCGCTTCAACACCAGCCTCGGCCAGTACGACCGTACGCCCAGCTGTGTCGCGCGCACCGTCACGGAGCTGACCGGCATCAAGCCGGACAACTTCATGGTGGCCGACTTCAACGCGGTCAAGACGCTGACCAGCGCGGTGGGCGGCGTCGACGTCTGTCTGGGCAAGGACATCAACGACCCGGACTCGCATCTGAACCTGAAGAAGGGCATGCGGCACATCGCGGGCGAGACCGCGCTCGCCTTCGTGCGCACCCGCCACGCGGTGGGCTTCGGCGGTGACCTGAGCCGGATCACGCTGCAGCAGCAGTTCCTCAGCGCGCTGATGCGGAAGCTGAAGTCGAACGACACGCTCACCGACCCGACGAAGATGATCAAGGTCGCCGAGGCGGGCACCAAGGCACTGACCGTCGACTCCAACCTCGACAGCATCGGCAAGCTGAAGGACCTGGGTCTGGAGCTGGGCAAGCTCAACCCGAAGAACCTGGCGTTCACCACGGTGCCGGTGATCGACAACCCGGCCGAGAAGGTGCACGCGACCGTCGTCCTCAAGCCGGGCGCGACCCAGCCCGTCTTCGACGCCATCAAGAACGACGTCTCCTTCACCGCGGTGAAGGCGAAAAAGAAGAAGGAGGCGGCCGCGGTGGCCGCCCGTCTCAAGGGCACCAAGTCGGCCGCCTCCGCGGTGCGGGTGCGGATCCTGAACGGTGGCGCCGAACCGGGCAGTGCGCAGGCCGAGCTCGAGTACCTGCAGAACGACGCGGGCGTACTGAAGTCCGAGAACGCCGGCAACGCGGACGCGCAGCTCAGCAAGACGACGCTGGAGTACGCCCCGGACCAGGCCGACCAGGCGCGCAGGCTGGCCGCCATCCTGGGCCTGTCCGGCTCGGCGATGAAGCCCGGCAAGAGCGTGACCAACTCCCAGGGCCTGCCCGCCATCACGCTGACCCTCGGCAAGGACTTCCCGGGCGCCGGGGACTCGTTCACCGCGGCGAACAAGGCACCGGACGTGGACAAGACCACGGCCGACAAGGTTGAGTGCGCCAAGTAGTGACCTGACAGGCCTGTCGTACGTCTAACAGGGCGTACGGCAGGCCTGTTGCATGGGCGCAGGGTGGGGAGGACGGGGAAATGACGCAGAGCAGCGTGCAGGGGGAAGGGACGTTCCGGGGCGTTCCGCACACGCGTGCACCCGAGCGGGGCGGCCCGCGTGACGGCGGCGGGCGGCGCGGCAGGCCGGGCAGTCGCGGGCCGCGGCGGGGGCGCCGGGTGCTCAGATGGTCCGCGACCACGCTCTCGGTGCTGATACTCGGGACGGCCGGCGCCGGATACCTGTACTACCAGCACCTCAACGGCAACATCCAGAAGGGCGAGCGCAGCAGCGGCGACGCCAAGGCGCAGAGGACCGCGCCGAACGCGGCGGGGCAGACGCCGCTGAACATCCTGCTGATCGGCTCGGACAGCCGTAACTCCGACGAGAACGTGAAGCTCGGCGGTGCCAAGTACGACCGCGGCAGCCCGCCGCTGGGTGATGTGCAGATGCTGATCCACCTCTCCGCGGACCGCAAGAGCGCCGCCATGGTGAGCATTCCGCGTGACACCCGGGTCGACATCCCCCAGTGCAGGGACCCGAAGACCGGCCGCACGTACCCGGAGACGAACAGGATCATCAACGAGTCGCTGGCGCGGGGCGGCGCCGGCTGCACGCTGGCCACGTGGGAGAAGCTCACCGGGGTCTACATCGACCACTGGATGACGATCGACTTCTCGGGTGTGGTGCGGATGGCGGACGCCATCGGCGGCGTCGACGTCTGTGTGAAGCAGAACGTGTGGGACCACCCGACGGCCGCCGTGCCCGGCGGTTCCGGTCTGAAGCTGACGGCCGGCACCCACAAGGTCGAGGGCAAGCAGGCCCTGCAGTGGCTGCGCACCCGGCACGCCTGGGGCAGCGACCTGATGCGGGCCAGGGCCCAGCACATGTACCTCAACTCGATGATCCGCACGCTGAAGAGCCAGAACGTCTTCACCGACACCGGGCGGCTGACCGACCTGGCCGAGGCGGCCACGAAGTCCCTGAAGGTCTCCGAGGAGATCGGTACGGTCAAGAAGCTGTACGACCTGGGCATGCAGCTCAAGTCGGTGCCGACGGACCGCATCACCTCGGTGACGATGCCGAACGTGCCGGACCAGCAGAACTCCAACCACGTCGTGCCGGACAGCACGGGCGCCGCAAAGCTCTGGGAGATGCTCCGCGACGACATCCCCCTCGACAACAAGGGCAAGGCCTCGGGCGCCAAGCAGACGCCTGCCAAGGAAGAGGCCACGAAGGCCCCTTCGGCGCCGGACGGCGACATCGGCGTCGAGGTGCAGAACGCCACCGGGACCTCCACACTCGGCCCGGTCGTGGGACGCGCGGGCACGGTCGCCCAGGAACTCGTGCAGAAGGGGTTCACCAAGGCGTCCAAGGACGCGACGGCGGGACTCTCCGCGGACCGGACCGTCGTGCGCTACCCGAGCGCGGAACTGGAGGGCGACGCCCAGCACATCGCCAAGTCGCTGGGGATTCCCCTGAGTTCGGTGCAGCGGTCGACGGACGTCTCCGGAGTCACCGTCGTCGTCGGCGCCGACTGGCGCACCGGCACGGCGTACCCGAAGCAGTCGAAGCCCAAGGCCGGCGACCTGCCCGGCAACACAGACGCCATCAACGGCTCGGACAAGGGCCAGTGCATGGACGTGTACGAGCGGTACCGCTGGGCCTGATCTTCACCGATCCGCACAGCGAACTCCCAACTCACTGCACAATGATGAGGCGCGCTCACGTCCGAGGGACTTCCAGGAGGTGGCGCGCCCTCTCATTCGCCTGATCCGGGGGGACGGGCAGCGGAGAGGTTCGGCATGTCCAGGGGTGGGAGGGCAGGGAGTTGGCGCGGAGCAGTGTGCGCGGAAACGTTCCCGCGGTCGAGGACACGATGTCCCTGACACCGCGGGACCAGAACGCGACGACCGAGCACGGCCGGCACGGCGGAGGCAGACGCAGGAAGGGCCCGGACGACGGCGGGAAGCGCCGCAGACGGCGCGTCCTGCGCTGGGCGGCGATCGTCCTGGCGGTGGTGATACTCGGCACGGCGGGGGCCGGCTATCTCTACTACCAGCACCTCAACGCCAACATCAAAAAGGATGACCTCAACCTCGGCGACGCGAAGGACAGGGCGGCCGAGTCGAAGGCCAACGCGGCCGGCCAGACGCCGCTGAACATCCTTCTGATCGGCTCCGACGCCCGGGACTCCAAGGAGAACCAGAAGCTGGGCGGCGCCAAGGACACCTTCAACACCGCGCCGCGCGCCGACGTGCAGATGCTGCTGCACGTCTCGGCGGACCGCACCAACATGTCGGTCGTCAGCATGCCGCGCGACACGCTCGTGGACATCCCCAGGTGCACGGACCCCGACAACGGCAAGATCTACGGGGCACTCAGCTCGGCGATCACCAACGACTCCCTGGGCCGCGGGGGCCCCGGCTGCACGGTGGCGACCTGGGAGAAGCTGACCGACATCCACATCGACCACTTCATGATGATCGACTTCGCGGGTGTGGTGTCCATGGCGGACGCCATCGGCGGCGTACCGGTCTGTGTGGACGCCAACGTCTACTCCAAGTCCTCCGACGGCCACGGCTCGGGCCTGAAGCTGAAGGAGGGCACCACGTACGTCAAGGGCATCCAGGCCCTGCAGTGGCTGCGCACGCGGTACGGCTTCGAGGACAACACCGACATCGCCCGGGCCAAGGCCCAGCACCAGTACATGAACGCCATGGTCCGCCAGCTGCGCGAGAACGCCACCCTCGGCAACCCGAACGAGCTGCGCAAGCTGGCCGAGACGGCCACCAAGGCGCTGACCGTCGACAACGGCCTCGGCACCGTGGCGAAGCTGTACGACCTGAGCAAGGAGCTCAAGAAGGTTCCCACCAAGCGCATCACCATGACGACGATGCCCTGGCAGTACTCGACGACGAACAAGGGCCGGGTCGTGCCGAAGCCGGGTGACGCCGAGAAGCTGTTCCGGCTCGTCCGCGAGGACATCGCGCTGGACGGCAAGGGCAAGAAGAAGTCCACCGGCACGAGGGCGTCCTCGGACCCGGCCGCGGCGGACGACAAGATCGCCGTACAGGTGCAGAACGGCACCAGCTCCGGCACGCAGCTCGCGGTCACCGGACGGGCGCGTACGATCGCCCAGCTGCTCGTCGGCAAGGGGTTCACCGAGGCGGTGGCGGACAGCGCGGCGGTCCCCGGCGCGGAGAAGACGGTGATCCGCTACCCGAGCACGGACCTGGAGGGCGACGCCCAGCGCATCGCCAAGTCGCTGGGAGTTCCGCTGAGTTCGGTGAAGAAGTCCACCGCCGTCTCCGGGGTCACGCTGGTCGTCGGCGCCGACTGGCGCTCCGGCACGACGTACACGGCCCCGGGGGACGACGACAAGACGCCGGCGTCCGCACAGGTCATCAACGGCTCGGACAAGAAGCAGTGCATGCACGTGAACCCGGACTACACCTGGTAGTCCGGGTTCGGGAGGGGTGGCCCCCGGTGCTCAGTGGGAGGCGAGCACCGCGGGGCGCCGGGAGGCGATGACCTTCTTGGCCAGCGCCTTGGGGCTGGTCAGGAAGCCCCAGCCCCACGACATGTGCATGGTGGCGAGGGCCACCGGGACCTGCAGCCGCGCCTTCAGCGGCAGCCCCTTGCCCGCCGGGACGGATCCCAGGGTTATCGCCGCGAGGTAGCCGCCGGGGATCACGAAGCCCCAGGGCGTCAGCACCGCACCGACCACGAGGCCGGCCGCGATCGCCAGGACCGCCGTCGGCGGCGCGAGATAGCGCAGGTTGATGGAGCCCTCGTGGTAGCGGGCGACGACGTGCCGCCAGCGGCCGTAGTCCTTGTACTGCTTGGCGAGGGCCTTGACCGACGGCCGCGGCCGGTACGACACCTTCAGCTCCGGCGAGAACCAGATCAGCCCGCCGGCCTCCCGGATGCGGAAGTTCAGCTCCCAGTCCTGGGCGCGGATGAACTCCTCGTTGTACCCGCCCTGCTGCTCCAGCGCCTCGCGACGGAACACCCCGAGGTAGACGGTCTCGGCCGCCTGGGCCTCACCACCGGTGTGGAAGGCGGCGTTGCCGACGCCGATCTTCGAGGTCATGGCGGCGGCGACCGCGTGCTCCCAGTCGTTCTCGCCCTCGGCGTGCATGATGCCGCCGACGTTCTGCGCGCCGGTCTCCTCCAGGAGCCGTACGGCGGTCGCGATGTAGTTCGGCGAGAGCATGCCGTGCCCGTCGACGCGGACGACGATCGGGTGCCGGGAGGCCTTGATCGCGGCATTGAGGGCGGCGGGCGTACGCCCTGCCGGGTTGGGGACGGTGTGCACGCGCGGGTCCGCAGCCACGAGCTCGGCGGCGATCTCGTCCGTACGGTCCTTGGAGGGACCGAGGGCGAGGACGACCTCCATCTCGCCGGCGTACTCCTGCGCGAGGATCGCTTGGACGGCTCCGCGCAGATGCCGCTCCTCGTCGAGGACAGGCATGATCACAGAAACGGCGGGGAGCGGCGCGTCGGGGTTGGCGTTCATCGCCCGTTACGTTACCGCGAACGGGGGACACCTTTGCGCCCCGCCGGGGCGGTGAACCGGGCCACAGATCGTATCGGCCTACGGTGCTCACGGTCCCACGTACGGCCGTCGCCCGGAGGTCCCCCATGCCCACGCAGCCTCGGTCCGCCGCGCCCGCCCCTCCGCAGCGCCGGCCCCAGCCCGCGCGCACCCCACCGCCGCGCGGGCCGCGGCCGCCCGTGCCACGGAGGAAGCCGCGTTGGGTGATGCGGGCGGCGACGACCCTCTCCGTGGTCGTCCTCGCCTCCGCCGGGATCGGGCATGCCGTGGTCACCAGCCTGGATGCGGGCATCGCCCGCGTCGACCCGTTCAAGGACATGAAGAACCGCCCCAAGGCCGGTCACGGCATGAACGTCCTGCTGGTCGGGACCGACGGCCGCGACCGGATCAGCGAGGAGGAGCGGCACCGCTACCACCTGGGCGGCGAGCCCTGCCACTGCACCGACACGATGATGATCGTGCACATCTCGGCGGACCGGGAGCGGGCGACCGTGGTGAGCCTGCCGCGCGACTCGTACGCCATGACGCCCGCGCGCACCGACCAGAAGACCGGGGAACGGATCCCCGGCCACCCCATCAAGATCAACGCGGCGTACGCGGAGGGCGGCCCGAACCTCACCGTCCGGACCGTCGAGGACATGACCCATGTGAAGATCGACCACTATCTGGAGGTCGACTTCACCAGCTTCATGAAGACGGTGGACGTGCTCGGCGGAGTGTCCGTCTGCACCGCCTTCCCCCTGAGGGACACCTACACCGGACTCGACCTGCCCGCCGGGACGCACGTCCTCAACGGCGGGCAGGCCCTTCAGTTCGTGCGCGCCAGGCATGTCGACGCGGACTCCGACCTCGGCCGGATGAAGCGCCAGCAGCGGTTCCTGGCGGCACTCATCGAGCGCGCCACGTCCTCCGGGATCCTGCTGAACCCGATGAAGTTCCGGGACGTGACGCGGGCCGTGCTGGGGTCGGTGCGCGCGGACAAGGGTTTCGGCACGGACGAGCTGCTCGACCTCGGGCGGGCGATGCGCAACTTCTCCCCCTCGTCCTCCGAGTTCACGACCGTGCCCATCGGGCGGATGGGGTACGTCGTGCCCGGCATCGGCGAGACGCTGAAATGGGACACCGCCAAGGCCGAACGCCTCTTCCAGTCGCTGCGCGACGACAAGCCGCTGGCCGTGCGCCCCTCCCGCCCCCAGCCGGTGCCGGTCGAGGTGGACCCGCAGCAGATCCACGTCCAGGTCGAGAACGGCACGGCCACGGAGGGACTCGGCAAGCGCGTGGACGCCGCCCTGGCGGCAACGGGCTTCCACACGACCCGGATGCCGGCGGACGCGGACGACCACGGCCTGAAGCGGACGGTCATCGTCTACGACCCCGGATGGGACCGCTCCGCTAAAGCGCTGGCCACCGCGCTGCCGGGCAGCGAACTGCGGGAGGTGCCGGGGCTGGGGCCGACGTTGAAGGTGATCGCGGGGGCCGACTTCAAGCAGGTGCGGCGGGTGCGGGCGGAGGCCGCGGACCAGGGGGAGCCCGGGGTGATGACCGGGGGCCAGGAGGTGTGCTCGTAACCCGAACGGCCCTGTGCCACGACCCGTGACGGAATGTCGCGCGTCGTGCACTGTGCGGCATTGGGTGGGAATTGTTGGCGTCCGCCCGATGGCGCGGGGCGCCCGGCAGGCGTAGGAACAGAAGGGCACGGGGCCCACCCCCGGGCCCCTCTGCCTCTCAGGAGGAGCCATGACCCAGCCCGGAACCATGACCGCCATGAGCAAGGAGATGCAGGACTGCGTCCAGGCGTGCATGTCCTGCCACACCGTCTGCGAGGAGACCATGAGCTCCTGCATGCAGATGGGTGGTCAGGCCCAGATGCAGATCATGCGTGCGCTCATGGACTGCTCCGAGACGACCCGTATGTGCGCGGACATGATGATGCGCCGCTCGCCGATGGCGGCCGAGATGTGCGCGATGTGTGCCAAGGCGTGCGACATGTGCGCCGAGGCGTGTATGTCCATGCCGGACGACAAGCAGATGATGCGGTGCGCGGAGGCGTGTCGGCGGTGTGCCGAGATGTGTCGTGCGATGTCGGGCGTCGCGATGTGACGCCTGCGTGAGCGTGGATCAAGGGCACCTGAGCGCTGGGTGCCCTTGGTTACGGCGGGTGCGCGAGCCCGGCGGTGCGGGGTGCCGCCTGCGCCCACCCGTGCCGCCCTAGGCGGCACGTATGCCCGCAGGCTACGGCGGGTACGAGGGCCGCAGGCTAGGTGAACAGTGGCTCCAGTGCCCGTTCCAGGTCCGCCGCCGTGCGGAAGTGGACCGGCTGCATTCCCAGGGCGGTTGCCGCCTCGGTGTTTTCCTCGGTGTCGTCGATGAAGAGGCAGCGTTCGGGGCGTACGCCTGCCAGGTCTGCTGCCAGGCGGTAGATGCGGGGGTCGGGCTTGGCGAGGCCGACGCGGGCGCTGTTGACGATGTCGTCCGCGAGGTCGGCGAGGCCGAGCGCGGTGAGGTCGTCCTCGAGGCGGACGGTGGCGTTGCTGACGAGGACGAGCGGCACCCGGGTGCGCGCCCGGCGCAGCAGCGCGACCACCGTCTCGTCGGCCGAGAAGGGGGACTCCAGCAGGGCCGTGCCCAGGTCCCAGGCCGTGGCTTGCGGGACCGGCCCGGACAGGCCCTCGGCGACCGCCTGCACCCACTCCTGGAGGTCGACCCGGCCCAGCAGCACCGGCAGAACGGTCTCCGGCGCGAAGGCGACCTTCGCCGTGGTGCCCTCGGCGAGCCCGGCGGCCCGCTCCAGGGCGTGCAGCCCGGAGGGGTCGTAGAACCGGATCACGTTGTCCACATCGCAGAGCACCGCGTCGAACGGTGCTCTGCCAGGCCGCTCAGCCACCCGAGACCGTGACCTTCTGGTCGTTGTTCAGCTCGTCCACCAGCGTCTTGACCTTCGCCTTGTCCCAGACGAGGTTGCCGCCGACGGAGCCGGAGATCGGCATGTTCATCGAGGTGCCGTCACCGCCGCTGACGCCCTTCATCGCCCAGAACATGGACGCCAGGTCCCACAGGCTCATGTCCTTGTCGACGGTGAGCGAGTCCAGACCCGCGCCCAGCGTCGGATACAGCTTGAAGGGGTTCAGGACCGTCGACGGGGTGGCCACCTGGTGCGCCAGCGCGGAGAGGAACTTCTGCTGGTTCTTGGTGCGCTGGAGGTCGGAGGTGGCGAAGGCGTGCCGGGTACGGACGAAGGCGAGGGCCTGTTCGCCGTTGAGCGTCTGCTCGCCGGCCTTGAAGTCGGCGCCCGAGTACTTGTCCTTGAAGCCCTTGTCGATGTTGATCGTGACACCGCCGACCGCGTCCACGATGTTCGCGAAGCCGGCGAAGCCGATCTCCACGTAGTGGTCGATGTGCAGGCCCATGTTGGCCTCGACCGTGCGGACGAGCAGCGTCGGCCCGTCCTCCGCGTAGGCGGCGTTCAGTTTGGTCTGCCGGCCCGTGGCCGGGTAGGTCTTGCCGGAGGTCGACCCCTTGTAGGAGGGGATCGTGACGTTCGAGTCGCGGGGCAGCGATATGAGCGTGTCGCCGCTGTCGCCGACGTGCAGGATCATCATCGAGTCGGTCCGCTTGCCCTCCGCGGAACCGGTGTGCAGCTGCTTCTTCTGCTCGGAGGACAGCCCGGCCCGGCTGTCGGAGCCGACGATCAGGTAGTTCGTGCCGTCGCCCGAGGCCGGCCGGTCGATGACCGTGGACAGGTCGACGTCCCGGTGCAGCTTGCCGTCGGCCCAGAAGTACGTGGCGACCGACGTCACGGCCAGCGCCGTCACCAGCGTGATCGCGGTCCACTTGATACGGCGCCGCCAGTTCGGCCGCGGCCGGTACTCGCCCCGGTCGCCGGGACCGCCCGGCCCTCCGCCGCCGGGCGAGCCGTAGACCTGGCCGGTGTTGTAGCCGCTGTCGTAGCCGTCGCCGGCGTCGTCACCGCCGTACCCCCGGCCGTTGACGTACGAGGGCTGCTGGGGCACCCCGCCGCCGTACGGCGGGGCGGACGGGCCTGAGCCCCCGTACGCGCCCGAGGCAGGCCGGCGGACCTGCCGCATCGCGCGGGCACCCTCGGGGTGCGCGCTCGCGCTGCCGCGTCCGTACCGGTTGCGGTTGTCGTCGGACCATGCCTCGGGCCAATCGTTCATGGGGCCCAGTGTGCAGGGAGCAGCCGTGCCCTTCACAAGGGTCGTAGGAAAATCAGGGCACTGCTGTTGCGAAGCCAACACAAAGTCCGCAGATGTCGCCTCGGCATAAGGTGGAGGCCATGACAGACCAGGCCCCCGCCACGGAATCGGACACCTCGGACATACCGGAGGTCCCTGGCAAGCCCACCTCGGCGTCCCGGACCACACTCAGTCACATCATGACCCACAACGACACGAACCTTCTGGGCACGGTGCACGGTGGCGTGATCATGAAGCTGGTGGACGACGCGGCGGGCGCGGTGGCCGGCCGGCACAGCGGCGGCCCCGCCGTCACGGCGTCGATGGACGAGATGGCGTTCCTGGAGCCGGTCCGCGTCGGCGACCTGGTCCATGTCAAGGCACAGGTCAACTGGACCGGCCGGACGTCGATGGAGGTCGGGGTCCGGGTGCTGGCCGAGCGCTGGAACGAGTCGACCCCGCCCACCCAGGTCGGCTCCGCCTATCTGGTCTTCGCCGCGGTGGACGCCGACGGAAAGCCCCGCCGGGTCCCGCCGGTGCTGCCGGAGACGGAGAAGGACCGGCGCCGCTACCAGGAGGCACAGATCCGCCGCACCCATCGGCTGGCGCGGCGGCGGGCGATCATGGAGCTGCGGCAGAAGCGGGCGGCGGAGGGGCTCGACGACTGAGCCCGAGGCGCACCACTGGGCCGGAACGCAGGACAGCCCCCGGCGGGACGCCGGGGGCTGTCGTGTGCGTGCCGGGTGCTACGGCAGGTTCCGCGCCATCACGATGCGCTGGACCTGGTTGGTGCCCTCGTAGATCTGGGTGATCTTCGCGTCGCGCATCATGCGCTCCACCGGGTAGTCACGGGTGTAGCCGTAACCGCCGAGCAGCTGCACCGCGTCCGTGGTGACCTCCATGGCCACGTCCGAGGCGAAGCACTTGGCGGCGGCGCCCTGGAAGGTCAGGTCCTTGTCGCCACGCTCGGAGGCGGCCGCGGCCTGGTAGGTGAGGGCGCGGGCGGCGGAGACCTTCATGGCCATGTCGGCCAGCATGAACTGGATGCCCTGGAAGTCGGCGATCGGCTTGCCGAACTGCTTGCGCTCCTGGACATAGCCCTTGGCGTAGTCGAGGGCGCCCTGCGCGACACCCAGCGCCTGGGCGGCGATGGTGATGCGGGTGTGGTCGAGGGTCTTCATCGCCGTGGCGAAGCCGGTGCCCTCCTCGCCGATCATGCGGTCGGCGGGGATGCGGACGTTGTCGAGGTAGACCTCGCGGGTCGGGGAGCCCTTGATGCCGAGCTTCTTCTCCGGGGCCCCGAAGGAGACGCCCTCGTCCGACTTCTCGACGACGAAGGCCGATATGCCCTTCGAGCGCTTCGAGGGGTCCGTCACGGCCATCACCGTGTAGTACTCGGAGACGCCGGCGTTGGTGATCCAGCGCTTCACGCCGTTGAGCACCCAGTGGTCGCCGTCGCGGACCGCCTTGGTCTTCATGCCGGCCGCGTCGGAGCCCGCGTCCGGCTCGGAGAGGCAGTACGAGAACATCGCGTCGCCCTTGGCGAGCGGGCCCATGTACTTCTTCTTCAGCTCCTCGGAGCCGGAGAGGATCACCGGCAGGGAGCCCAGCTTGTTCACGGCGGGGATCAGGGAGGAGGAGACGCAGACACGCGCCACCTCCTCGATCACGATGACCGTCGCCAGCGCGTCGGCGCCCGCGCCGCCGTACTCCTCGGGGACGTGCACCGCGTGCAGGTCGTTCGCGACCAGGGCCTCCAGGGCTTCCTGCGGGAAGCGGGCCTCCTCGTCCACGATGGCGGCGTAGGGCGCGATCTTCGCCTCGGCCAGTGAACGGATCGCGTCCCGGAGCATGTCGTGCTCCTCGGACGGGCGGTACAGGTCGAAGTCAGCCGATCCGGCCAAGGTTTCTCACGCTCCAAGGACGCTTCTGACGCACTGTGGTGATGGCGCTAATTACTGTTAAGTAACTCAAATTTTAGGGGGCCGCCCACGGGAGTGATACGTGAGCTTGGCGACAGCGGGAAAAGTGCCCGGCAAGCGGCCCGACTATGCTCGGCTCGGCACCAACCACGTCCCCCTTCTGGAGCACCCCATGGCCCTCAGGATCACCGTGATCGGCACCGGCTATCTCGGCGCGACACACGCCGCCGCGATGGCCGAGCTGGGCTTCGAGGTGCTCGCCCTGGACGTCGTACCGGAGAAGATCGAGAAGCTGGCGCGGGGCGAGGCCCCGATGTTCGAGCCGGGCCTCGACGAGCTCCTGCGCAAGCACGTCGCCGGGATCGAGGGATCCACCGGGCGGCTCCGCGTCACCATGGACTGGGCCGAGGTGGGGGCCTTCGGCGACGTCCACTTCCTGTGCATCAACACCCCGCAGAAGCACGGCGAGTACGCCTGCGACATGTCGTACGTCGACTCCGCCTTCGCCTCGCTCGCCCCGCATCTGACGGGGCCCGCCCTGGTCGTCGGCAAGTCGACGGTGCCGGTCGGGTCCGCCGACCGGCTGGCCCGCTTCCTCGCCGAGAACTCCCCGGCCGGCGAGGACGCCGAGCTGGCCTGGAACCCCGAGTTCCTGCGCGAGGGGTTCGCCGTCGACGACACCCTGCACCCCGACCGGATCGTGGTCGGCGTCCGCAGCGAGCGGGCGGAGAAGCTGCTGCGCGAGGTGTACGCGACGCCGCTCGCCGAGGGGACGCCGTTCGTCGTCACCGACTTCCCGACGGCCGAGCTGGTCAAGACGTCCGCGAACTCCTTCCTCGCCACCAAGATCTCCTTCATCAACGCGATGGCGGAGATGTGCGAGGCCTCGGGCGGTGACGTCACCAAGCTGGCGGAGGCGATCGGGTACGACGACCGGATCGGCAAGAAGTTCCTGCGGGCGGGCATCGGGTTCGGCGGCGGCTGTCTGCCCAAGGACATCCGGGCCTTCATGGCGCGCGCCGGTGAGCTCGGCGCCGACCAGGCGCTGACCTTCCTGCGCGAGATCGACTCGATCAACATGCGGCAGCGCGGGCAGATGGTGGAGCTGGCGCGGCAGGTGCTCGGCGGCGGACCCTTCCTGGGCAAGCGGGTCGCGGTGCTCGGCGCCACCTTCAAGCCCGACTCGGACGACGTCCGCGACTCCCCCGCGCTGAACGTCGCCGGGCAGATCCACCTCCAGGGCGGCCAGGTCACCGTCTACGACCCCAAGGGCATGGACAACGCCCGCAAGGTCTTCCCGACGCTCGGCTACGCCGACACCGCGATCGAGGCCGTACGGGGCGCCCACGTCGTCCTGCACCTGACCGAGTGGCGGGAGTTCCGCGAGCTGGACCCGGCGGCGCTGGGCGAGGTCACGGCGGACCGGGTGATCCTGGACGGCCGCAACGCCCTCGACCCGGAGCTGTGGCGGAAGGCCGGGTGGACGTACCGGGCGATGGGCCGCCCCACCGCGTAGCCGCCGCACAAGGGATCACCGACGCGAACGACGCCGGTTCGGCCGAGGCTCAGTCGGCCGAACCGGCGTCTTGTTGCATTCTGCACCACCGGCCGCCCGCACGGCCGGGGAACTACTTCGCCCGGTACCGGCGCATTTTCGCGCGCGCCCCGCACACCTGCATGGAGCACCAGCGGCCGCGGCCGGCCGGGCTGCGGTCGTAGTACGCCCAGTGGCAGGTGACCGACTCGCAGGCCTTCAGGCGCAGCCAGGTACCGGCGACGAGCGATTCGGCGACGGCGGCGGCGACACGGGAGAGCAGGGGGTCCGCGTCGGCCGGGGCGAGGGCCGCCGAGCCGTCCGCGGCGTCGACGGTCAGACGCAGGGGCGCCGAGGCCAGCAGTTCGCCCAGGGGCGTCACCGTGGCGTGCGGCGGATGACCGGCGTGGGCGAGCAGCACCGCGCGCAGCGACTCGCGCAGCTCACGCGCGTCCGCCACCTCGCCCTCGGGGAGACCGAACCGCGCCCGGCCGTCCGCCGTGTCCAGCGCGTCCGCTCCGGACTCGATGTCCAGCGTGTTCACCAGGGACTCGACCAGGGCCAGGCTCCCCGGCGCGGCCGATCTCTCACTCATGCTTGCGACGTTACCTCCCATGAGGCAGCATGCAGTAACAGTTACTACATGACCGCATCTACAGGTAACGCAGGAGGAAGTCATGGCTCTCGCCACACTGGGCGCCGTCGTCCTGGACTGTCCCGACCCGAGCGCGCTGGCCGGGTTCTACGCCGAGGTGCTGGGCGGCACCGTCAAGACGGAGGACGGCTGGGCGGACCTCACCACCCCCGACGGCCGGGCGCTGGCCTTCCAGGCCTCCCCCGGCTTCGTCGCCCCCGAGTGGCCCGCGCCCGACCACTCGCAGCAGTTCCACCTGGACCTGACCGTCGAGGACCTGGACGCGGCCGAGGCGGGTGTGCTGGCACTCGGCGCCAAGCCCCTGGACGCCGACGACCGCTCGCGCACCTGGCGGGTTTACGCGGACCCGGCCGGGCACCCGTTCTGCCTCTGCGCCTGCTGAACCGGGAGGACACCATGCCAGTGGCCCGCTTCCGCTCCGTCGTCCTCGACTGCCCCGACCCGCGCGCTCTCGCCCGCTTCTACGCGGGCGTCGCGGGCGGTACGCCCGAGGAGGAGGACCCCGACTGGGTCGTCCTGCACGTCCCCGGCGGGCCACGGCTCGCCTTCCAGCGGGCTGAGGGCCTCACCCCGCCCGAGTGGCCGCGCGCGGACCGCAACGCGCAGCAGTTCCACCTCGACTTCGACGCGGGGTCGACCTGGGAGGAGATCGACGCGGCGCACGAGAAGGTGCTGGCGCTGGGGGCGCGGCCGCTGGACCTGGAGGACCGGGAGAAGAAGGACTTCCAGGTGTACGCCGATCCGGCCGGGCATCCGTTCTGCCTGTGCCGGATCAGCGAACCCTAGACCGGCCGTCGACCTCCGCGATCGTCGCCGTCGAGGGCTCCCGGCGCTGCTGGAGCGCGCGGGCCGTGAAGTCCGCGGTGCGCAGGACACGCTGCACGTTTCCCCAGGTCAGCAGGGCGACGTCGGGCTCGGACCAGCCGCGGTTGAGGAGTTCGGCGATCAGCTGCGGGTAGCAGGAGGCGTCGTCCAGGTCCTGGGGGTGGGCGGTGCCCGCGTCGTAGGTGCCGGACAGGCCGACGCAGTCCGGGCCCGCCACCTCGCGCACATGGTCGAGGTGGTCGGCGACATCGTGGACGGAGGGGCCCGTCTGGTCCGGCGTCAGCGGCACCATGCACAGGCCCTTGGCGGCGCCCAGCCGGGTCAGCACGTCGTCGGAGAGATTGGCCGGGTGGGGGCGCAGGGTGGCGGCGGCGGAGCGGGTGAACAGGACCGGTGCCCTGGAGACCGCCAGGGTGCGGCGGACGGTGTCGGAGGAGGCACCGGAGAGGTCGGCGAGCACACCGAGCCGGTTCATCTCCCGCACGACCTCCTCGCCGAACCGGGTGAGCCCGTCCTCGCTCGCCCAGGACACCCCGGACAGGGTGAGCACGCGCAGGCCGAGGTTGTGCAGGGCGCGCAGGATGCCGAGGGAGTCGCCGAGCGAGGCGGCTTCGGCGGGGCCGAGCAGCACGGCGATACGGCCGCAGTTGTGGGCGTCGGTGGCCTGACCGGCGGTGCACACGAGGCGCAGCCCCTCGGGGTGGGCGCGGGCCACGATGTTCACCAGGTCCAGCTGCTCCAGGGTCGCCGCGACGATCCGGTCGCCGTCGATGCCCTCCGGCAGGTGCAGCGACCCGAACAGCATGCCGACGTGCCCCTCCTGCAGCCGCGGCACATCCGTCTCGACGTCGCTCTCCCCGAGCTCCAGGTCGTACCAGGACAGGTGCCTCAGGGCCCAGGGCAGCCCGTTGTAGCCGTCGGCGACGGGATGGACGGCGAGGATGGCGTGGGCGCGCTCCATGGGGGCGGCGCCCGGATCGGAGACGGGCTGGTAGGGCGCGGCCTGGAAGGGGTCCGACAGGCCGATGCCGTCAAGCTCCCCGATGGTGTGCAGTTCGTCGTCCTGGAGGTCTGCCATGGCGGGCTCCGTACGTCGTGAATCGTCCCCAAGGGGGTACGGTCACCGTCGCACGGGGGTGCGGGGCGCTTCCTGATGAGTGGGGCGTTCGGGGGTACCGGGCCCGGATCGGCACCCCCGGCGGTCAGCCGTCCAGGGACTCGATCGTCGCGTGGGAGGCCGGGCGGGTCGCCTGGAGCTCGCGGGCCACGTCCTCCGCCGCGCCCAGTACCCGTAGCGAGTTCTGCCAGGTCAGCTTGGCCAGGTCGGGCTTCGACCAGCCTCGGTCCAGGAGTTCGGCGATCAGGTTCGGATAGCCCGAGACATCGCTGAGGCCGTCCGGGGTGAAGGCCGTGCCGTCGTAGTCGCCGCCGATGCCGAGGTGGTCGATGCCGGCGACCTCGCGCATGTGGTCCAGGTGGTCGGCGACCGTCGAGACGGTGGCGACCGGGCGCGGGTTGCGCTCCTCGAAGGCGCGGTGCACCTTCATCGCCTCGGGGGTCGTCTCCAGGTGGTGGAAGCCGTGCGAGCGCAGGTTCTCGTCAGCGGCGGCCGTCCAGTCCACGGCCGCCTGGAGCACGAACTTCGGCACGAACGTCACCATCGCCACGCCGCCGTTGCCGGGCAGCCGCTCCAGCACGTCGTCCGGGATGTTGCGCGGGTGGTCGCAGACGGCCCGGGAGGAGGAGTGGGAGAAGATCACCGGCGCGGACGTGGCGTCCAGCGCGTCGCGCATGGTCGTCGCCGCCACGTGCGAGAGGTCGACCAGCATGCCGAGGCGGTTCATCTCCCGGACCACCTCGCGGCCGAAGGCCGTGAGGCCGCCGGCGCTCGGCTCGTCGGTCGCCGAGTCCGCCCACGGGATGTTGTCGTTGTGGGTGAGCGTCATGTAGCGCACGCCCAGCCCGTACAGACCGCGCAGCGTGCCCAGCGAGCAGGCGATGGAGTGCCCGCCCTCCGCGCCCATGAGGGAGGCGATACGGCCGTCCCCGCGCGCCGCCTCCATGTCGGCGGCCGTCAGCGCGGGCGCCAGGTCCGCCGGGTAGCGCGCCAGCAACTGCCGTACGCAGTCGATCTGTTCGAGCGTCGCGGGCACCGCGTCCGGCAGGTCCGAGCGGACGTACACCGACCAGTACTGCGCGCCGACGCCGCCCTCGCGCAGGCGCGGGATGTCGGTGTGCAGATGGGCGTTCTGGGGTACGGCGATGTCGCGGGCGTCGAGGTCGTAGCGGACCTGCCCCCGCAGCGCCCAGGGCAGGTCGTTGTGGCCGTCGACGACCGGGAACTCGGCGAGGAGCTCCCGGGCCGCCTCCAGCGGTCCCACGGCCGTCACTTGCCGAAGCCGAAGCCGTTGGAGCCCTCGACCTTGGACCTGAGGCGCTTGCCCTTCTCGGTGGCCTGGTCGTTCAGCTCCTGCTGGAACTCCCGCATACGGCCGAGCAGTTCGTCGTCCTGCGTGGCCAGGATGCGGGCCGCGAGCAGACCCGCGTTGCGGGCGCCGGCGACGGACACGGTCGCGACGGGCACGCCGGCCGGCATCTGCACGATCGACAGCAGGGAGTCCATGCCGTCCAGGTACTTCAGCGGCACCGGGACGCCGATGACCGGCAGCGGGGTGACGGAGGCGAGCATCCCGGGGAGGTGGGCGGCACCCCCGGCGCCCGCGATGATCACCTTGAGCCCCCGCTCGGCGGCCTGCTCGCCGTACGTGATCATCTCGCGCGGCATGCGGTGCGCGGAGACGACGTCGACCTCGTAGTCGATCTCGAACTCGTCGAGGGCCTGGGCGGCGGCCTCCATGACGGGCCAGTCGGAGTCGGAGCCCATGACGATGCCCACGAGGGGGCCGGCGGCGGTGGTCATTCGGTGATCGTGCCTCTCAGGTAACCGGCTGCGTGACGTGCGCGCTCGAGGACGTCGTCCAGGTCGTCGCCGTAGGTGTTGACGTGGCCCACCTTGCGGCCGGGCTTCACGTCCTTGCCGTACATGTGGATCTTCAGCTGGGGGTCGCGGGCCATGCAGTGCAGATACGCGGAGTACATGTCCGGGTAGTCGCCGCCGAGCACGTTGACCATCACGGTCCACTTGGCGCGCGGGCGCGGGTCGCCGAGCGGCAGGTCGAGGACCGCGCGGACGTGGTTGGCGAACTGGGAGGTGATCGCCCCGTCCTGGCTCCAGTGGCCGGAGTTGTGCGGGCGCATCGCCAGCTCGTTGACGAGGATGCGGCCGTCGCGGGTCTGGAACAGCTCGACGGCGAGGTGGCCGACGACGTCCAGCTCCTTCGCGATGCGCAGCGCCATCTCCTCCGCCCGCAGGGCGAGGGTCTCGTCCAGGTCGGGCGCGGGCGCGATCACGGTGTCGCACACGCCGTTCACCTGCTGGGACTCGACGACCGGGTAGGCGACCGCCTGGCCGTGCGGGGAGCGCACGACGTTCGCCGCCAGCTCCCGTACGTAGTCGACCTTCTCCTCGGCGAGGACCGGGACGCCCGCGCGGAACGGGTCCTCGGCCTCGGTCACGTCGTCGACGACCCACACGCCCTTGCCGTCGTAGCCGCCGCGGACGGTCTTGAGGACGACCGGGAAGCCGTCCCCCTCCGCCGCGAAGGCGGCCACGTCCGCCGGATCGGTCACGATCCGGTGCCGCGGGCACGGCACACCGATCGCGTCGAGCCGCGCGCGCATCACGCCCTTGTCCTGGGCGTGCACGAGCGCGTCGGGGCCGGGGCGCACGGGGATGCCGTCCGCCTCCAGCGCCCTGAGGTGCTCGGTGGGTACATGTTCGTGATCGAAGGTGATCACATCGCAGCCCCTCGCGAACTCACGCAGCGTGTCGAGGTCGCGATAGTCGCCGATGACGACATCGCCGACGACCTGCGCCGCGGAATCCTGAGGGGTGTCACTGAGGAGCTTGAACCTGATGCCCAGCGGGATGCCTGCCTCGTGTGTCATACGAGCGAGCTGGCCCCCGCCGACCATGCCGACTACCGGGAACGTCACGCCCCTAGGGTATCGGCCACGCCAGGTCGGCCGGATTCCGGCCGTTTCCGGGGCCTCTTACTCCCGCCTTTCCGGGCTTTTCCTGTCCTCTTCCCCACCTCTATCCCGTCTGTGAGCACAACGACAGGCGTTTGAGAAGGGGGGGTGGTTAGCATGGCTGAGTTGACGAAACCGACCGAATGGGGGCCTGCACGGCCATGGGACATGGTTCCGCCGGGCTGCGAAGGCTCGCACACGAGGTTGCCAAGTTCGGTGCGGTCGGTGCCCTGGGCACCGTCGTGAACTTCGGAGTCTCCAATCTGCTGTGGCACCTCACGAGCCTGCAGGCCGTACGCGCCAACGTGATCGCCACGGTGGTCGCGATCGGCGTCAACTACCTGGGGTTCCGCTACTTCACCTACCGTGACCGCGACAAGAGCGCCCGGACCAAGGAGCTCTCGCTCTTCCTGGCCTTCAGCGCGGTCGGCCTGGTGATCGAGAACGGCATCCTGTACGCGGCCATCTACGGCTTCGGCTGGGAGAGCTCGCTGGAGCGCAACATCTTCAAGGTCGTCGGCATCGGCATCGGCACACTGTTCCGGTTCTGGTCGTACCGCACCTGGGTGTTCAAGGCCCTGCCCGTCCACGATGCCGTCGCCGACGCCGAATCGTTCCTGGAAGCGGCCGAGACGGCCGAGGCCCCCCGTCCGAAGCCCGAGGCGCGCGTCAGCTGAACCGCCGCCGGAGCGCCCCGAGGGGGCGCGGGGCTGTGTCTTGAATGCGGCTCCGCCGCGCGGGCGCGACCAGCCGCGGTGAAGCCGCAGACAACCCGACGGCCCATCGCGGCACTCCCTGGCGGAGTGCCTAGCGGACCATCGGCTCCTCGTCCTCCGCCGGCGGCCGCTTCAGCGGCGTGCGCGACAGGAACAGGCCGAACACCGGCGGCTGGGTCTGCAGCATCTCCAGACGGCCGCCGTCGGCCTCCGCCAGGTCCCGCGCCACCGCCAGCCCGATGCCCGTGGAGTTCCGTCCGCTGATCGTGCGCTCGAAGATCCGCGCGCCGAGGTCGGCGGGCACGCCCGGTCCCTCGTCGGTGACCTCCACGACCGCCTGGTTGCCGGTCACCCGGGTCCGCAGCGCCACCGTGCCCCCGCCGTGCATCAGCGAGTTCTCGATCAGCGCCGCCAGCACCTGGGCGACCGCGCCCGGTGTGCCGACCGCCTGAAGATGCCGCTTGCCGGAGCTCACGATCGCCCGCCCGGCCTGGCGGTAGGCGGGCCGCCACTCGGCGAGCTGCTGCTGGATGACCTCGTCGAGGTCGAAGGGGACGGCGCTGCCGGTGCGGGGGTCACGGGCGTTGGTCAGCAGCCGCTCCACCACGTCCGTCAGCCGCTCGACCTGGGTGAGGGCGACATTGGCCTCCTCCTTCACCGTGTCCGGGTCGTCGGTGAGGGTGATCTCCTCGAGCCGCATCGACAGCGCGGTCAGCGGTGTGCGCAGCTGGTGGGAGGCGTCGGCGGCCAGGCGCCGCTCCGCGGTGAGCATGCGGCCGATGCGCTCGGCCGAGGAGTCCAGCACGTCCGCCACCCGGTCCAGCTCGGGAACGCCGTAGCGCTTGTGGCGGGGCCGCGGGTCGCCGGAACCCAGCCGCTCGGCGGTCTCGGCGAGGTCGGTGAGCGGGGAGGCCAGCTTGTTGGCCTGGCGGATGGCCAGCAGCACGGCGGCCACCACAGCGAGCAGCGCGACCAGTCCGATGATCAGCAGCGTCCGGCCGACCTCCCGGCTCACCGTCGAACGCGGCTCCTCGACGACGACCCGCTCGCCCTCCTCGCCCGTCGCCCGGCCGCGGATGACCTCGCCCTCGGGCTTGGTGCCGACCGCGATGGCCGGCTGCCCCGGGATCGCGATCACGGCGTACCGCTCCCCCGTGACCTGCCCCTTCAGCACCTCCGCGCTGACCGTCCCGGCCCCGATGAGCCGGCTGTCCACGATGCTGGCCAGCCGCTGTGCCTCGGAGCTCACCCGCTCCTGGGCGCTGTTGCTGATGGTTCGCGTCTCGACGATGACGAGGGACACGCCGAAGACGGCGATGACCACGAGCACGACGGCAAGCGTGGACTGAATGAGACGACGACGCACGGGGCCCTCCGGGCAACGGTTCTACGACGATCAGTGTGCCGGTGGGAGCATGAGAGCGCCGGGCCCGGGCACCCCCTCAGGGGCGCGGGGCCGCGCCGCTTTGCGGCTCCGCCGCGTGGGCGCGACCAGCCCCCACGCACCCGCAGCCACACAACGCGCGTAGCGAACTAGCTCTTCTCGAACCGGAAACCCACACCCCGCACGGTGGCGATGTACCGCGGGTTCGCCGCATCGTCGCCCAACTTCTTACGCAGCCACGAGATGTGCATGTCCAGCGTCTTGGTCGACGACCACCAAGTCGTGTCCCAGACTTCCCGCATCAACTGGTCCCGGGTCACCACGCGGCCGGCGTCCCGCACCAGCACCCGCAGCAGGTCGAACTCCTTGGCGGTGAGCTGGAGTTCCTCGTCGCCCATCCACGCCCGGTGCGACTCGACGTCGATCCGCACGCCGTGCGTGGCGGGCGGCTGCGCCGGTTCGGCCGCACCGCGCCGCAGCAGGGCCCGGACACGCGCGAGCAGTTCGGCGAGCCGGAAGGGCTTGGTGACGTAGTCGTCGGCACCGGCGTCGAGGCCGACGACGGTGTCCACCTCGTCGGCACGCGCGGTCAGGATGAGGATCGGCACGGTGTGGCCTTCGGCGCGCAGCCGGCGGGCGACCTCGAGGCCGTCCATGCCGGGCAGACCGAGGTCCAGCACGACCAGGTCGATGCCGCCGGCGTTTCCGGCGTCGAGCGCGGTGGGTCCGTCCTCGCGCACCTCGACCTCGTAACCTTCCCGGCGCAGGGCACGGGCCAGCGGCTCCGAGATGGACGCGTCGTCCTCGGCGAGCAGTACACGGGTCATGAGGTGATGGTAGTCCGCTCTTGACAGGTGCTGTGGTGTGATCGGCACCCGTGATTCTTACCTTTGGACGCTTCGGAGCGAACCTGTGTCTGTGCGGTGTGATCGTCGAAGAGACCTTGGAATAGGCGTGTATGGTTCCACCTCCGCCTGTGATCCCCGTCTCAAGTCCTTCCATATCCGGCAGTGTCCTGCCGTATGGTGAAACAACGCCTGTAGCACTGCGGGGACCTTTGGCAGCGATTTGACGCCGAAGGTCTCTTTTGTGTGCGGTAAACCCCCACCAGCACAGCAAGGAACGACCATGGCGTCCAGCCTGACGAAGGACTCGGTCCGCCCGGACACCCCCGGCTCCGAGAAGACCTTCTTCGGCCACCCTCGCGGACTGGCCACCCTCTTCATGACCGAGATGTGGGAGCGATTCTCCTACTACGGCATGAGGGCCCTGCTCCCGCTCTACCTCGTTGCCCCGGGTGGCCTGCACCTGAACGCGGGCACGGCGACTGCGATCTACTCGGTGTACGTGTCGCTCGTGTACCTGCTCGCCCTGCCCGGCGGCTGGGTCGCGGACCGCTTCCTCGGCCCCCGCAAGACGGTGGCCGTCGCGGGCATCGTCATCATGCTCGGCCACCTGTGCCTGGCGCTGCCGGTCGCGGCCAGCTTCTTCGTCGGCCTCGGCCTCGTCGCCATCGGCTCGGGTCTGCTGAAGGCCAACATCTCCACGATGGTCGGTCACCTCTACAAGGGTCCGGAGGACCCGCGCCGTGACGGTGGCTTCACGCTCTTCTACATCGGCATCAACCTGGGCGCCTTCGCCGCGCCGCTGGTCATCGGCACCGTCGGTGAGAAGTACAACTGGCACGTCGGCTTCGCGCTGGCCGCGCTCGGCATGGCGCTGGGTCTGGCCCAGTACCTGCTCGGCAGCCGTCACCTGAGCGAGAAGAGCAGCGTCGTCCCCACGCCGCTGTCCGCCGAGGAGAAGTCCGCCACACTGCGCAAGGGCCTGGTCTGGCTGGCGATCGCCGCGGTCTTCTACGGTGTCGTCGGCTTCTCCGGCCACTTCACCCTGAACTGGGCGCTGATCCCGCTGACCCTCATCGGTCTGATCGTGCCGATCTTCGTCATCGCCCGCATCCGCCGGGACAAGGACCTGGACTCGGCCGAGCGTTCCAAGGTGTCGGCGTACGTCTGGTTCTTCGTGGCCGCCGCCGTCTTCTGGATGATCTACGACCAGGGCGGTTCGACCCTGTCGCTCTTCGCCGACGGCAAGGCCGAGAACACCCTCTTCGGCTGGGATTTCCCGGTCTCCTGGTACCAGTCGGTCAACCCGGTCATGATCATGGCCCTGGCGCCCGTCTTCGCCTGGCTGTGGCTGTGGCTGAACCGGCGCGGCAAGGAGCCGAGCACGATCGTGAAGTTCGCCTCCGGCCTGGTGCTGATCGGTGCGTCGTTCTTCCTCTTCCTCGCCCCGCTGTCGATCGCCGGGGGCGGTCACAAGGCCGCGGCGATGTGGCTGGTCGCGATCTACTTCGTCCAGACGATCGGTGAGCTGACACTGTCCCCGGTGGGTCTGTCCGTGACGACGAAGATGGCGCCGAAGAAGTACGCCTCCCAGATGATGGGCGTCTGGTTCCTCGCGGTCACCGCGGGCGACTCGATCACGGCCCTGCTGTCGAACCCGGCTGTCGGCGGGGTCAACCTCGACAAGACGGGCTTCGTCGCCCTGGAGGCGGCGCTCGCCGTGATCGCGGGTGTCGCGGTGTGGATGTTCCGCAGCAAGGTCAACAAGCTGATGGGCGACGTGCACTGACGTGGCCTTGCCCGAGAGGGCCGCTGCACCCGGCGGTGCAGCGGCCCTCTCCGTTGTCCCTCCAGGCCGCTACCGAACCCGGCGGCCCGGCAGGAACGTGAAGATCGCCGCGCCGAGCAGAACCGCCGTGCCTGCCACCAGCCCCAGAGCCTTCACGGCCCCATGGCTGTCCGAACCCGTTTCCGCCAGGCCGCCGCTCGACGAACCGGTGGACGACGTGCCGCCGGACGTCGACGACGAACCACCCGCCGCGCCGCTCGCCTGCTGGGTCGTGTCCAGGGTCAGGGAGACCTCGGTCCTGTCCGGCTTGCAGGTGGTCGTCGTGCCCAGGGCGTTGATCGTGAGGACGCCCGGGGACAGGGTCGACTTCCCGTCCGCGCCGGGTTTGTAGGTGCCCGTCAGGTCGGGGATCTCGATGGGCTCGCCGGACTTGATGTCCTTGGCGTTCGTCGGGCCCTCGACGTGCACCGTGCCCTTGTCGGCGCCACCCAGGACCACCTCCATCGACGGCTTCACCGAGCCCTTGGGGATGTCGGCCGGGCTGTCCATCACGGACTTCTTGAACTGCACGGTGAGGTCGAAACTGCCGCCGTTCTTCCGGGCGTCGATCTGGATGGGCGAGGTCGCCTTCTTCTCACCGATGGGCGACTGGCAGGTGTAGGGGATGTCGACCTCCTTGCCGGTGAAGTCGGTCTGGCCGCTGCCGGTGCCGTCACTGGCGGAAGCGGAGGCCGACGCGGACGGCGAGGACGACGGGGAGGCCGAGTCCGTCGGCTCGGGTGTGGTGCTCGACGAGCTGCCGTCGCCCGGCGACACCTGGATCGTCGCCGCCTTCTGCACGGTCTCCTTCGGCGTGCACTTGGTGTCCGTCGACATGGCGTTGACGGTGTACGCGTCCGGGGTCAGCGTCACCGCGCCCGGTGCCGTCAGCTTCAGGGTGCCCTTCATGTCGGACAGCACCATGGCGCCGCCCTTGGGGATGGCCGGGTTCGTGCGCGTGCCCTGCATGGCGATGTCGGCGGCCTGCGCGCCTGCCGCCTTCAACACCCCGGACGGCTGGACCGAGTTGGCGGGCAGATCGATGATGTCCGGGTTCTTGGAAGCGGCCTGGACGAACTTCCATACGACGTCCACCGTGTCGCCCACCTTGGCCGTGGCCGGCGCGGTGATCTCGACCTTCGTGGTGCCGTCGACGGGAGTGATGCCCGCGGGTGGCACGCAGTGCGTCGCGAAGGACACCTCCGCGGCCTGCGCGGGCCCGGCGGCCAGGCCCAGCAGGATGCCTGCCGAGCCCAGTACCAGCGCGGCGGCCACCGCACCCGCTCTCCCGCTGCCGACCGGTGTGACTCTCCTGCGCTTTCTCACGGGGGTCCCTTCCTGGTGGGAGTCGTAGGACTCGTCGGGCTGTCGTCGTGGTGCGGTGCGGAGAGCCGACCGGCCGTGCCCGGATCGGAGTCCGGGGTGAACCACGGCAGGGTCGAGTTCGAGGGGGGCTCCTGAGCCGCCGCCCCGGCAGGGAACTTCGGCATGCGCCGGGCAAGTTCGGGCAGGCGGATCCCCCGGTGCCGGAGGCCGCCGGCGCGGCGCGGCCTTACCCGGTCCACGACCGCCATCCCGGCGCGGAACACCGCGGCCGGCACGACCACACAGACCAGCAGCCAGAACAGGGTCACGCCCCACGGGCGGCCCACGCCCCAGGGCTGCTCGGCGAGGACCCTGCCGCTGTACTTGAGGGAGACGGTGTAGTCGCCGTGCGCGCCCGCCGTCAGCTCGACGGGGAGTCTGATCTGCGCCTTCTTGCCGGGTGCGAGGGTGCCGCGCCACTCCTGGTCCTCCCACTGCGGGGCGAACACCCCGTGCGAGGTGCCCAGCTGGAAGACCGGGTTCTTGATCGCGGTGGTGCCGGCGTTGCCGACGGTGAACACGAGGGTGCGTGCGGGCGGCGCGCCGAACCAGGTGAGCAGTCCGCTCGACCCGTCGAGCCGGGTGTCCGTGAGGACCGACAGACGCCCGCCGGAGGGCTCGGCGGGCAGTGGTTCGACGGCGTGCCCGGCCACCTGGAGGACCGCGTCCGCCTGCGCCTTCGCACCCTCGACGGTCGCCACGTGCACCACGCACGGGCACGGCACCGGCGGCTCCGCGACCGGCAGCTTCTTGCTGAAGGAGCCCTTGGCGTCGGTGGTGACGGCCCTTCCGTCCGAGTTGGCGCAGGAGTTGGTGCCGCCGATCACCCCCCGGGACGGGGTCGCCTGCCCGCAGATCAGCATCATCAGCAGGGCGTGCGAACGCCACCCGCTGCCGCTGACGGTGATCGAACCGCCGGTACCGGCCTGGGACCTGGAGAGCTTGACGGTCGGCCCGTCCGCCGCCGCCGTGCCCGCCAGGGGCAGCAGGAGCAGCGCGAGCACCACCGGCAACGCCGTGATCCGCAGCTTGCCGTTCACGTCACCGCTCCCGTCAACTCGACGTCCGTACGCGGGGGTTCGGGTGCCTCGCCATCGGCCGTACGGGGCCTGCGATGTCGTCGGCCCCGTACGAGAAGCAGCGCACCCCCCGCCACCACCGCACCCGCAACCCCCGTCACCGCTCCCCATGGCACGAACCGCGCCGACGCACCGGCCGAGTCGTGCGCGCCGCCCGCCGCCGTCACGGTCAGCCGGACGTCGACCGAGTCCAGGGCGGGGCGGTCGGGCCAGGGTTCGGCGAGACGCAGGCGGTGGCCGGGGCGGAGGCGGACGGGCAGGGTGCGGGGGGCCCGGTCGAGGACCGGTCCGAGGACGCCGTCGGCGTGCACGGCGAGGGTCGGCACGAGGACCGTGGTGCCGCGGTTGACCAGGTCGTAGGTGATGCGGTCACCACGCACCACCACGTGCTCGACGGTCAGCGCCGACAGCGCCGGTCCCCCCACCCGCAGCCGGACCGGGACCGCGGCCCTGCGGCCGTCCTGGTCCCGGGCGACGATCTCGCCCCTGCGGTCGCCGCGCGCACTCACCGTGAACGGCACGTCGGCCCGGGTACGGGCGGGCACCCGCACCCGCTCGGCGGCAAAGGTGACCGGAACCCCACTGCCGCTCAGCCACACCGTGACCGCCCGCCCGCTCCGATTGGCCACGGACACCGCATCCTGCAGAACGGCCCCGGGCGCACCCTCGGCGTAGACGGAGGGCCGCCCACCGCCCGAGGGCACCAACGACCACCCGTCGGCACCGGAAGCCGCAGGCGCAGCGGTCAGCACGAACAGAAGGGACACAAGCAGGACACGGACAGCAGACAACATCCGGCGGCTCCAGTGATCATGCGAACTGCGCTGCCGCAGCACCCTGAAGGGAAGCGCCCCTCAGGGCACGGGGAACTGCGCGACCAGCCACGACGAACCCGCAGACAACAGACGGCACCTCCCCGGCAGGGCCTCAGCGGCGAACCGCCTGGTTCCGCCGAGTCAGCCACAGGGCGCCCGCCGCGCCCGCAAGCAGCACCGTCCCACCGAGCGTGCCCAGCGCAACGGCCGAGTCATCCGGCCCGGTCTGCGGCAGGGACCCGCCGGAGTCCGTACCGCTCCGGCTGCCCCCGGCGGAGCCCCCCGCGGCCGTCACCTCAAGGCTGAGCGCCGGCCCCGGATTGTTCGACGGTGTGCACGTCGTCGTCGTACCGAGCGCCTTGATCGTCAGGATGCCCGGCGTGAAGGTCACTTTCCCGGTCTTCTTCGGCGTGTACGTGCCGGTCAAGTCATTGATCTTGATCGGGGTGTTGGCGGGGATCGCGGCCTGGTTGGCGGGCCCGGAGACGGACACCGTGCCGCTGTCGGCGCCGCCCAGCTTGATGGTGGCGCTCGGGTTCATCGCACCCTTGCCCAGTTCGACCGGGCTGGAGGAGACGCCCTTCTGCCACGACATGGTGAGCCTGTAGCCGCTGCCGCTTTTGACGCTCTTGATGTCGATGGGCGAGACGGCGCTCTTGTTGCCGATCGGCGTCTTGCACTGGTAGTTGACGTCGACGACCGTGGCCTCGGCCGCGGGGGCGGCGAGCAGCACCGCCGAGCCGGCCAGGGCCGCGGCGGACGCGAGCGCGGCGGTTCGATTCCGGTACGACACGATTCCGCTCCCTCTTCGAGATCCTCGGGTTCCCCTGCCACTTCCTGACGGCACATCAGATTCGGCCGTCAAGGTACGCCCGGGCCCTTGAGGAGGGAAGAGAAGGTGCGCGCCGGAGTTGTGGGGATCCGGCGCGCACGGGAAGGGGTTCGAGTGGAGGGGGTGACCGTGGGTAACCCCGGCTAGTGCGCTCGCAGGACGTCCGGCACTCCCCACCGCCGCAGCACCTCCGGCACGGCAACCGTCCCGTCGGCCCGCTGGTGCTGTTCCAGGAGCGCGGGCAGCAGGCGGCTGGTGGCGAGACCCGAGGCGTTGAGGGTGTGGACATGGGCGGGTCTGCCGCCGCCGGCCGGGCGGTAGCGCATGGCGCCGCGTCGCGCCTGGTAGTCGCGGGCGTTCGACACCGAGCTGACCTCGGCGTACGCCTCCAGGCTCGGCAGCCAGACCTCCACGTCGTATGTCTTGGCCTGGGCGGGGCTGGTGTCCCCGGCCGCGAGTTTGGTGACGCGGTAGTGCAGGCCGAGTCCGGCGACCAACTCCTCCGCACGGGCGAGCAGTTCGAGCTGAGCGGCGTCCGAGTCCGCCGGGCGCGTGTACTGGAACAGCTCGACCTTGTTGAACTGGTGGCCGCGCAGGGTGCCCCGGTCCGCGGTGCGGTGGCCGCCGCTCTCCTTGCGGTAACAGGGCGTGTAGGCGACGTACTTGAGCGGCAGCTCCCGCTCGTCGAGGGTCTCGCCGCGGTGCAGGCCGGCCAGGGCGGTCTCGGCGGTGGGCAGGAGGAAGTGCTCGTCCACGCGGAAGACCTCGTCGGCGAACTTCGGGAACTGTCCGGCCGTATAGCCCGCTTCATGGGTGAGCAGGTGCGGTGGCAGCACGAACTCGTAGCCCGCCCGGCGGTGGGTGTCGAGGAAGTGGTTGAGCAGCGCCCACTCCAGGGCCGCGCCCTCGCCCCGGTAGATCCAGTAGCCGCTGCCCGCGAGTGCCGCACCCCGCCGGTAGTCGACGAGGCCGAGGTCCTGGGCGAGCCGCACATGGTCCTGGGGCGTGAAGCCGAACGCGGGCGGGGCGCCCACGGCCCGTACGACCTGGTTGTTCTCCTTGCCGCCCGCGACGACGTCGTCGTCCGGGAGGTTGGGCAGGGCGTCGAGGAAGTCCTGGTGCCGGCGTGCGAGCCGGTCGAGCCCGGCCTCGGCTGCGGCCAGCCGGTCGGCCAGGGCCCCGGCCGCTGCCTGGAGCTCCTCGGCGCTCTCGCCGGCCCGGCGGAGTACGGCGATGTCCGCCGAGATGCGCCTGCGCTCGCCGCGCAGCCGCTCCACGGCCGTCCGGGCCTCGCGGAAGGCGGCGTCCAGGGCGAGGAAGGCCGGGATGTCGGCATCGACGGCCCGCTTGGCGAGGGCCGCGCGAACCTGGTCAGGACGGTTTCGGATGAGGGTGACGTCGAGCATGGTGCGCGCTCCGTCCGGTTCTGCCGGAGCGGCAGGCGCCGCCCCGGGGATGGTCCCTCGGGGCGTGGGCGAGAGGGTGCTCGCGGTGCCACCACGCCTTCACCGCCGTACGAACGCATCTCGTGGCTGTACGACGGCCTCGTTCTGGCCCGATGACGGGGGCCGGCCGGCGGGGCATTTCCTCCCCGCACTCGGGAGTGGATTCGCTTCGGTCGCGTGGACCTGGGCTACTTGTCTCCGTCAGCGCGTTGCAGACGAGGGTAGAGAGCCTGCCCCACCGGCGGAAACGAATTTCTCGCCGCCTTACGCCGGGGCGCCCAGCTCCGCCCACACGGTCTTGCCGGTCACTCCCGGTGTCCGTACGACGCCCCAGTCCAGACAGAGCCGCTGCACGATGAACATGCCGTGTCCGCCGGGGCGGCCCGCGCGGTGCGGGGTGCGGGGTGCCGGCTGGCCCGAGCCCTTGTCCGAGACCTCGATGCGGATCACCTTGTTGTCGCAGGAGATCCACAGCTCGTCCGGGCCCTCGGCGTGCAGACAGGCGTTGGTGACCAGCTCCGAGACGACCAGCAGCACGTCCTCGGCGGCGGCCCGCTGGTCGGCCGTGGCGGCGGGCAGCCAGCCCCACGCGTACAGCGCCTGGCGGGTGAAGTCGCGGGCGAGCGGCACGACACCGCTCTCGCCGTCGAAGTTCAGCCTGCGGACCTGGCCGCTGCCCGCGGACGACGCGGGCGCAGCCGACGACGGGGTCCCGTCGCCCTCGGACGCCCCGGAAGCGCCGCTCGGCTCCGGGCCGCGGTCGCCCGGCGAGTAAGGCCGGGTGGTGCTCATCAGCGCTTCACCTCACCGCTTCACCGATTCACCAGTTCACGATTCAAGAGTCAGTTCACGATCCAAGAGTCATTACGTACCCCTGCCGACAGGATGTCTCCTGCCCGACCGAACCGGCAGAACACCCCCTTATTCGGCCCGGAGCGCGTGGCGCCCGGAAAGTGCCGGTCACACAGGGGTGAGCGGGTCGGGACACGGGCTCGGGGCGTCGGCCGGGCTCAGCCGGCGTCAGCCGGCCTCGTCGGCCAGGGCCGCCTCGAGCGTGTCATGGACGGTGAAGACCGCTTCCGCCCCGGTGATCTCGAAGACGCGCGCCACCACGGGCTGCATCCCCGCGAGATGCACCCCGCCCCCCGCGGCCTCCGCCTTCAGGCGTGCGCCGAGCAGCACATTGAGGCCCGTGGAGTCGCAGAACTCCAGCCGTGTGCAGTCGACCACCAGCCGGCTGAATCCCTTGGCGAGGCATTCCTCGAGTGGCTCACGCAACAGATCGGCGGTGTGGTGATCCAACTCACCCACCGGGGTCACGACGGCGCTGGAGCCCTCTTCCCCGACCTCCACCAGTAGCCGGCCCGACTGTGCGCTGCCGACCGTCCCGCGGTCCATGCCGTCTTTCTCCCGACGTCGTGGCTGCTGACTCACGCCCTCGAACACTACGCCTTCCTCACACTCTCCGACACCCGAACAACCGCACGCAAACGGACATATCCCCACAGAACGCACTTGCGGCGGGCGTGGGAAAGCGGGTAGGGCTAGTAGGGATACGTAACCGACACGGCCCGGCTTTGGAGGCGCCGCACACCGCAGTGCACGCACCGGCTTCGGCAGCCATATGCCGAGAACGATGGAGGACATCATGTCACCCCGGCTCGACGCATCGCATACCCAGGAGGCGACGTCGGCATCCCCTCCGGAACATCTGGATCCCATCGAGAGCATCGAGAGCAGCGACCCAGACACGCCTGCCGGGCTGGCAGGCCTTCCGGAGATCCCCCCGTACGACGAAGTGGGACCGGTAGACGCCCGAGCGCTCTCCAAGACCCTCTTCGAGCGCCTTGAGTCCCTCGAGGAAGGCACGCACGAATACTCGTACGTGCGTAACACCCTCGTCGAGCTCAACCTCGCGCTGGTCAAGTTCGCCGCCTCCCGCTTCCGCTCACGGAGCGAGCCGATGGAGGACATCATCCAGGTCGGCACGATCGGCCTGATCAAGGCGATCGACCGGTTCGAACTGGCGCGGGGCGTCGAGTTCCCCACGTTCGCCATGCCGACCATCGTCGGCGAGATCAAGCGCTTCTTCCGCGACACCTCGTGGTCCGTGCGCGTACCGCGCAGGCTGCAGGAGCTCCGGCTCGACCTGGCCAAGGCCGGTGACGAGCTGGCCCAGAAGCTGGACCGGGCGCCCACGGTGGCGGAGCTCGCGGAGCGCCTCGAGCTGACCAGGGACGAGGTCGTCGAGGGCATGGCGGCGTCGAACGCCTACACCGCCTCCTCGCTGGACGCCCAGCCCGAGGAGGACGACGCCGAGGGCGCGCTCGCGGACCGGATCGGGTACGAGGACCACGGGCTCGAAGGCATCGAGTACGTCGAGTCGTTGAAGCCGCTGATCGCCGAACTCCCGCCCCGGGACCGGCAGATCCTCTCCCTGCGCTTCGTCGCGGGCCTGACCCAGTCCGAGATAGGCGACGAGCTCGGCATCTCGCAGATGCATGTGTCGCGGCTGCTGTCGCGGACGCTGACGCGGTTGCGCAAGGGCCTGACGCTCGAGGAGTGACGGTCCCCCTTGTGACGCCTCTTTGCGAGCGCGGTCCGTCCGGTTGCCGGGCGGGCCGCGCTCGGGCGTTCCCTGGGTTACCCACAGAAACTCTTTCCCCAGAGGTTTCCATCCATCACTATGGGCCCCCATACCCGCCGGTAGGTCAATATCCCGGCGGGCAGCAAGGGTGCAAGGAGGCGGGCGGATGGCTCGGGCCGACGGGACCGACGACGGAGTCGAGACCGGGAGCGGCCGGGGGTCCGGGGGCATCCCCCGGAACGAGGTGCTTGCGGGCGCGTCCGACGCGCGGCTGACCGAACTGCTGCGCACCAGCGCCCCCACCCTCTATCCGGCCCTCCAGGAACTCCGCGCCCGCCACCAGCCGTCGGTCCTCGGCTACGCCCGGCTGTGCACGGCGAGCGAGTCCGCCGCACGGGACCTGGCCGCGCAGGCGTTCACCCTGGCAGCCCGGCAGACGGCACGCGGCACCGAACCCCTGGTCCCCCTCCGGCTTCAACTCCTGCTGCTGACCGGGCAACTGGCCGCCTCCTGGGCGGCCGGCGAGCGAGCCGGCGGTCTCGACCCGGGCCTGCTGCTCCTCCTGACCACGGCGGGCCCCGACGTCCCCGTACCGCCCATGCTCACCGCCTTCCGGTCCCTCCCGTCCCGCGCCCAGGGCCTCGTCTGGTACGGCATCGTGGAGCAGGAGACGGAGGACGGGACGGCGGCCTTCCTCGGCCTGACCCGCGAGGACGTGGGCCACGAGACGGCCTCCGCCCTGCAGGCCATGGGCCAGGCGTGCCTGCGTGCCCGCCTGACGGCCTCGGCCGACCCGCGGTGCGGCAACTTCGGCCGGCTCATCGAGGAGTCGGTACGGCCCCACAGCCCGCGCACCAGCGCCGACCTGCGGGCCCACATGGTGCACTGCGCCCACTGCACGACGGCCTACGAGGAACTGTCGGCCCTGCGCGACGCGCCCCGCACCGCGCTGGCCGAGGGCCTGCTGCCGTGGGCGGGCAAGGCGTATGTCACGAGGCCCGAGGCGCCGCGCCCCAAGGTCCGTGCGGACGTCTCACCCTGGCCTCCCTCCCGGCGTCTCCTGCTGACCTCGGTCGCCGTCGGAGTGGCCCTGGCGCCCCTGCTCATCTTCCTGCTCTCCCAGGCCGCTTCACCGTCCTCGCCGCCCCAGGAGGCGGCGGGCTCGGTGGGTACGCCGACGATCCCGGCGCCGGTCACGGTCACGGTCTCCGCCGCCCCTTCGCCGTCGCCGTCACCGTCGGCGAGCAGCAAGTCGCCTTCACCGAAGCGGAGTTCCACCCCCTCCAAACGGCCCTCGAAGTCCCCCTCCAAGTCTCCGAAACCCTCCCCCTCCCCCACCCACGCCCCGGACGGCACGTTCGCGCAGATCGTGAACGTGGCCACCGGCCGGTGCCTGGACGTCCGCGACGGCGACTTCGAGAAGGGCACGGACGTCATCACGGCCCCCTGCTCCTCGTCCCGCACCCAGCGCTGGCGCGTCGACTCCGCGCGCGGGGTGGTGCAGTCGGCCGCCGACCCGGACTTCTGCCTGGACAGCCGGGGCGATGTGGACAGGGGCGTGGGCATCTGGGAGTGCGACTCGGTGTACAGCAGGAACGGCCAGAACCTGCGGTTCACGGTGGATGCCGACGGTGTGATCCGGCCCGCGATCGCCATCGAGACGGCGCTGACGCCGTACGGGGGCGACGGGCTGTCGCTGCGACCGCTGGACGGCGGTGCCGAGCAGCGGTGGCGCGCGGGGGCCTCCTGATCAGGAGGCCCGGTCAGACTTCCCGCACGCCCCGGCGCCACACCCCGGTGACCAGCGGCACGCCCGGCCGGTAGGCGAGGTGGACGTGACTCGGGGCGTCGAGGGCGATCAGGTCCGCGTATGCGCCGGGGGTCAGGCGGCCGATGTCGTCCCGCCGCAGCGCCACCGCGCCACCCGCCGTGGCCGACCAGACCGCCTCGTCCGGGGTCATCCCCATGTCCCGCACCGCGAGGGCGATGCAGAACGGCACGGACGAGGTGAAGGACGAGCCCGGGTTGCAGTCGGTGGAGAGGGCGACGGTGGCGCCCGCGTCGAGGAGACGGCGGGCGTTCGGCCACTCGGCGCGGGTGGAGAACTCGGCGCCGGGCAGGAGGGTGGCGACGGTGGCGCTGCCCGCGAGCGCGTCGACGTCCGCGTCCGTGAGGTGGGTGCAGTGGTCGGCGCTGGCCGCGTCCAGTTCCACGGCCAGCTGCACGCCGGGGCCGTAGGAGAGCTGGTTGGCGTGGATGCGCGGGTGCAGGCCCCTGGCCTTGCCCGCGGTGAGGATCGCGCGGGCCTGGTCGCCGTCGAAGGCGCCCTTCTCACAGAAGACGTCGATCCAACGGGCGTACGGCGCACAGGCGTCGAGCATCTCACCGGTGACCAGGGCGACATAGCCGGCGGGGTCGTCGGCGTAGTCGGGGGAGACGATGTGGGCGCCGAGGTAGGTGACCTCGTCGGTGTGGGCGGCGGCGATGCGCAGGGCGCGGGACTCGTCCTCGGTGGTCAGGCCGTATCCGGACTTCGTCTCGAAGGTCGTGGTGCCCTGGCGGAGGGCCTCGGCGAGGTAGCGGGTGAGGTTGGCCTCCAGCTCCTCGTCGCTCGCGGCGCGAGTGGCGGCGACGGTGGTGCGGATGCCGCCCGCGCTGTAGGACCGCCCGGACATCCGGGCGTTGAACTCCTGGGTCCGGTCGCCCGCGAAGACCAGGTGGGAGTGCGAGTCGACGAAGCCGGGGAGGACCGCCCGGCCGCCGGCGTCGACCCGGTTGTCAGTGGCGGGTGCTTTGCTTGATTCACCGGTCCACGCGATGCGGTCGCCGTCGATGACGAGCGCCGCGTCCTGGATCAGTCCGAGGGGGGAGCCGTCACCGAGGGAGGGGTCGTTGGTGACCAGCGTGGCGATGTTGGTGATGACGGTGCTGCTCATCGTCGTGTCCTCGTGGGTGGCCGGACGGGGGATTGTGGTCAGCCGCGCAGGGCTTCGACGGCTTGTGCCAGGGCCTGCGGCACATCCGGTACGAGCGCGTGCACGCCGTCGCGCACGACGTGCCGGCCGCCCACGACCGTGTGCCGTACGTCCGCCGCGCTCGCGGCGAATACGGCGGTCTCGGCGCCGAGCCTGGGCAGCGGCCCCGCTGTCCTGACCGAGTCGAGCGCGATCGTCGTGAGGTCGGCGAGGGCGCCCTGTTCGATCCTGCCCGCCTCGTCCCAGCCGAGGGCGGCGTGACCGTCGGCCGAGGCCGCGCGCAGCAGTGCCGCGGCGGTCCAGTGGCCGCGGCTGCGGGTGCGCAGGCGCTCGTTGAGCTCCATCGCGCGTGCCTCTTCGAACAGGTCGATGACGGCGTGGCTGTCGGAGCCGAGGGAGAGCGGGGAGCCCTCGTTCTGCAGGGCGACGGCCGGTCCGATGCCGTCCGCGAGGTCCCGCTCGGTCGTCGGGCACATGCAGGTGCCGGTGCCGGAGCCGCCGATGAGGGAGATGTCCTCGGCGGTGAGATGGGTGTTGTGGACGCCGGTGGTGCGCGGGCCGAGCACCCCGTGGAGGGCGAGGAGCTGGGTCGGGGTGCACCCGTGGACCTCCAGGCACGCCTCGTTCTCGGCGGTCTGCTCCGACAGGTGCACATGGAGCGGGGCGCCCCGCTCCTCGGCCCACCGTGCCACGGTCGCCAACTGGCCCGCGGGCACGGCCCGTACGGAGTGGATCGCCGCCCCGATCCGCGCGTGGTCCCGTTCCTTGAGAACTGAACAGCGTTCGGCCCAGGCCTCCGCACTGCCGTCGGAGAAGCGCAGCTGGTGGGTGTTGGGAGGCTCGCCGCCGGGCCGGTTGGAGAGACCGGAGGCGAGGTAGAGGGTGTCGAGGAGGGTGATGCGGATGCCGGCGTCGGCGGCGGCCGCGATGAGGGCCTCGCCCATGGCGTTGGGGTCGGCGTAGCGGGTGCCGCCGCGGGCGTGGTGGACGTAGTGGAACTCGCCGACGGAGGTGACGCCCGCCAGCGCCATCTCGGCGTACACGGCGCGGGCGAGGGCGTGATAGGTCTCCGGGGTCAGCTTGTCGGCGAACGCGTACATGACCTCGCGCCAGGTCCAGAAGGTGCCGGAGCCGACCTGGACGGTGGAGCGCAGGGCGCGGTGGAAGGCGTGCGAGTGGGCGTTCGCCAGTCCGGGCAGGGTGAGTCCGCGCAGGATCTCGGCGCCGGGGGGCGGGGTGGGCACGTCGGTGCGGACGGCGGTGATGCGGCCGTCCGCCACCTCGACGGCGACCCCCGGCTCGACGTGGGTGTCGAGCCAGGCGTGCTCCAGCCAGTACGTCCGCGTGTCGGAGTGCGTCACCTGCAGGCCAGCCCTTCCAGTACGTCGGCGAGTGCGAGGACCCCGGCCACGCAGTCGTCCTCGGCGGCGAACTCGGCCGGGGAGTGCGAGACACCCGTGGGGTTGCGCACGAACAGCATGGCGGTCGGGATGCTCCCGGAGAGGATTCCGGCGTCGTGTCCGGCACCGGTACCCAGGACGGGAACCGTGATGTCGGTGTCCTTGCCGAGGATGCGGGCCAGTTCGTCGCGCAGGGCGTGGTCGAACTCGACGACGGGCGTGAAGGACTCACGGACGACGTCGAGGTCGATGCCGTGTGCGGCGGCGTACTCGCGGGCGGCGTGCTCGATCCCGCCGACCACGGCGTCGAGGCGCTCCTGGTCCTCGGCGCGGGAGTCGAGCCAGCCGCGCACCAGCGAGGGGATGGCGTTGACGCCGTTCGGCTCCACGGCGATCTTGCCGAAGGTGGCGACGGCACCGGCCAGTTCGGCCTCCCGGCGGGCGGCGAGCACGGTCTCGGCATACGACAGCATGGGGTCGCGCCGGTCGACGAGCCGGGTCGTACCGGCGTGGTTGGCCTCGCCCCGGAAGTCGAACCGCCAGCGGCCGTGCGGCCAGATGGCGCTGGCGATGCCGACGCGGTCGCCGGAAAGGTCCAGCGCCCGCCCCTGCTCGACGTGCAGCTCGACGAAAGCCCCGATGCGCCCGAGCCGCTCCGGGTCCGCCCCGATGGCCTCCGGGTCGTACCCGGCGGCCTCCATGGCCCTGGGCAGGCTGATCCCGTCCCCGTCGGTCAGCTTGTGGGCGTTCTCGACGGTGAGCTGCCCGGCCGTGAGCCGCGACCCGACGCAGGCCAGCCCGAACCGGGCGCCCTCCTCGTCACCGAAGTTGACGATGGCGAGCGGCTTGCTGAACTCCACTCCCCTGCCGCGGAGTTCGTCGAGCGCGGCAAAGGAGGACACGACGCCCAGGGGCCCGTCGAAGGCACCCCCGTCGGGCACGGAGTCGAGATGCGACCCCGTGACGACGGCGTCCCCGGCCCCCGGATCCCCGGCCCAGGCCCACTGATTCCCGTTCCGGTCGACCTCGTACGCCAGCCCACGGGCCTTGGCCTGCTCCTGGAACCAGGCCCGACACTCGACATCGGCCCCGGTCCAGGCGAAGCGCCGGTAACCACGAGACTCGGCGTGCCGCCCGATGGGAAGCAACTCCCGCCACATGGAGTGGAACGAGCCACCACCGCCAGGCTGCGAGGCGCCCGCCTGTCCAGACTGTCGGGCGTCAGACCGTCCAGGCTGCTGGACCTCGGACCGTCCAGGCTGTGGGCAGTCGTTCCGCAGGGCGGAACGGGTGGGCACAGCCGAACCCGCAGTCGGCGACGAGGCCTCGGCCCCCACCGGACGGCTGCCGCCCCGCTCATCTCCCGGAAGGGTCACGCGTCGTCACCCTCGCGCATGGGAACCCGCACACCCCGCTCGTCGGCGACCGACTCGGCGATGTCGTACCCGGCGTCGACATGCCGGATGACACCCATCCCGGGGTCGTTCGTCAGCACCCGCCGGACCTTCTCGCCCGCCAGCTTGGTGCCGTCGGCCACGGACACCTGCCCCGCGTGGATGGACCGCCCCATGCCCACACCGCCACCGTGGTGGATGGACACCCACGACGCACCCGACGCCACGTTCACCATGGCGTTCAGCAGCGGCCAGTCGGCGATCGCGTCCGAGCCGTCGAGCATGGCCTCGGTCTCGCGGTACGGCGAGGCGACGGACCCGCAGTCGAGGTGGTCGCGCCCGATGGCGAGCGGAGCCGCCAGCTCCCCGGAGGCCACCATGTCGTTGAACCGCTCCCCGGCCTTGTCCCGCTCGCCGTAGCCGAGCCAGCAGATACGCGCGGGCAGACCCTGGAAGTGGACCCGCTCCCCCGCCATCTTGATCCAGCGCGCGAGGGACTCGTTCTCGGGGAAGAGGTCCAGGATCGCCTTGTCGGTCTTCGCGATGTCGGACGCCTCACCCGACAGCGCGGCCCACCGGAAGGGCCCCTTGCCCTCGCAGAACAGCGGCCGGATGTACGCCGGCACAAAACCGGGGAACGCGAACGCCCGCTCGTACCCCGCGAGCTGGGCCTCGCCGCGGATCGAGTTGCCGTAGTCGAAGACCTCCGCACCGGCATCCATGAAGCCGACCATCGCCTCGACGTGCCTGGCCATCGACTCCCGCGCGCGCACCGTGAACCCGGCCGGGTCCTTCGCCGCCGCGTCCGCCATGTCGTCGAAGTCGATGCCCACCGGCAGGTACGACAGCGGGTCGTGCGCCGAGGTCTGGTCGGTGACGATGTCGATGGGGGCGCCCTCGGCGAGCATGCGGGGCAGCAGTTCGGCGGCGTTGCCCAGCAGGCCGATGGAGAGCGGGCGGCGAGCGTCGCGGGCCTCGACCGCGAGCTGGAGGGCGTGCTCCAGGCTGTCGGCCCTGACGTCCAGGTAGCGGTGCTCGATGCGGCGCTCGATGGCGCGAGGGTCGCAGTCGATGCAGATGGCGACGCCGTCGTTCATGGTCACGGCGAGGGGCTGGGCGCCGCCCATACCGCCGAGGCCGGCCGTCAGCGTGATCGTCCCGGCGAGAGTGCCGTTGAACTTCTTCGCGGCGACGGCGGCGAAGGTCTCGTAGGTGCCCTGGAGGATGCCCTGGGTGCCGATGTAGATCCAGGAGCCGGCGGTCATCTGGCCGTACATGGTCAGGCCGAGGGCCTCCAGGCGGCGGAACTCCTCCCAGTTGGCCCAGTCGCCGACGAGGTTGGAGTTGGCGATGAGGACGCGCGGGGCCCACTCGTGGGTCTGCATGACGCCGACCGGGCGGCCTGACTGGACCAGCATGGTCTCGTCCTGCTTCAGCCCCTTCAGGGTCCGCACCATGGCGTCGAAGGAGCGCCAGTCGCGGGCCGCCTTGCCCGTGCCGCCGTAGACGACGAGCTTGTCGGGGTGCTCGGCGACCTCCGGGTCGAGGTTGTTCTGCAGCATCCGCAGGGCGGCTTCCTGCTGCCATCCCAGGGCGCTCAGTTCCGTACCGCGCGGCGCTCGTACGGGGCGGGGTCCTGACATGGTCTGCCTCCTAGCGGTTTGTTGCTGCCGTTATTCACATCCTGACGTCCTGAATAGAACTAGTCAATACATCCGTGGGCCAGCGTGGGCCCGCCGCAGATGTTTGGCTGGAAGCACAGGCGCGGACGGCGATGAACGGGGGACGTCATGAACGGCAGGTACGGGTACGGGGACGGGGACGAGCGGGCCACCCGGCGGGACGACGCGGTGCGGGCCGCCGTGGAGCAGGGGCTGCTGGGCCCCGGCACCCCCATCGTGGGGCTGCTCGACGTCACCGGCATCCGGGAGGCGGCCGCCGGGCTGCGGGCGGCGTTCGACGCGGTCACGGCACCCGGCACGCCCGTGCTGCACGCCTTCGCGGTGAAGGCGACCCCGCTGGTGCCGGTGCTGCGGCTGCTGCGCGCGGAGGGGATCGGCGCGGAGGTGGCGAGCCCGGGCGAGCTGGCGCTGGCGCGGGCGGCGGGCGTGCCGCCGAACCGCACGGTTCTCGACTCGCCCGCGAAGACCCCGGCCGAGCTGCGGGAGGCACTGGCGCTGGGCATCGCCGTCAACGCGGACAACCCGCAGGAACTCGACCGCATCGACACCCTGATGCGGTCGGCGACCAGCCGCTCCCCGCTCGGGATCCGGGTGAACCCGCAGGTCGGCGGGGGTTCCATCGAGGCGACGTCGACGGCGACGGCGACCTCGAAGTTCGGGGTGGCGCTGCGGGACGAGGGGGCGCGCGAATGGGTTGTGCGGGCGTACGCCGACCGCCCGTGGCTGAGCCGGCTGCATGCGCACACCGGATCGCAGGGCATTCCGCTCTCGCTGATGGTGCAGGGCGTGGCCGAGACATATGCGCTCGCCGAGGAGATCAACCGGCGGCTCGGACGCCCGCAGATCGACACGCTCGACATCGGCGGCGGACTGCCGGTGAACTTCGGCTCGGACGACACGACACCCACGTACGCGCAGTACGCGCGGCTGCTGAGCGAGGCGGTGCCGGGACTGTTCGACGGGCGGTACGGGCTGGTCACCGAATTCGGGCGGTCGCTGCTGGCCAAGCACGGCACGGTGGTGGCCCGGGTGGAGTACGCCAAGCACGCGGGCGGGCGGCCGGTCGCGGTCACGCACGCGGGCGTGCAGGTGGCGACACGGACGGTGTACGTACCGGGGGCCTGGCCGCTCAGGATCGCCGCCTACGACGGCAAGGGGCGCCCCAAGGAGGGCCCCGAGGTCGTGCAGGACGTGGCGGGGCCGGCCTGCTTCTCGGGCGACCTGCTGGCGGAGGGACGCGCGCTGCCGCTGCTGGAGCAGGGCGACTACGCGGCGGCGCTGGACACGGGCGCGTACTACTTCGCACACCACTACGCGTACAACTCCCTTGCCCGGCCCGGGATCTACGGCTTCGCACCGGACGGGGCCGGGGGCGTCGCCTTCGCGACCGTCCGGGAGCCGCAGAGCCTCGACGAGATCGTGGCCGAGTCGGGAGGGGCGCACGCCGACGCGCTCACCACCCTCCGGGCGCCTGACCACCGTTGACACAAGCCGGGGGATCTGATGGTCAACTACTTCTTAATCAAGGCAAGTTGACCCACCTTAGTCTCCCGCCGCATGTTCCACCGGAAAATGCCAGAACCCTCGCTCGTCGCACACACGTTGCGTAACTTCGGCGTCACTCAGCCGAACCCCAGGCGGGAGGGGAATCACGGTGCCCGGAATCGACGAGTGCCTGCTGGAAGCGATGCGACTGCCCGGTGCCCGGGGCGCCGCGCTCATCGACTGGACCAGCGGGCTGGCTTTGGGCACCGTGGGCGAGTCCCCGGGCGGCGACCAGGAGACGGCCGCGGTGGAGGCCGCCGAGATCGCCCGGCTCGCCGCCGAGCAGCATGCGTTCGCGCCGGAGGACGATCCCGACGACGGGGCGGCCGCCGACGCCGATCCGCCGGTCGAGGACCTGATCGTCAGCAACCGGGACAGCTATCACGTGCTGCGGTTCGTGGGAGCCTCCTTCGACGGCAGTGTGTTCCTGCACCTGTGGCTGGCCCGCGCGGAGGGCAATCTGGCGCTGGCCCGCATCCGGCTGGGCGAGATGGCCGAACGGCTGGTGCTGGCATGACCGCCGTCCGGACGGCCGAACCCCCGCGTCTGCCCGTACGCACCAAGACCGCGGCCGGCGAGCGGGGGTGGGGCGGTGTCTCCCCGATGCTGACCCGGCTCGCCGCCGAGCGGGCCACCGGTGTCCTGGTCCGCGAGCGCGGCACGCTCCATCTCGCCGAGGGCCTGGTCGTACACGCCGAGAGCCCGTCCGCCCCTGGCCTGGACACCCTCCTCACGGCCCGCGGCACGCTCACCCCGGAGACCTGGCAGCGGGCGCTCACGGAGGCGGAGGACGGTCACGGCGCCGGCAGCCGCCTCGTCGACAGCGGCCGTCTCGCCTCCGGCGTCCTGGAGCTGTGCCAACTGACGGCCCTGTACGACGCCGCGTACTTCGCCCTCGCCCCCAGCAGCACGCCCGGCCGCTTCCGCTACGGCACCGCGCACCCGCCCGGCCCGGTCCGACCGGTCCCGGTGGCCGCCCTGGAGCACGAGACGCTGCGCCGCCGTGACCTCCTCCACCGCATCTGGCCGGATCCGAGGACGGACGAGGCCCCCCTGATCCGCGCTGACCCCGTGGCGGCCCCCGCCCTCACCCGCCGCCAGCGAAGCGTGCTGGACCGGGTGGACGGCGTACGCACGGCACCGGACATCGCGCGCGCACTGGGCCGCCCGGCCTTTCACACGCTGGTGGACGTGCGGCGGCTGACGGCGGCAGGGGTCGTATCGCCACTGCCCGAGCGGGTCCAGCCGCCACCACCCCAGCCGCCGCCCCCGCCGGCCGGCACCGAACAGCTGCCGCCCGATCCCCACACCACCTTGCTGAAGAGGCTCAGGGATGCGCTGGAGGCCCTTTGACTGGTTCGAGAGGAGACACCGGATGGCTGCCGACCCGCACGTCCTCGAAGAGCTGCGCCGTCTGAGAGCCCGCGTCCCCCAGCTCACCGGCGCCCTCGCGACCGGCCTCGACGGGCGCGTCCTCGCCCACGACACCCCGGGCGTAGAGCCGAACGGCATGGCCGCGCTCGTCGAGACCGCGCACGGAGCAGCCGTGAAGCTGGCGGACGCGACGGGGCAGGGAGAGTTCCGCGAACTGCTCGTCCGCGGCGACTACGGCTATGTGGCGACTTACGCGGCGGGCGGCGCGGCCGTGCTGACGCTGCTCGCCCAGGACCGCGTGAACGTCGGCCGGCTCCTTCTGGAGGGCCGCCGGGCGGCCGCCCGCATCGGCGAGCTCGGCGACAGCCGTACGACACCCGCGCACCAGACCGAGCCGGCCAAGGAGCCCAAGGCGGCGAAACCGGAGACCAAACCGGCCGCCACAAGGACCAGAACCCCGCGCGCACCCCGCACCACGACGACCAACGCGCGCACCACCACGGAAAGTTGAGAGGAACCGAGGAGCTAAGTCATGGCCAACACCGAAACCGCACTGAAAGAGGCGCTCGCCTCCATCGAGGGCGCCACGGGCGTCGCGCTCGTCGACTACACCAGCGGCATGGCGCTGGGCACGATGGGCGGCAGCAAGGGCTTCGACCTGAATGTCGCCGCCGCCGGCAACACCGATGTCGTCCGCGCCAAGATGCGCACCATGGAGCACCTCGGGCTGAAGGCCCAGATCGAGGACATCCTGATCTCGCTGAGCGACCAGTACCACCTGATCCGCCTGATCAGCGGCCGCGGCGGCAACGGTCTCTTCCTGTACCTGGTGCTCGACGCCAAGAGGTCCAATCTGGCGATGGCCCGCCACCAGCTGAAGAAGATCGAGGAGGATCTCGAAGTCTGACCGTCCGTCTCACCGGACGAGCGCCGCGGTGCGGCGCCGCGCCCCGCCGGGAGCCGCGTCGCCCGCCGCGATGCCCGTGCTGCGGTACGCCTTGACGGCCTTGCCGGCCGGGCGGCCGCCGCTCGCGGCGAGCCAGTCGACACGCACCCACAGCAGGACGTCGTCGGCCCGTTCCCGCCGCCCGAGCCAGGCGGCCTTCAGCCGCAGCCCGGTGCCGCATCCGGCCAGCAGCATGCCTCCGGCGGCGGGCACCACGAACGCGCTGCCCACGGCCGCCGCGAAGGCGAGCAGCAGCCACCAGCGGTGCCCGCGCCGCCAGTTGCGCACGCTCACCGCGCGGTCCTGGAGCACGTCGTGCTTGCCGGCGCGGGCGGCCGCCCGGGCGAGTGCGGCGTACCGCCTGCGGCGGGCGTACGCGACGACGGCCGCCGCGACGATGAACAGCGCCGCTCCGGCCATGACCCCGATCCGCCGGCCCGTGACCCCCGGCACCAGCACCCCGATCCCCGCCGCGAACACCCCGGCCCACCACAGGGGTGCGGCTCCGGCCCGTACGACGACGGCCACCCGGGCCAGTCCCTGAGCCCTGCCTTCTCCGCGTGCCACGTCCGTCTCCCGTCTCATCTCTGTGCGGCATACGTGAGACGCACGTTAACGAGGCAACGTGAGACGAATCTGAAAACGTGGGCCTACTCCACGAACAGCCCGCGCGCCGCCGCCCGTGCGTCGAACTCCTCCAGACGGACCTGCGCGTCCGGCAGGTCGTCGCACATCGCCTCCAGCAGGACGCGGCCGAGCAGCATCGGCGCACAGGCGGTGTCGAAGGCGAGCCCCGTGCCGACGGCGGCGGGCAGCAGAAGGTCGGAGAACTTGGCGACCGGTGCGAAGGCCGAGTCGGCGACCGTCACCACCGTCAGGCCGGCCTCCTTGGCGAAGGCCAGCGTGTCCACGACCTCGCGCGGATGCCGGGGCAGCGCGAAGCACAGCAGCGCCGTGGCACCGGCCCGTACGGCGGCCTCGATGCGGTCGTGGATCATCGTGCCGCCCTCGTTGAGCAGCCGTACGTCCGGGTGGACCTTGGCGGCGAAGTAGCCGAAGCCGTAGGCCTGGGAGGCGGCGGCGCGCAGCCCGAGGACGGGCAGCGGGCGGGAGGCCGCCAGCAGCCGGCCCGCCTTCTGCACGGGCCGGGGGTCGGCGAGCAGTTCGGCGAGGTGCCGGAGGTTCTCGATCTCGGCCTCGACGGCCTGCTGGTACTCGTTGTACGAGCCGGCGTCCGCGGCCTGTTCGGCGGGGGTGACCTCGCGCAGGTGCTTGCGCAGCGCCGGGTAGCCGTCGAAGCCGAGGGCGACGGCGAAGCGGGTCACGGACGGCTGGCTGACCCCGGCCAGTTCGGCCAGTTCCACGCTGGACAGGAACGGCACGTCGGCGGCGCGCCGCACCATGCTGTGCGCGATGCGCCGCTGGGTCGGCGTCAGCCGGTGCCCCTCGAAGAGCGCCTGCAGCCGCCCCGCCGGACTGTCCACCACGCCCAAGTCCCTCTCCGTGCTCATGACCCGCTCCCCCTCCAGATGTCCGTGAACCGGTCCAGCAGTGCCGCCGCCGCCGTCACGTCCTCCGTGAGCGGCCGGTCGGCCTGGTCGGCCGCCAGTACCGACTCGGCGAGCTCCAGCGCCCGGCCCACCGGGAGGTCCGGTTCGGGCCGCAGATCGCGCTGGCGCAAGGCCCGTACCGCGGCAACCAGTTCGCAGCCCACGACGAGACGGTACGCGCGGCAGGCGCGCAGTGTCTGGCGTGCGGCGAGCGAGGCGAAGCTGGCCTGTTCCTCGACGCCCCGGGAGAGTACAGCGTGCCCGAGCGAGGCGGGGGCGGAGAAGGCCCGCAGATCGCCGAGGGCGGCCCCGGCGGCGTACTCGAGGATCATCACGCCGGAGGAGGCGGGCACGTCGTCGGCGAGGAAGGGCCGCAGGCGGGTGAAGGCGGGCTCGTTGAGCGTGGAGAGGCGGGAGGTCGACAGCCGGGCCACCTGGGTGAGGGACAGCCTGAAGTGGTCCAGGGCCAGGGCGAGTTGGGCCTGGTAGAAGCCGCCGTGGTGGTAGGCGGCCATGTCCTCGGGTGAGATCAGGGGGTTCTCGGCGGCCGCGTTGATCTCGATCTGGACGACCTCCTCCAGATCGTCCGCCGCGTCCAGCGCGGGCCCGTGGATCTGGGGCAGACAGCGGAATCCGTACGGGTCCTGGATCCGGCCGAGGGGGGGCGTGGGCCGGTCCGCGGCGCCGATCAGCCGCCGCATCCGCCGGGCGACCTCGCTGGAGCCCCGGTGCGGGCGGGCGGCGTGCACGGGGGCGGCGTACGCCTCGTGCGAGCCGTCGACGGCCAGCAGGGAGAGGGCGGCGACGACCTGGGTGGCCTGCACGAGCCCGCGCAGTTCGTGCAGGGCGAGCGCGGACTGGCCGAGGGTGAGGGCGTTGCTGCTGATGAAGGCCAGCGCGTCGTTGTTGTCGAGCTGCTGCGGCTTGGGGGCGCCGGGCCCGCGCCAGGGGTGTTCCCCGGCGAGCGCGAGGCCCGCCTGGGCGAGGGCCGCGATGTCACCGGTGCCGACCGAGCCGAACTCGTTGACGACCGGATGCGCCCCGCTCTCCAGCGCCTCGCACAGCGCGGTGACGACGGTGGGCCTCAGCCCGGCGCCGCCCGCGAGGAGCTGGTTGGCGCGGACGGCGAGCATCGCCCGCACCTCCCGCGCGGGCAGTTCCTCGCCGATGGCGCCGGCGTGGCTGCGCAGCAGCCTGAGCCCGTGTTCGGCGGCCGCCTCGGTGGGCACGTCCTCGTTCCGGTTGGCGCCGACGCCGGTGGAGCGGCCGTAGACGCGGCCGGTCGCGGCGATCCGCCGGGCGGCGTCCCAGGACTCCTCGACGCGCCGCATCGCCTCGCTCCCGGGGACGGGCCGCGCACTCCCGTCGGCGAGGTGCACGACGTCCGCGACGCCGAGACCGACCCCGTCGAGGACGACAAGCCCGGTGCCCTCGGAGAACGCCGCGGGCAGTGTGTCCACGATCCGAGACGACATAAGACCCCAATCTCTCCTCAATCCGGACACTCGATCTTGCTCTTCGGTCATCTGTTACTTCGGATTAACACCAACCCGTTGACAACCTATTCAGCTACCAAGAACTCTGCATGACGTTATACAGCCGGGCAAGGGACAACTCATGATCCAGTTCGACGCGGTCCACAAGCGCTTCCCCAACGGCACGACAGCAGTCCACGACCTCTCCCTGGAAATGCCGGAAGGGGGCGTGACGGTCCTCGTCGGATCTTCCGGTTGCGGCAAGACGACCACTCTGCGGATGGTCAACCGCATGGTAGAGCCGACCTCCGGGACCATCCGGGTCGGCGGCAAGGACGTCACGCGGCAGGACGCCGCCGAGCTGCGCCGCTCCATCGGGTACGTCATCCAGCAGTCGGGGCTGTTCCCGCACCGCACGGTGCTGGACAACATCGCCACCGTGCCGCTCCTGCTCGGCTGGGGCCGCCGCAAGGCCCGCGCCCGGGCAGCCGAGCTGCTGGAGACCGTCGGCCTCGCCGCCGACGCCGGCCGCCGCTACCCGCACCAGCTCTCCGGCGGCCAGCAGCAGCGCGTGGGCGTGGCCCGCGCCCTGGCCGCCGACCCGCCCGTCCTGCTGATGGACGAACCGTTCGGCGCGGTCGACCCGGTGGTGCGCACCCAGCTCCAGGACGAACTCCTGCGCCTGCAGAAGGAGTTGAGCAAGACCATCGTCTTCGTCACCCACGACGTCGACGAGGCCGTGCGGCTCGGCGACCAGATCGCCATCTTCCGCACCGGCGGCCATCTGGTGCAGTGCGCCGCGCCCGCCGAACTCCTCGCCCGCCCGGCCGACGACTTCGTGGCCGACTTCCTCGGCGCCGAGCGCGGCCTGAAGCTGCTCTCGCTGAAGACGCTCGCGGACGTCCCGCAGGGCCCGGCCCCCGAGGGCGGCGCCTGGACCCTCGTACTCGACGAGGCGCGCAAGCCCGTGCACTGGGCGAGCAAGGACGCCGAACTGCCCGTACGCCCGCTCAAGGACAGCGACTCGCTGTTGTCGGCCCTCAACGAGTCGGTCGCCTCCCCCACCGGCCTGATCGCCCGCGTCGACGCGGACGGTGTCCTCACCGGCGTCTCCTCCCGCGACGACATCCACGAGCACGCCGGCCAGGCGCACACGGAAGCCCGGGTGGCCGCATGACCATCGACTGGTCGTGGATAGGCGACCACACCGACGACCTCACCAGCCTCACGGTCTCCCACCTCCAGGCCGCCCTGACTGCCGTCTTCTTCGGCGTCCTGATCTCGCTGCCGCTCGCGGTGGTCGCGCACCGGGTCCGCCCCCTGCGCGGCTTCCTGCTCGGCTTCTCGAACGTCCTGTTCACGATCCCGTCGATCGCGATCTTCGTGCTCCTGCTGCCGATCAGCGGTCTGACCCGCACCACGACCGTCATCGGCCTGACCGTCTACACCCTGGTCGTCCTGCTGCGGAACACCGTCGAGGGTCTCGACTCGGTCCCCGCGAAGACCAAGGAGGCGGCCAGGGCGATGGGCACCCGCCCGCTGCGCACGCTCCTCACCGTCGAGTTCCCGCTCGCGCTCCCCGTGATCATGGCGGGCGTCCGCATCGCGACGGTCATGTCGATCTCCCTGGTCTCCGTCGCCACCTACATCGGCGACGGCGGCCTCGGCCAGCTCTTCACCGACGGCTTCCAGCGCGACTTCCCGACCCCGGTGATCGCGGGCGTGGTGCTCACGATCCTTCTCGCCGTGGTCGCGGACGCCCTGCTGGTCGCCCTCCAGTACGCCCTCACCCCGTGGAAGAGGCGGCGAGCCTGAGATGTACGAACTCCTCAAGAACCTCGGCAGCTGGCTGACCAGCGGCTCACAGTGGACCGGCCAGGACGGCATCGCCCACCGCCTCGCCGAGCACCTCCAGTACTCCCTCCTCGCGACCCTCATCGCGGCCGCGATCGGCCTCCCCCTCGGCCTGCTGATCGGCCACACCGGCAAGGGCGCCTTCCTCGCGATCAACCTGTCGTCCTTCGGCCGCGCGCTGCCGACCGTCGGCCTGGTCGTGCTGGTCTTCCTGGCCGGCGGCCTGTCGATGCTGCCTGTGTACGTCGCCCTGGTCGCGCTCGCGGTCCCGGCGATCGTCACCAACACCTACGCCGGGATGACGGCCGTCGACCCGGACGTCCGCGACGCCGCCCGCGGCCAGGGCATGCGCGGCCACCAGGTCCTGTTCCAGGTCGAGCTGCCCCTGGCGCTCCCCCTGATCATGACGGGCCTGCGCCTGGCGCTGATCCAGGTCGTCGCCACCGCCACGATCGCCGCGTACGTCTCCTTCGGCGGCCTCGGACGCTACGTCTTCGACGGCCTCGCCCAGCGCGACCTCGTGCAGGTACTGGGCGGCGCGGTGCTGGTCGCCGCGGTCGCCGTCCTCCTCGACCTGCTGCTGAGCACCCTCCAGCGCCTCCTCTTCCGCCACCGCACCGCCTAGGGAATCCAGACGATGAACCGACGCACCCTCATCGGCGGCCTGTTCGCGGCCGCCTCCGTCCCCGCCCTGACCGCCTGCGCGAGCGGCATCACCTCCCTCGACGGCCAGGGCTCCGCCTCCGGTGGCGGCGGCTCCAGCAAGGGCGGAGTCACCATCGGCACCGCCAACTTCACCGAGAACCAGGTACTCGGCTACCTCTACGCGGCCGTACTCCGGCAGGCCGGTGTGAAGGTGAAGGTCCGCCCCAACCTCGGCACCCGCGAGATCGTGATCCCCGCCCTGAAGAGCGGCGACATCGACCTCCTGCCCGAGTACCAGGGCGCCCTCCTCAACTACCTGGCCCCGAAGGACAATTCGGCGGAGCCCGGCACCATGCAGAACGCGCTCACGCTGGCGATGCCCAGCGGCCTCCAGGTCCTGCCGTACGGCCAGGCCGCCGACTCCGACTGTTTCGTGGTCACCCGGGAGACCGCCAGGAAGTACGGCCTGGCCTCCCTCGCCGACCTGGCGAAGCAGAACGGCAAGCTGGTCATCGGCGCCGCGCCCGAGGTGAAGAAGCGCCGGGTGGGCGCGATCGGCCTGAAGGACGTCTACGGCGTGGAGTTCAAGGAGTTCAAGTCGCTCGACTCGGACGGCCCGCTGGTCAAGGGCGCCCTGAAGAAGGGCGACGTGGACGTGGCGAACCTCTTCACCACCGACACCGACATCGCCGCCAACGACTGGGTGGTGCTGAGCGACCCGAAGAACCTGATCCCCAGCCAGCACATCGTCCCGCTCATCGCCGACCGCAAGGCCGACGACAAGGTCCGCAAGGCCCTCGCCAGGCTCGGCAACGTCCTGACGACCGCCCAGCTCACCCAGCTCAACAGTCAGGTCGACAACGACAAGAAGGACCCGGAGGACGTGGCCGACGCCTACGCGAAGCAGCACGGGCTGGTCTGATCAACCGATCACGAGATTAAGAGATCAAGAAGCGGTATCCGAGCGGCGATGATCTGACGATGAATCAGCCAAGTGTCATTAAACGGGCACCCAGGGTGACTGATCGCATGCATACGGTGAAGGTGCGCTAACAGCACGACACCTGAGGATGCGTCATGGCCTCGAACCGCAGGGCCTTTCTCGCCGCCACCGCCGCCGGCGCGCTGGCCGCCACCCCCGCGTCGGCGGCCCCCGCCGGCCCCCTTGAAACCACCGCCCGCCCCCGTCCGACGACCGCCCGCGCCGCCCTGGCCGAACTGCTCGCCGGCAACCGGCGCTACGCCACCGGCGGCTCCCGCCACCCCGACGAGGGACTGCTGCACCGGCACGCGCTGGCGGCCGGGCAGCACCCGTTCGCGGTGGTCGTCGGCTGCATCGACTCCCGGGTACCGCCGGAACTCGTCTTCGACCAGGGCCTCGGGGACCTGATCTGCATAAGGACGGCCGGACAGGTGCTGGACGAGGCGGTGCTCGCCTCCATCCAGTACGGCGTCCAGGAACTGCGCATCCCGCTGGTGCTGGTGCTCGGGCACGAGCGCTGCGGGGCGGTCGCGGCGACGCTGGACCATCTGCGCACGGGCGCCCCGGTCCCCGGCCATCTGGAGCTGCTGGTGGACGAGATCGCCCCGGCCGCCCGCCGCACCCGGCGCCAGTCCGGCGACTGGGCCGAACTCACCATGCGGGCCAACACGGTCTGGGTACGGGACGCCATCCGCGCGGATTCCGCGTTCGCGGCGGCCACGGTGACGGCGGCCAGGTTCGACCTGGACACCGGGCTCGTTTCCCTCCTGCCGTGAACCACTTCCCCCACTTCAAGCACTTTTTGCCCCCCATCAAGCACTCCTTGAAACCCCCCACTCGAAGAGACCCATGAACCCCCCTCGCCCGTCCCTCTCCGTCCTGCCCTCCCTCGCCGACCTCCGCTCCATGACCCGCGCCCCGCGGCGCGACCTGCTGTGCGGCCTCACGGTGGCCGTGGTCGCCCTCCCCCTGGCCCTCGGCTTCGGGGTCACCTCCGGGCTCGGTGCCGCCTCCGGGCTCATCACCGCGATCGTCGCCGGGTCGCTCGCCGCGCTCTTCGGCGGCAGCGCACGCCAGGTCAGCGGCCCCACCGGCGCGATGACCGTCGTCCTGGTGCCGATCGTGCACCACTACGGCGCCGACGGCGTCCTGACCGTCGGCCTGCTCGCCGGGCTCATGCTGCTGGGGCTGGCCTTCGCCCGGGCCGGATCCGCCATGGCGTACGTGCCCGCTCCCGTGATCGCCGGGTTCACCATCGGCATCGCGGCGGTGATCGCCCTGCAACAGGTGCCGAACGCGCTCGGCGTGCCGCTTCCGCACGGCGAGCAGGTCGCGGTCGTCGCGGCGCGGGCGGCCGAGGAGTTCGGGGCCGCCCCGCACTGGCCGGCCCTGCTGCTCGCCCTCGGCTCGGCGGCGCTGATGCTGGCGGGCGCCCGCTGGAGGCCCACCGTGCCCTTCTCCCTCGCCGCCGTCGCCGCGGCGACGGTCGTGGCCGAGGCCCTGCACCTCCCCGTCACCCGCATCGGCTCCCTCCCGCCCTCGCTGCCCGCGCCCTCCCTCGCCTTCCTCGACGTCACCCGGATCCCCACCCTCCTCGCGCCCGCAGCCGCGGTCGCCGCGCTCGCGGCCCTGGAGTCCCTCCTGTCCGCGTCCGTGGCCGACGGGATGCGCCCGGGTGAGCGCCACGACCCCGGCAAGGAGCTCTTCGGGCAGGGCATCGCCAACCTCGCGGCCCCGCTCTTCGGCGGTGTCCCGGCGACGGGCGCGATCGCCCGCACCGCGGTCAACGTCCGCACCGGCGCCACCTCCCGTCTCGCCGCTCTCGCGCACGCCGTGATCCTCGCCGGGATCGTCGCGGTCGCCGCCCCGCTGGTGGGCCGTATCCCGCTGGCCGCACTGGCGGGCGTCCTGCTCGCGACCGCCGTACGGATGGTGGAGACGGACGCGGTACGGGCCATGGCCCGCGCGACCCACGGCGACGCCCTGGTCCTGGTCCTCACCGCGGCCTCCACGCTCGCCCTGGACCTGGTGCGGGCCGTACTGGTCGGTCTCGCCGTCTCCGTGCTGCTGGCCCTGCGCGCGGCCGTCCGCGGCATCCGCCTCACCCCCGCCGCGGCCGACGAGGTGCCCGGCGGGGCGGGCCGGGTGACGTACCGCTTCGACGGCCCGCTTCTGTTCGCCGCCGCGCACCGCTTCCGCCGCAGCCTCGCCGGCGTGGAGGGCGTCGCGGCCGTCGATCTGCGCCTGTCGGGTCTGACGGCGGTGGACGCGACCGGCGCGATGGCGCTGAAGGACGTGGTCGGCGAGCTGCGCGGCCGCGGCATCGAGGTGAGCATCAGCGGGGTCGGCCAGAGCCACCGCAGGGTCCTGGAGACGTTCGGTGTCCTCCCGGTCAGCCCCAGCCCCGACAGGGGGGCTATCCCCAGTGCGGTGAGCGCCCCCGCTCCCTAACGTGGGTTCCCATGACGGGAATGGAGACGGGGATGGACGCGCCGGACGCCGAGCTCAAGAAGGAACTCAACGCCACCCTCCAGGCGCGCAGGGAACTGGGCGAGGAGTACGAGTCGGCGCTGGTCGACTCGTTCCTGGAGAAGGTCGACCAGCGCATCGACGGCGCGGTGGAGCGCCGGGTGCGCCGGCAGCTCGCCGAGCAGCAGATGGTGGTGGCCCGGGGCGCCCGGGCGCCGAAGCCGCCGACGGACTCCTGGGGGGAGCGCTTCGGCTTCGGCATCGTCTCGCTGGTCCTGGCGATCCCGCTGTCCGCGATCGGCGCCGGCACCGCCCATCTGCCCGGCCTGTTCATCACCTGGGCCGGCATCGTCGGCGTGAACGCCTTCCAGGCCGCCCGCGTCAACCCGGCCCTCTTCGGCCGCCGTCGCCGTTCCGCCAAGGACGAGGACCGCTGGGAGGACTGACCTCACACCTGCCGGGTCGGCAGCACCATGATCTGCCGCAGATTGACGTGCCGGGGACGGCTGCTCACATACGCCACCACGTCGGCGACCTCCTCGGCGGACAGCGAGCCCAGCGCCTCGACCATTCCCAGCACCTGCTCCTGCAGCGAGTCGCTGTCGATGTGCTGCGCCAGCTCGGTCTCGGTCAGCCCGGGCTCGATGTTGGTGACGCGCACGTCACGCGGCCCGAACTCACCGCGCAGGGACTGCGAGAGATAGGTGACGGCGGCCTTGGTCGCCCCGTACACCGCGTAGTTGGGGAACGTGATGTGCGCGCCGACGGACGAGATGTTCACGAGGTCGGCGCTGCGGCCGTCGGCGGCCGCGCCCACCAGGTCACCGGTGAAGGCGCGGATCACCCGCAGCACACCGCTGACATTGGTGTCGAGCATCCGCTGCCACTCGTCGACCCGCCCGTCGTCGACGGGGTTCGGCAGCATGACACCGGCCGAGTTCACCACCAGGTCCACGGTCCCGTAGGCGGCATGGATCCGCTCGACGGCCGCGTCCACCGACCCGCCGTCGGTCACGTCGGCGGCCACGGCGAGCGCCTGCCCGCCGTTCGCCCGGATCTTCGCCACGATCCCGTCCAGCCGTTCCCGGCGCCGCGCCAGCAGCGCGACCCTGGCGCCCTGCGCCGCCAGCAGCACGGCAACGGCCTCACCGATCCCGCTCGCGGCCCCGGTGACGACAGCGGTACGGCCGGCCAGGTTCTCGTACGACATGAGTGCTCCTCCACAAGGAAGCCGCCCGGGCGTTTCCCGGCGACGTCCACCACCCTGCGCCGCCCGGCGGGCCCTACCCAGGGATGAGCTTTTCCTGGGTCTGCCAGTACCAGGTTCGAATCCCGCCCCTCCCCTACGATCGAACCCATGGACGGGGACCTCGGAGATTTCCTGCGCTCGCGCCGCGCCCGCATCCGGCCCGAGGAGCTGGGGCTGGCCTCACACGGCCGGCGCCGCGTGCCCGGTCTGCGCCGGGAGGAGGTGGCGCAGCTGGCCGGAGTGAGCGTGGACTACTACATCCGCCTCGAACAGGGGCGCGGCCCGAGCGTTTCGGACGCGGTGCTGGACGCCATCGCGCGCGTACTGCGGCTGGACGAGGAAGAACACGCGTATCTGTACGCGGTGGCCCGGCCGCAGAAGAAGCGCGAGCGGCGCCGGGCCGCGCCCCGGGTCCGCCCCGGCATCCAGGTGCTGCTCGACGGCATGGCGCACAGCCCGGCGTTCGTCCTCGGGCCCGCGATGGACGTCCTGGCCTGGAACGCGCTCGCCGACGCCCTGAGCGGCTTCAGCCGGATGCCGGCCGCCCGGCGCAACATCGTGCGCCACCTGTTCCTGGACCCCGACGGCCGTAGCGTCTACCCCGACTGGGCCGCCGTCGCCGCCCAGACCGTGGCCCATCTGCGGCTGAACGCGGGCGCCCGCCCCGACGACCCCGGCCTGCGGGAACTCGTCGGCGAGCTCTCCCTCAAGAGCGAGGACTTCCGCCGTCTGTGGGCCGACCACCAGGTCAAGGCCTGCATGTACGGGGTCAAGCGCGTCCGCCACCCGGTCGCGGGCCTGCTGACGCTGCCGTACGAGTCGCTGACGCTCCCGTCGGAACCGGACCAGACCATCGTGGCGTACACCCCGGAGGCGGGCTCGGAGACGGCGGAGAGGCTTGCCCTGCTGGGCAGTTGGGCCACCACGGGCGCATAGCCCGGCAGAAAGAGGTTTGCGCGGGGACCGCCGCACCCCCGTTGCCGGGGGGCGGGACGACGGCGGTCCCCGCGAGGGACGTGGACCGGGTCAGGGCCGGGTCTCACGTCCGGGCGTCCATGGAGGTCCGGGAGCCGCTCCGGAGGTCCTTGGACGTTTCGGTGCCGGCTGGGGCGGGGAGCCGCTCCCGCCCTGCCGACACCCACTAATGTGCCGGACCCGTGTTAAGCGTGTGCTGCGTGGACGTGACACGCTCGTACCACTTCGCCGAAGTCCACCAGTTCGGTAGGCAAACGGAAGTTCGCCTCCGGCACCCGCCGTTCACCGGACGTTTGCCGCTACTTCCCGCCCTTGGCGAGGAAGGCCAGCAGGTCCTGTCGGCTGACCACGCCGGTCGGCTTGCCCTCGACGAGGACGATCGCCGCGTCCGCGGCGCCGAGCACGGACATCAGGTCGGCGACCGGCTCGCCGGAGCCCACCTGGGGCAGCGGGGCGGACATGTGCTTCTCCAGCGGGTCCTCCAGGGAGGCCCGCTTGGTGAACAGGGCGTCGAGCAGCTCGCGCTCCACGACCGAGCCCACGACCTCGGCGGCCATGACGTCCGGGTGGCCGGCGCCGGGCTTCACGATCGGCATCTGCGAGACGCCGTACTCGCGCAGCACCTCGATGGCCTCGCCGACGGTCTCGTCCGGGTGCATGTGGACGAGGGACGGGATCGCGCCGTGCTCCTTGTCGCTCAGAACGTCCCCGACGCGCGCGCTCGGGCCCTCGTCCTCCAGGAAGCCGTAGTCGGCCATCCACTCGTCGTTGAAGATCTTGCTGAGGTACCCGCGGCCGCTGTCCGGCAGGAGCACCACCACGACGCCGTTCTCGTCCAGCCGCTCGGCGACCCGCAGGGCCGCCACGACCGCCATGCCGCAGGAGCCGCCGACGAGCAGGCCCTCCTCCTTGGCGAGCCGCCGGGTCATCTGGAACGAGTCCTTGTCGGAGACCGCGACGATCTCGTCGGCGACGGTCCGGTCGTAGGCGGTGGGCCAGAAGTCCTCGCCCACCCCCTCGACGAGGTACGGCCGCCCGGAGCCGCCCGAGTAGACGGACCCCTCGGGGTCGGCGCCCACGACCTGGACGGAGCCGTCGCTCACGTCCTTGAGGTACCGCCCGGTGCCGGAGATGGTGCCGCCGGTGCCCACACCCGCCACGAAGTGGGTGATCTTCCCCTCGGTCTGCTCCCACAGCTCGGGGCCGGTGGAGTGGTAGTGGGAGAGGGGGTTGTTGGGGTTGGAGTACTGGTCGGGCTTCCACGCTCCGGGCGTCTCACGCACCAGCCGATCGGAGACGTTGTAGTACGAGTCCGGGTGCTCGGGGTCGACGGCCGTCGGGCAGACCACGACCTCCGCCCCGTACGCCCGCAGCACATTGATCTTGTCCGTGCTCACCTTGTCGGGGCACACGAAGATGCACTTGTACCCCTTCTGCTGGGCCACGATGGCCAGGCCGACACCGGTGTTCCCGCTGGTCGGCTCCACGATCGTCCCGCCGGGCTTGAGCGCGCCGCTCTCCTCCGCCGCCTCGATCATGCGCAGGGCGATGCGGTCCTTCACGGAGCCGCCGGGGTTGAAGTACTCGACCTTGGCCAGGACGGTCGCCCGGATGCCCTTGGTCACGCTGTTGAGCCTCACCAGCGGGGTGTTGCCGACGAGACTGATCATCGAGTCGTGGAAATGCACCGTTGTCTCCGGATGCTTGCAAAAGAAGTGGTCGTGATTGTCCAGCCAGCCTAAGGCTCACGAGAGCCGTTCACTCCTCGTTGAGATTGGTGAACGGCCTGTACGGGGCAAGGAGTGGATGTACGGCTTCGAGGAGGTGGCGGCGACGTATGACGAGCATGTCGAGGGCGAGGGTGGCCCGGCGGATCGCGGCCGGCGCGGCATACGGCGGTGGCGGGATCGGGCTGGCCGGCGCGGCCGCCGTCGGCCTGCTGCTGGCGGAGGTCCGGATGGCCAGGCGCCATGTGGGCAACGGCTCCGGCGGCCGGGTCCCCGTGGCGGACGGCCTCTACGGCACCGCGTACGCCACCCCCGACGAACCACCCCTGCGCCTGACGATGCTCGGTGACTCCACGGCGGCCGGGCAGGGCGTGCACCGGGCGAGCCAGACACCGGGCGCCCTCCTGGCCTCCGGGCTGTCCGCGGTGGCGGAACGCCCGGTGGAACTCCACAACGTGGCCCTCCCGGGGGCCACGTCCGACGACCTGGACCGCCAGGTGGCGCTGGTCCTGGCGAATCCCGCGCTGGTGCCGGACATCTGCGTGATCATGATCGGCGCGAACGACGTCACCCACCGGATGCCGCCGACCCGCTCGGTCCGCCACCTCTCGTCGACGGTACGGCGGCTGCGCACGGCCGGTGCGGAGGTGGTGGTCGGCACCTGCCCCGACCTGGGCACGGTGGAACGGGTCCAGCAGCCCTTGCGCTGGCTGGCCCGCCGGGCCTCCCGCCAGCTGGCGGCGGCCCAGACGATCGGCACGGTGGAACAGGGCGGCCGGACGGTGTCGCTGGGCGACCTGCTCGGCCCGGAGTTCGAGGCGAACCCCCGCGAGCTCTTCGGCCCCGACAACTACCATCCCTCGGCCGAGGGCTACGCCACGGCGGCGATGGCGGTCCTGCCGACGGTCTGCGCGGCCCTGGAGCTGTGGCCGGCCGAGGAGGAGCGTCCCGACGTCACCCGCCGCGAAGGGTTCCTGCCGGTGGCCAAGGCGGCCGCGGAGGCCGCCTCGGAGGCGGGCACAGAGGTCACGGCAGCCATGCCGACGGGCCCCCGCGGCCCCTGGGCCCTCCTCAAACGCCGGCGCAGGCGCCGGGTCCCGGAGCCCGAACGGGCCCCCGTGCAGCAGCCGTCCCAGTGATTCTCGCCCCCGCCGCCCCTTCCCGTCCCGTCCCTGGGGGCTGCCGCCCCCAGACCCCCGCTTTCGGCCTGAACGGCCTCGTCCTCAAACGCCGGACGGGCTGAAAAGATCAAACCCCGCCCGGCGAAAATCCAGCCCCTCCGGCGTTTGAGGAGCGGGGGTCCGGGGGCCGGCCCCCGGGTCGGGACGGGAAGGGTCGGCGGGGGCGAAAAAAGCAAGCGCTTAGAAAATTGCGGTCAGGGTCACACGGCGACACCCGTGACCCAAGCCATACGTACGGGTAACTTCCCAACCAGCCCGCCCAACCCCGTAACGCCAATGGAGCCGTGATGCCCGAAGCCGTGATCGTCTCGACCGCCCGCTCCCCCATCGGCCGCGCCTTCAAGGGCTCCCTCAAGGATCTGCGCCCCGACGACCTCACCGCCACCATCATCCAGGCGGCCCTCGCCAAGATCCCCGAGCTGGACCCGCGCGACATCGACGACCTCCACCTCGGCTGCGGCCTCCCCGGCGGCGAGCAGGGCAACAACCTCGGCCGCATCGTCGCCGTACAGATGGGCATGGACCACCTCCCGGGCTGCACCATCACCCGCTACTGCTCCTCCTCCCTCCAGACGAGCCGCATGGCCCTGCACGCCATCAAGGCCGGCGAGGGCGACGTCTTCATCTCGGCCGGCGTGGAGATGGTCTCCCGGTACGTGAAGGGGAACTCCGACAGCCTCCCCGACACGCACAACCCCCTCTTCGCCGAGGCCGAGGCCCGCACCGAGGCCGTCGCCCAGCAGGAGGGCACCACCTGGCACGACCCGCGCGAGGACGGCCTGGTCCCCGACCCCTACATCGCGATGGGCCAGACCGCCGAGAACCTGGCCCGCCTCAAGGGCATCACCCGCCAGGACATGGACGAGTTCGGCGTCCGCTCCCAGAACCTCGCCGAGGAAGCCATCAAGAACGGCTTCTGGGAGCGCGAGATCACCCCGGTGACCCTCCCCGACGGCACGGTCGTCTCCAAGGACGACGGCCCGCGCCCCGGCGTGACCCTGGAGGGCGTGGCGGGCCTCAAGCCGGTCTTCCGCCCGGACGGCCTGGTCACCGCCGCCAACTGCTGTCCCCTCAACGACGGCGCCGCAGCGGTCGTCATCATGTCCGACACCAAGGCCCGCGAGCTCGGCCTCACCCCGCTCGCCCGCATCGTGTCGACCGGCGTCTCCGGCCTGTCCCCCGAGATCATGGGCCTCGGCCCGGTGGAGGCCTCGCAGCGGGCGCTGCGCCTGGCCGGCCTCACCATCGACGACATCGACCTGGTCGAGATCAACGAGGCGTTCGCCGCCCAGGTGATCCCCTCCTACCGGGACCTGAACATCCCGCTGGAGAAGCTGAACGTCAACGGCGGCGCCATCGCCGTCGGCCACCCCTTCGGCATGACCGGCGCCCGCATCACCGGCACGCTCATCAACTCCCTCCAGTTCCACGACAAGCAGTTCGGTCTGGAGACGATGTGCGTCGGCGGCGGCCAGGGCATGGCGATGGTCATCGAGCGCCTCAGCTGAGGCCCTGACCGAACCTCTCGGTAGTCAACACGGCACCCAACGTGAGCAGATGGCCCGGAGTCCGGGAAACCCCGGCCCTCCGGGCCATTTTGTGATCCAATCTCCCCCAGGATGTGACCTATCTCCCTTAGAAGGGGGATTTACGCAGGTCAAGGCGGGCGCGCCACCAAACACCGGACCCAAAGTCCTGCCCGTTTCGTGACGTTACGCACTGACAGCTGGTTAGTCCGCCCTTCAAGCTGATGTAGGAAGTCGGGGGTCGACTTTGAACCGGGAGTACGTCAGTGAGCGCCATGCCGATCACCTTGCTGGTCATCACGGCCGCCACGGGCGCCGTGGGCGTCGCCGTCCTGCGGACGCTCATGGTGTTGCGCCGTGAGGTCGCGGCACTGCACACCCAGCTCGCCGAGCACCGCACCGCCCGCGGTCTGGTGCCCGCCGCCCGCCTCTCCTCGGAGGCCGACGACATACGCGCCGCGGTGGCCGAGGCACTCGCCGAGGAGCGCGAGCGCGAGCTGGCCGAGGCGCGCGCCTTCTGGGCCGCCCAGGAGGCCCGTGACGCCTCCGACGCGCCCTCACTGCTGGGCCTGGCGGACAGCGAGCTGTTCCTGCCCCGGCAGGCCGATTTCATGGGCCTGGAGCCGGTGAGCGAGCCGACCGCGGACGCCGACGAGTTCGCCGGGGACTCCCCCGAACTGGCCGCCGCCCGCCGCCGCCACCCCTCCCACCCGGACTTCGTCCCGGTCCAGTCACCGGTCGTGAACGATCACGAGCGCACGGTGGCCACCCTTGAGGAGCTCGCCGCCTCCCGCGTGGAACTGACCGACGTCCGCCCGGGTCCCCTGGGCACCCTCGACGTCTATGTCTTCGCCGACGGCACCACCCTGTGCATGACCCCGGGCCACCGCGAAACGGCGGAACGCCTCGCCGCGGCCCTGCGGACGGGCGAAACCCCGGTCCTCCTTGGCGGTTCGGGCATCTCGGGCGCGTACACGCTGACGTTCGAGTGCGGCGAGGAGAACGTCTACATCCTGGCGGACAGGGTCATAGCGTCCCTCTAGGGTTCACACCCCGGCGCGTTTCTGCGCCTCCTCCACCCACCGCAGAGCTTCCGCCACCTGGCCCTCGTCACTCAGTACGAGGGCCAAGTCATGCACCGCGACGGTGATTTGGTCGGCGGCGGCGAACATCCCGGCATCGGGCATCTCCCTGGGTTCCGTGCCGGGTTCCTCCACGGCCTGGGCCCACCGGGCCATCTCCCTCGCCAACTGCAGGGCCTCGGCGGCAGCGCCCCGCTGCAGCCGACTCTGAGGTGCGGCCCTCAAACGGTCGGCGAAGTGATCAACGGCACGAGTCAAGGGCGTCGTATCAACCACGGAGTGGAGCGTACGCGTCGCATCCGGACTGTTGCCAACGGGCGAACGCTCAGGCACGGTGACCTGAAGGACCGGCTTACATCCCCTTTGCGTCCGGAGGCGCCGATGTCCCAAGTCTTCTCCGAGGAGACCCATCGCAACCTGCTAGCCCGCATCCCCCACTGCACCGGCCGTGAAGTCTCCGACTGGCTGCGCGCCGTCGAGGAAGGCCCGGCTCTCTTCAACTTCGAGGAGAAGGTCAGCTGGCTGCGCCACGAGCACAATCTGGCGTACGGCCACGCCAAGGCGATTGTTCATGAGTACGACCTGAGGAGGGCCGCGCGCAAATTCCTCTAGGCGCGCACTGCACGACGGCAAAGGGCCCCGGGCGGGAAGCCCGAGGCCCTTTTGCTGCTCACGGCCCGCTCACGGCCGTCGGCGGCTAGTCGTTGCTGTTGAGGATCGCGAGGATCCGCAGGAACTCCATGTAGATCCACACCAGCGTCAGCGTCAGACCGAAGGCCGCCAGCCACGCCTCGCCCTTCGGCGCGCCGTAGGCGATGCCGTCCTCGACCTGCTTGAAGTCCAGGGCGAGGAAGCAGGCGCCGAGGATGACGCCGACGACGCCGAAGAAGATGCCGAGACCGCCGCTGCGGAAGCCGAGGCCGTCACCGCCGCCGAAGACGGCGAACAGCAGGTTCACCACCATCAGCAGCACGAAGCCGAGCGCGGCCGCCATCACGAAGCCGTAGAAGCGGCGGTTGACGCGGATCCAGCCGGCCTTGTAGGCGATCAGCACCGCGGCGAAGACCGCCATCGTGCCGATCACGGCCTGCATGGCCGCGCCGCTCGCGATGCGGTTGTCGACGATGCTGGAGACGACTCCGAGGAAGACACCCTCGAACGCCGCGTACGACAGGATCAGCGCCGGCGAGGCCGTGCGCTTGAAGGACTGGACGAACGCCAGGACCATGCCGATCAGCGCGGCGCCGATGCCGATGCCGTAGGACCGGCTGATGTGGGCGTCGTCGACCGGCAGCAGCGCCCAGGCGAGCGCGGCCGTCACGATCAGCGTGCCGAGCGTGGACGCCGTGCGCAGCACGACGTCGTCCATCGTCATCCGGCCGGTGGTGGCCGGCGCCTGCGGCGGGGCGCCCTGCAGGCCCTGCTGGGCGTAGGGGTTCTGCGCGTACGGGTTGCCGGTCGGCTGGGCGTACGGGTTGCCCTGCGTACCGACGGCGGGTCCCCCGGCCTGCGGCGCGGCGTTGAAGCCCGCGTAGCCGTTGTCGCGGCTGAACCCCCGTCGCGAGAAGACCGGGTTTCTGCTCCTCATTGCACTCCTCCATGGCCGCCGTGCGCGGCCTTGAGCATCAAGGGTAATGGGTAGGCAAAGGATTGACCCTAGTGCTTGGGGAGGATCTTTCCCTCGTCGTGCTGCGCAACACGCTACGCGGATCCGTGATTCCCCTCACCGTGGGGCCCCATTCATGACCAAGCTGCGACATGGCCGGAACCCGCCGGAGATCAGCTCCTTACGCCGTCCGTACGCCCGCCGCCCCTGTGTCAGTGGAGCGGGAAGCCCGTGTACCCCTCGGCGAGGTCGGTCTCGGCCGCCCGCGAGGAGGCGATGCGTTCCAGCCGGGCGAGCTGGAGCCGGTCCTCGAAGGGCGTGGCGTCGGGGGCGCGGTGCAGCAGGGTCGTCATGTCGTACGAGAACCGCTCGGCCTGCCAGACGCGGCGCAGACAGGTCTCGGAGTAGGCGTCGAGCAGCTTCGCCGAACCGGTCTCCTTCTGGTGGGTCAGCGCCCGCGCGAACGTCACGACGTCCCCCACGGCCAGGTTCAGCCCCTTCGCTCCGGTCGGCGGCACGATGTGCGCCGCGTCCCCGGCGAGGAAGAGCCGGCCGTACCGCATGGGCTCATGGACGTACGACCGCATGGGGGTCACCGACTTCTGGGTGATCGGCCCGCGCTCCAGCCGCCAGCCGTCCTCGGTCTCGAAGCGGCGCTCCAGCTCGGCCCAGATCTCCTCGTCGCCCCATTCCTCGGCGTCCGTGCCCTCGGGCACCTGGAGGTAGAGGCGGGAGACGGACGGGGAACGCATGGACAGCAGGGCGAAGCCGCGGTCGTGGCGGGCGTAGACGAGCTCCTCGTGCGAGGGCGGGACGTCGGCGAGGATGCCGAGCCAGCCGAAGGGGTACGTCCGCTCGAAGACGCGGGAGAGCTCCGCCGGGACCGCCTGCCGGGCCACGCCCCAGAAGCCGTCGCAGCCGACGACGTAGTCACACTCCAGGACGTCCTCGCGGCCCTCGTGCCGGAACCGGACGGACGGGCTGTCGGTGTCCGCGCCCTCGACGGCCAGCGCCTCCGCCTCGAACAGCAGCGGGCCGCCCTCCTTCAGCTGGAGGGCGATGAGGTCCTTGCACACCTCGGTCTGCGCGTAGACCATCACGGACCGGCCCCCGGTGAGGGCCGGGAAGTCGACCCGGTGTCGCTTCTTCGCGTACCGCAGTTCTATGCCGTCGTGGCGCAGCCCCTCGCGGTCCATGCGCTCGGCGGCACCGGCCGCGCGCAGGACGTCCACCGTGCCCTGCTCCAGGATCCCGGCGCGCTGGCGCTGCTCGACGTAGGCGCGGTCGCGGCTCTCCAGCACGACCGAGTCGATGCCCGCGTTGTGGAGCAGCCGGGCGAGGAGGAGGCCGGCGGGGCCGGCTCCGATGATGCCGACGGTGGTACGCATCCCTGCATCCTTTGGTCGTCGCGTCGGGGGCGTTCGCTCACGATCGCTCATGTTCGCCCAGTGAAATTTAGTTCACTGACTCTCTGACGTGAGTTTCCGTCCGCTCACGCCCGATGTCAACGGGTCGCGCGGTGAAGTCTTCAATGCAGGATGCAGGGATCGTCGGGCGTCGACGAACATGGTGGTGCCCGGAGCCGGACTTGAACCGGCACGCCCGCGTAGGGGCAGCGAGGTTTAAGCTCGCCGTGTCTGCATTCCACCATCCGGGCAGGCCATGGGCTCCGCGTCGAGGTTCCGAGCCTATCGGGATACATCCCCCGAACAGCGGAACGGCGGACCGATGTTGTCTTATTTTATTGACGTCTGAGGGTGCATCAGCCCATGGAACGGGCCATCCGCACTTGCCAATAGCCTTGCGTGCGGCGGTCGGCGGTGCATGCGGAATGACGGAATTTCACCGCCCGAACGAGGGTGCTCCACCCGTTCTCGACGAGGCGTCCGCCGGGGCCGTGGGGAGGCGGGCAGTCAGGGATCCCCGTCATCCCCAGGTATGACACGGCGGATCCGGGTCCCTCCGAAGTCGCCCCCGGGAACCGGAACAGCGGCTGACTACACGGCGGTCTCCGGCCACCACGATGGAACACGTCCCTTCAAGACGTCGTCCCACGAGGAGTTCCTGCCCGTGACCACCACACCCGTCGCCGACCGGTCCACCAGCACCGTGGCCGCACGAGCCACGGATCTCTCGAAGATCTACGGACAGGGCGAGACCCAGGTGGTCGCCCTCGACCGGGTCTCCGTCGACTTCCGGCAGGCCGAGTTCACCGCGATCATGGGCCCCTCCGGGTCGGGCAAGTCCACGCTGATGCACTGTGTGGCCGGTCTCGACACCTTCTCCTCCGGCTCGGTACGCATCGGCGAGACCGAGCTGGGCTCGCTCAAGGACAAGCAGCTCACCAAGTTGCGCCGGGACAAGATCGGCTTCATCTTCCAGGCGTTCAACCTGCTGCCGACGCTGACGGCCCTGGAGAACATCACCCTCCCGATGGACATCGCGGGCCGCAAGCCCGACCGGCAGTGGCTGGAGAGGGTCATCGAGATGGTGGGGCTGCGGGACCGCCTCGGTCACCGTCCGGCCCAGCTCTCCGGCGGCCAGCAGCAGCGCGTCGCCGTGGCCCGGGCGCTCGCCTCCCGGCCGGACATCATCTTCGGCGACGAGCCGACCGGAAACCTCGACTCCCGTTCCGGCGCCGAGGTACTGGGCTTCCTGCGCAACTCCGTACGGGAGTTGGGGCAGACGGTGGTCATGGTGACCCACGACCCGGTGGCGGCGGCGTACGCGGACCGGGTGGTGTTCCTGGCGGACGGCCGGATCGTCGACCACATGCTCCAGCCGACGGCGGAGAACGTGCTCGACTTCATGAAGCAGTTCGACGCGAAGGGCCGCACCAGCTGATGTTCCGCACAGCACTGCGCAACGTCTTCGCGCACAAGGCCAGGCTGCTGATGACCGTGCTCGCCGTGATGCTCGGCGTCGCGTTCGTGTCGGGAACCCTGGTCTTCACCAACACCATCTCGGATGCCTACCAGAACAGTTCGGCCAAGGGCTTCGACCAGGTCGACGTGGCCGTGCGGGCCAAGTCCCAGGAGGACACGGGCAATACGATCAGCAGGACGCCCGAGCTGACCCAGGCCATGCTCGACAGGAGCACGAAGGTGCCGGGGGCCGCGTCCGCGGTCGGCGTCGTGAGCGGCTTCACCGCCATCGCCGACAAGGACGGCAAGCTCATCGGCGGCGGTTTCCAGTCGCAGGGCGGCAACTACTGGGGCGACAAGGACGCCCGGTACCCGCTGAAGTCCGGCAGCGCACCGCACGGCAGGGACCAGGTCGCCATCGACTCGGAGACCGCGAAGCGCGCCGGGTACAAGGTCGGTGACAAGGTGCGGCTCTCGGTCGACGGGCCGGTGCTCACCCCCACCGTCACGGGCATCTTCACCACCGACGACGGCAATGTCGCCGCCGGCGGCAGCCTCGCCCTCTTCGACACCGCCTCCGCGCAGCAGCTGTTCGGCAAGCCGGGCACGTACGACGAGATCGATGTGAAGGCCGCCTCCGGCACCTCCCAGACCGCGCTGAAGGCGGGGCTGGACGAGGCGCTCGGGACGAAGCTCGTCGAGACCACCACCGGCAAGAAGCTCGCCGCCGACCAGGCCGAGCAGATCTCCGCGTCGATGAGCGGGCTGAAGCAGGGCCTGCTGGTGTTCGCCGGTATCGCGCTGTTCGTCGGCACGTTCATCATCGCCAACACCTTCACCATGCTGGTGGCCCAGCGCACCAAGGAACTGGCGCTGCTGCGTGCCGTCGGCGCCTCGCGTCGCCAGGTCACCCGGTCCGTGCTGATCGAGGCCCTCGTGGTCGGTGTGGTGGCGGGCGTCACCGGACTGGTCGCGGGCATCGGCATCGGCGCCGGACTGCGCTCCCTGATGAGCACGCTGGGCGCCACCGTCCCGGACGGTCCGCTGATCGTCTCGCCCGGCACGGTCGCGAGCGCCCTCGCGGTGGGGGTCGTCATCACCATGCTGGCCGCCTGGCTGCCCGGCCGCCGGGCCGCGAAGATCCCGCCGGTCGCCGCGATGAGCAGCGTGCACGCCAAGGCGACCACCAAGTCGCTGGTGCTGCGCAACACCCTGGGCGCGCTGTTCAGCGCCGCGGGCGTCGCGACCGTCCTGGCGGCCACGACGATGGACGGCTCGGACGGCCAGGCCCCGATGGGCCTCGGCGCGGTCCTGCTCATCATCGGCGTCTTCATCCTCACGCCGTTGCTGTCCCGCCCGCTGATCGCGGCCGCGGCACCGGTCCTTCGCGTCTTCGGCGTCTCGGGCAAGCTGGCCCGCCAGAACTCGGTGCGCAACCCGCGCCGTACGGCCGCCACCGCCTCCGCGCTGATGATCGGGCTCACCCTCATCACCGGTATGACGGTGATGGCGGGCAGCCTGCAGAAGTCGATCGACAAGATGGCCTCGTCCGCCATCAAGGCCGACTACGTCGTCTCCATGGCGAACGGCAACGAGCTCTCCCCGGACGTCGACAAGAAGCTGGACACCACCGACGGGGTGACCGCCACCAGCCCCCTGCGCAACGTCTATTCGCGCGTCGACGGCACGGGCGAGTCCCTCACCGGCGTGAACGGCCCGGCGATCGCCCGGCTGACGGACCTCAAGGTCACGGGCGGCACCTTCAAGGTGGGCGGCACGCAGACCGTCGTGGACGAGGACACCGCCAAGTCCCACGGCTGGAAGGCGGGTTCGTCCTTCACCGCGCACTACGAGGACGGCAGGTCCTCCCGCCTGACGGTCTCCGGCGTCTACGAGGGCAACGACCTGATCCGGGGCATCCTGCTCGACAAGAACGTCGTCACCCCGCACATGACCGACCCCGGCGACATGCGGGTCCTGGTCAAGACGGCGGGCGGCGCCTCGGACGCGACCAAGGACAAGCTGGAGAAGGCCCTCGGCACCAACCCGGCCATCAAGGTCCAGAGCAAACAGGACCTGTCGAACGACATCGCGCAGACGTTCACCCTCGTGCTGAACATGCTCTACGGCCTGCTCGCCATGGCGGTGATCGTCGCGGTCCTCGGGGTCATCAACACCCTGGCCATGTCGGTCTTCGAGCGCTCGCAGGAGATCGGCATGCTCCGCGCGATCGGCCTGGACCGCAAGGGCATCAAGCGGATGGTCCGTCTGGAGTCCCTCGTCATCTCGCTCTTCGGCGGGGTGCTGGGCATCGGCCTGGGCGTGTTCTTCGGCTGGGCGGCCGGCGAACTCCTCGGCACGAAGATGGCGACGTACGAACTGGTCCTGCCCTGGGCGCGGATGGCCGTCTTCCTGCTGCTGGCGGCGACGGTCGGTGTCCTGGCGGCCCTGTGGCCGGCCCGCCGGGCGGCACGCCTGAACATGCTGACGGCGATCAAGTCGGAGTAGCGGTACGACACTCGGGGCCCCGTTCGCTCGCCGAACGGGGCCCCTTCGTCCGTACGGGACTCACGCCCCCCAGGTGCGGGCGCGCAACGGCATCCCGGACTCCCCGCCCTCAGGTGCCCGCACGGCCAGCACCTGGTTGACACCGATGCGGTTGCGCTCGAAGGCAAGGGCGCAAGCGGCCATGTACAGCCGCCAGACACGGGCGCGGCCGGGCCCGGCCAGCCGCATCGCCCGGGCCCAGTCGGCCTCCAGGTTGGCCACCCAGCGGCGCAGGGTGAGCCCGTAGTGCTCGCGGATCGCCTCCACGTCACGCACCTCGAACCCGGCGCGCTCCAGCTGCCCGACGGTGCTGCCGAGGGGGGCGAGTTCACCGTCCGGGAAGACATAGGCGTCGATGAACTCGTCGAGCCTGTACGACGATTCGTCGCGCTGGGGCCGTCGCGCGATCTGGTGGTTGAGCAGCCGTCCGCCGGGCTTCAGGAGGCGGTACAGGTCCTCGGCGTACTCCAAGTACCGTTCCTTGCCGACGTGTTCGGCCATGCCGACGGAGGCGATGGCGTCGTAGGGCCCGTCGGGGACGTCCCGGTAGTCCTGCACCCGGATCTCCACCCGGTCGGTCAGCCCCTGGTCCGCGACGCGCTTGCGGGCGTACGCGGCCTGCTCCTGCGACAGCGTGATGCCGACGACGTTCACGCCGTGCTCGCGGGCGGCGTGGATGGCCAGGGAGCCCCAGCCGCAGCCGACGTCGAGCAGCCGCTGACCGGCGGTCAGATCCAGCTTGCGGCAGATGAGTTCGAGCTTGTCGCGCTGGGCCTCTTCGAGGGTGGCGTCGGGGGCGGGCCAGTAGGCGCACGAGTAGACCATCGACGGGCCGAGGACGATTTCGTAGAAGTCGTTGCCGACGTCGTAGTGGTGGCTGATGGCGCGCCGGTCGCTGCGTTTGGTGTGCAGATGGGTGCGGGCTCTGCGGACCTCCTCGCGGGGTGGGGCGGGCGGCAGCGGAAGCCCGGCGACCTTCACCAGGCCGCGGGCGGCGGCGCGCACCTCGGGGTCGCGGACCATCTGCAGCAGGCTTCTGGCGTCCTCCCCGCGCTCCCACACGAGCTCCGACATCCGATCGAGGGCGGCGTAGAGATCCCCCTCGATGTCCAGGTCCCCGGCGACCCAGGCGCGGGCGAGCCCGAGTTCCCCCGGCTTGAACAGCAGCCGTCGTACCGCCCGCCGGTTCCGCACGACCAGCGCCGGTGCGCCCGGCGGCCCTGCCTGCGAACCGTCCCAGGCGCGGATGCGCACCGGAAGCGGGACCCCCAGCAACTGCTCGACGAGGCTCTTCAGCCGCTGCGCGGCGTCAGCCATGGCGCACACCTCCGTGACAGCACTCCCGGAACGTCCAACACCACGTATAAACAAAACGGGGTGGCTGCGCAGTCCCCCGTGCGCGTTACAGCTGCGCATTTTCAGCCCGTCGGGCGTGTGTCTTCCAGCCCGTCCGGCGATTGAGGACGAGGCCGTTCAGGCCGAAGGGGGGTCTGGGGGCGCCGCCCCCAGGAACGCCGAAGGGCCCCCTGCACCACGGATGGCAGGGGGCCCTTCGAATCGTTCAGCGACCGGAACCGGTCAGGAGGCCTTGGCCTCGGTCTTCTCCTTGGGCGCGGCAGCGACCGGAGCCGGCTTCGCGGCCTCGTAGAACTCCTCCCGAGGATGCTCCATCGCACCGAGGGAGACGACCTCGCGCTTGAGGAACATGCCGAGGGTCCAGTCGGCGAAGACCCGCACCTTGCGGTTCCAGGTCGGCATGGCCAGACCGTGGTAGCCGCGGTGCATGTACCAGGCGAGACGGCCCTTGAGCTTGATCTTCATCTTGCCCATGACGATCATCGCGACGCCCTTGTGCAGGCCGAGACCCGCGACGGCGCCCTTGTTGCCGTGGCTGTAGTCCTTCTGCGGGAAGCCCCGCATACCGGAGATCACGTTGTCGCCGAGGACCTTGGCCTGACGCAGCGCGTGCTGGGCGTTCGGCGGGCACCAGGCGTTCTCGTTGCCCGCCTTGCGGCCGACGAGGTCCGGGACCTGGGCGTTGTCGCCGGCGGCCCAGATGTAGTCGGTGCCCTGGACCTGGAGGGTCGGGGCGCAGTCGACGTGACCGCGGGGGCCGAGCGGCAGGCCGTAGCGGGACAGGACCGGGTTCGGCTTGACGCCGGCGGTCCAGACGATGGTGTTGGAGTCGACCTCGAGGCCGTTCTTCAGCACGACGTGGCCGTCGACGCAGGAGTCCATCGAGGTGGAGAGGTAGATCTCCACGCCGCGGCTCTCCAGGTGCTCCTTGCCGTAGGCGCCCAGCTTGGGGCCGACCTCGGGAAGGATCTTGTCGGCGGCGTCGACGAGGATGAAGCGCATGTCCTCGCGGGACACGTTCTTGTAGTACTTGGCCGCGTCGCGGGCCAGGTCCTCGACCTCACCGATGGTCTCGGCGCCGGCGAAGCCACCGCCGACGAAGACGAAGGTGAGCGCCTTGCGGCGGATCTCCTCGTCGGTCGTGGAGTCGGCCTTGTCGAGCTGCTCGAGGACGTGGTTGCGCAGGCCGATGGCCTCCTCGATGCCCTTCATGCCGATGCCCTGCTCGGCGAGGCCGGGGATCGGGAAGGTGCGGGAGACCGCGCCGAGCGCGATCACCAGGTAGTCGAAGGGCAGCTCGTACGCCTCGCCGACCAGCGGCGCGACGGTGGCGACCTTGCGGTCCTGGTCGATGCTGGTGACCCGGCCGGTGAGAACCTCCGCCTTCGGCAGCACGCGTCGCAGCGGGACGACGACGTGGCGCGGGGAGATGTTGCCGGCGGCGGCTTCGGGGAGGAAGGGCTGGTAGGTCATGTACGACCGGGGGTCGACGACCGTGACGGTCGCCTCTCCGTAGCGCATCTTCTTGAGGATGCGCCGAGCTGCGTACAGGCCTACGTACCCACCGCCTACTACGAGGATCCTGGGACGCTCCGTGGTGCTCATGCCATCGAGTATCCACCTGCCCCAGGGGGGTCGCTCGTGCGCCCCTTCACAAGCTCTTGCAGGGGGTGTGTTATCCTCCGCGACTTGCTCGCGCGGGGCAGGTCACGGCGAGGACCGCGCGGGGCGGTACGTCCCGTTGTCAATGCCGCGTGAGCTGCCTCTCTGCGTCATCCGAGGTGCCGTGAGCCCTCCGTAACGCCCCTTCGTGAGCGCCCTCCTGGACGGCCTCCCCTACCCCTTCTGAACACGTTCAAGGGCCTGTCGGACCCCCGGAAGGCCCAACTGGGCCCTTTTCGTGCTTCCACAGGGCGGAATTCCTTGTGAAGAACTTCACGAACTTTCTCGGCGAGGCCCCTCCGGCCACTCCCTGAGGGGTCCCAGGAAGCCCTTCCACGCCCCTACCGCACCCCCTCGGGGGCGCTCATACGTTATCGGACCTGCTCACCAGAGGGCTACTGGTCGGTAGTAAACGAGACCTACGCCACCGACCGCTCGACACCCAGGGAGCTTCCCGGAGGCGCGCTCAGGCCTCAGGAGAACCACCCTCCTGAGGCACCTCCCTCTCCGGCGCAGCCTGAAGCGCCGATTGGACCGTCTCCTCGCCGACCCCGAGTGAAGGAGCCGAAGGCAGGTTGAAGGCACGCCGAATCAGCTGGCCGATGCCCTCGGCCGTAGCCTTGCCCGCCTCAACCGCAATAGGATCCAGAAAGCGCACGACAACAGTGCCGCCCGCCCACACGAGCAACATCGTCGGGATTCCTCCACCATTACCGAATGCGGCAATGGTTGCAATGCCGGACGTCGCAATATTACGCAGATCCGCCCATGAATGCGGAGGAGACCCAAATTCGGGCACCACGAGCTGACGCTCGCGAATGAGGAAGTCCCTCAGGAAATCCCAGTGCGCAAGGGACTGCCGGTCGGCTCCTGACCATGACTCCTCGCAGAGCGCGGCGTACTCCCCCAGCAGGTCGTACCTGGCGGGGGTGGTACGCAGGTCCACTCCCCCGCCGGACTCGCTCCAGGTGAGCCCCCGAGGGACATTCAGTGCAGCGGATGCGCGGATTTGATCCATATCGCGGCGATGCGGAAACAAATCTGTGGCACTCACGATGAAACGCGCACCCGAAACACCCTCTCCTCCGGCCACCTCAACGCTGTAGTCCACGCTCCGCAGGAATCGCGGTTCTCCATATCGCCTCAACTCGGCGACACCCCCTTGGATCGGCGGTCTCGAACATAACCCACCGAATGAGAGGACCGGGGACGGTTCGCCGACAAGCCCCCGACCCCGGCGCTGTCAGTGCAGCCCCAGCCCTCATAGAGTCAGGTCAATTGCTCTTCTCGCCTGCATGGATGTCTTCCGCCACCTTGAAGGCGATCCCGTCGAGGATGTCGTGCTCGCTGACCACGACCTCCTCGGCGCCGATCCGCTCCATGATCGAGAGCAGTACGAGGGCCCCGGCGCCGATCACGTCGACACGCCCCGGATGCATGGAGGGGACGGCCGCGCGCTCGGCGTGGGTGGAGTGCAGCAGCCAGTCGGTGATCTCGCGGACCTTGTCGCGGGAGATACGGGAGTGGTGGATGCGCTCCGAGTCGTACTCGGGCAGTTCCTGAGCGATCGCCGACACGGTCGTGACCGACCCCGCGAGCCCGACCAGCGTGCGCGCCTCGCGCAGCGGGACCGTCTCCTCGGCGAGGTCCAGGGCCCGCTCGATGTCGGCCCGCATGGCGGCGATCTGCTCCCCGGCGGGCGGGTCGGTGACCGCGCCGTCCCGGACGAGGTGCCGCTCGGTCATCCGCACGCACCCGACGTCGACGGAGCGCGCCGCGCGCACATGGTCGTCGCCCACGACGAACTCGGTCGAGCCGCCGCCGATGTCGACCACCAGGTAGGGACGGTCGAGGTCGTCACGCCCCTTCAGTTCCTTGGTCGCCCCGGTGAAGGAGAACTCGGCCTCCTGCTCGCCGGAGATGACCTCGGGCTCGACGCCCAGGATGTCCACGACGCCCCGTACGAACTCGTCGCGGTTCGAGGCGTCCCGGGAGGCCGACGTGGCCACGAACCGCACCTTGTCGGCGCCCAGTTCACGGATCACCTCCGCGTAGTCGCGGCACGCCGCGAACGTCCGCTCCAGCGCCTCGGGGGCCAGCCGCCCGGTCCGGTCCACGTCCTGTCCGAGCCGCACGATCGTCATGCGCCGGTCGAGTTCCAGCAGCTCACCGGTGACAGGGTTCACGTCGGCGACGAGCAGGCGGATGGAGTTCGTACCGCAGTCGACGGCGGCGACCCGCCTGAATCCCTCGGGAACCATCGGCTTGGACGCGAAGAAGCCGCTGCGGATCGCGGTGGGGTCAGTGACCTCGCCCTGCGCCTCGCCGGGGAGTTCGTCCGCCGGGTCCGGGGCTTCGAGCGGCTGCACGCACGGGCCCTTCAGCCACCACTCCGGCAGCATCGCGATCGCCTCGTCGCCCAGCGGGTTGACGCCGGGGCCCGCGGCCAGCGAGTGGCCCACCAGCACGTGCAGGCACTTCACCCGGTCGGGCATGCCGCCCGCGCTGGGGAAGCCCTCCAGGACCTCGATGGCGTCACGGCGCGCGAGGTAGTCCTCGTGCGCGGCGCGGTAGGCGGCGGCCAGCTCCGGGTCGGTCGCCAGCCGCTCGGTCATCTCCTTCATGACGCCGTTCGCCTCCAGCGTGCCGATCGCCGAGGCGGCACGGGGGCACGTCAGGTAGTACGTCGTCGGGAAGGGCGTGCCGTCCGGCAGGCGGGGGGCCGTCTCCACGACGTCCGGCTGGCCGCAGGGGCAGCGGTGCGCGATGGCCCGCAGCCCGCGCGGCGGCCGCCCGAGCTGCTGCTTGAAGGCCTCGACATCGGCGTCGGTGGGCTCGGTGCGCGGGGTGGGCGGCGGGGGCGTATCCATGCCTGTACTGAATTCCTCTGTCGGTTCACTGGGCGGAGGCGTCGGACTTGTCGACCCCGTCCCAGACGTTCGTGTACCAGGGGCGGTTGCCCGCGCCCTGCTCGAAGCGCGACTGCTTGGCCACGCTGGGGTCGATCACGACGTAACTCGTCTCCCCGGGCAGCACATAGTGCAGCCGCAGCCGGATCTGCTGCTCGGCGTACTCGTCGTCCTGCCAGCGGGCCTTCAGGTCGCGCAGCTGCTCGACCCGCGCCCTGGCCTGCTCCCTCTGCCGCTGGAGATCGGCGATCTGGGAGCGCTGGGAGACGTACTGCCTTATGGGGTACGCCAGGGCCACCACCATCGAGCACAGCACCAGGGCCAGCAGCGCCGCCCGGCCGGTCAGCCGAGACCGGCGGGCCTGCCGCTTGGTCTGGGAGCGGTAGACCCGGGCCGCCGTCTGCTCACCGAGCAGCCTGATCCTGGTCGCGGTGGAGAACCGGTCCCGGTCCTTCACGGCCATGTCGCCGCCTCCCGTCACACGTGCGTACGTCCCCGCACACGGTACGGGACCGGTACGGGGACGTACGTACGACTGGCTAAGGCTTAGCCCAGGAAGGCTCAGCCCTTGCTGTGCCCGATTGTCCGCGGAGCGGACGTGCGGGAAGGCTCAGCCCTTGAAGCGCGGGAACGCGCTGCGGCCCGCGTACTCCGCGGCGTCGTCGAGGATCTCCTCGATGCGCAGCAGCTGGTTGTACTTGGCGACGCGGTCCGAGCGGGCCGGGGCGCCGGTCTTGATCTGGCCGCAGTTCACCGCGACGGCGAGGTCGGCGATGGTGACGTCCTCGGTCTCGCCGGAGCGGTGGGACATCATGCACTTGAAGCCGTTGCGCTGGGCCATCTCGACGGCGTCCAGGGTCTCGGTCAGCGAGCCGATCTGGTTCACCTTGACGAGCAGGGCGTTGGCGATGCCCTCCTCGATGCCGCGGGCCAGGCGCTCCGGGTTGGTGACGAACAGGTCGTCGCCGACGATCTGGACCTTGTCGCCCAGCTTGTCGGTGATGACCTTCCAGCCGGCCCAGTCGTCCTCGAACAGCGGGTCCTCGATGGAGACGAGCGGGTAGGCCGCCACGAGCTCCTCGTAGTACTCGGTCATCTCGGCGGCCGAGCGGGACTTGCCCTCGAACTCGTACGTGCCGTCCTTGTAGAACTCGGAGGCGGCGACGTCGAGCGCGAGCGCGATCTGCTCGCCGGGGACGTAGCCGGCCTGCTTGATGGCCTCGATGATGAGGTCGAGCGCGGCGCGGTTGGACTCCAGGTTCGGGGCGAAGCCGCCCTCGTCGCCGAGGCCGGTGGACAGGCCCTTGGTCTTCAGCACCTTCTTGAGGGTGTGGTAGACCTCGGCGCCCCAGCGCAGGGCCTCGGAGAAGGACTCCGCGCCGATCGGGGCGATCATGAACTCCTGGATGTCCACGTTGGAGTCGGCGTGCGAGCCGCCGTTCAGGATGTTCATCATCGGCACCGGCAGCAGGTGCGCGTTCGGGCCGCCCAGGTAGCGGAAGAGCGGCAGGTCGCTGGCCTCGGAGGCGGCGTGGGCGACGGCGAGGGAGACGCCGAGGATGGCGTTGGCGCCGAGGGAGCCCTTGTTGTCGGTGGCGTCCAGGTCGAACATGGCCTGGTCGATCAGGCGCTGCTCGGTGGCGTCGTAGCCGACCAGCTCGGGGCCGATCTGCTCGATGACGGCGAGGACGGCCTTCTCGACGCCCTTGCCCTGGTAGCGGTTGGGGTCACCGTCGCGGAGCTCGATGGCCTCGAAGGCGCCCGTGGAGGCGCCGGACGGGACGGCGGCACGACCCGTGCTGCCGTCGTCGAGGCCGACCTCGACCTCGACCGTGGGGTTGCCTCGGGAGTCCAGGATTTCCCGGGCTACGACGACGTCGATGGACGGCACGAGCATCTCCTTCTTGGATGTGACACGGCTACGGCAGTAGCGCGGTGGCTCTGCGGGATGAGCCTAACCGCCTGAGGCCGATCGGCCACGCTGCCGACCACCTCTTGGGCAGAACCGAGAGTAAATTGTTTCCGAACGGAACAAAGAGAGGGCGCAAAAAGAACCCCGCCCCGGTGCGTACGGGGGAACACGCACCGGAGCGGGGAGACCGCGAGGCCGTCACTTGAGGTGCAGCTGCTGGCCCGGGTAGATGAGGTTGGCGTCGGAGACGATGTCCTTGTTCAGCTTGAACAGCTTCTGCCAGCCGCCCTTGACGCCGTGCTTCTCGGCGATCGAGCTGAGGGTGTCGCCCTTGACGACCTTGTACTCGCCGTCGCCCTTCTTGACCTTCTTGCCGGTCGGGGTGGTGACGGTCTTCTGGGTCTTCGTGCTCTCGGTCTTCGCGGCCGGGCGCTCGGCGGAGCGGGAGGCGGCCTGCGAGTCGCTGGAGCGGGCGCCGGTGGAGGGGGCGCTGCCGTTGTAGGCGGCACCGGACAGGCCCGTGCCGCAGACCGGCCAGGCGCCCTTGCCCTGGGAGGCGAGGACCTTCTCGGCGACGGCTATCTGCTGCGCCTTGCTGGCCTGGTTGGCCTGCGGGGCGTAGGCGGTGCCGCCGTACGCGGCCCAGGTGGAGGCGGAGAACTGCAGGCCGCCGTAGTAGCCGTTCCCGGTGTTGATGGACCAGTTGCCGCCGGACTCGCACTGGGCGACCTTGTCCCACTCGGAGGCGGTGGCGGCGGAGGCGTTGCCGGCCGCCATCAGCGGAGCGGCGATGGCGACACCAGTGACGCCGGCGAGCGCGGCGACGCGGGTGGCCTTGGACGGACGGCGGTGCTTGCCCTTGCCGGAAAACAGCATGGTTCGATCCCCTCACCGACGCCTGCGAGGTGAGCTGTCGGGTTCGGGCCGGTTGAGTTGCCCGGCCGTGCTCTCGCTCTCACGAGACACGGCTACACCCCTAGCCGCCCGTCAACTGCCCGGGCAGGCACCTACCTTGGGTCCCCCGCTCCTGCCTACGGCGCTTTACGCGACGACTGTTCCCGTACCGCCGCTGGCAGGATTCGGCGTTGCGGCAGCCGGGGCTCGTGTTGACGAGCGGTGACGACGGTAGACACGCGTTCCGCCGAATTTCAAAGACGATCAGGGCTTCTGAGACTCATCCCACACTTTCACCAAACCGGACATTCAGTGGCGAAGTGTGACGTGAACTCCCGTTGTTTTTCGCCCTATTCGGCACTGAGTTTCAGGGTCTGACCGGCGAAGATGTGGTTCGGGTCGGTACCGATGGCCTTCTTGTTCTCGGCGTAGAGCGCACGCCACCCGCCGTCCAGGTGAAGGGAGTCGGCGATCGAGGCGAGGGTGTCGCCGGCGTGGACGGTGTACGTGTCGTGCGTGCCGCCGTCGGCCTTGGTCGAGTCGGCGGCCTTGCCTGCCGTCTCCTCGGCGCTGGCGCCGCGGTGGCGGCCGGTGCCGGTCGTGCCGGTGTCGACGAGGGTCCAAGTGGACGCCGGGGGCTCGGGATTGTCCGAGTCGTCACCCTTCGCCCCGTCTGTCGCCGAGCTGTCGGCACCCTGCGAGTTGCCCGTGGCCTTCTTGGACGCAGAGGTGGAAGGCGAGGCGGATGTACCGGATTCGGTGGAGTTGTCCGTCGCGCTCGCGGAGGTCGAAGGGGAGGCGCTGGAGGACGAATCCGACGAAGAGGACCTATCGGAAGCGCTGCCCGAGGAGTTGGAGAGACCGGTCGAGTCCGACCCTCCGGAGGAATCGGACGAACCGGAACCGCCGCCCAGCACACCGGTGTCGATGTCGGCCGAACCCGCGTCCTTGGTGAGCCCGGAGGTCAGCCCGCAGGTGTGGAAGGCGCCGACGCCCTGGTCGTCCAGGAGCTTCTCGGCGACGGCTATCTGCTGGTTACGGCTGGCGAGGTCGGCCCGGGGGGCGTAGTCGAGGCCGCCGTACTTCTCCCAGTTCTCCTGGGTCAACTTGAGCCCGCCGTAGAACCCGTTGCCGCCGTTCTCGCTCCAGGAGCCGCCCGTCTCGCACTGCGCCACCTTGTCCCAGGTGGTGCCGTCCGCGGCGCTCGCGCCGCCGGCGGCGAAGAGCGGGATCGCGATGGCGGAGCCGGTCACCCCGGCCGCGACGAGGATTGCCGGAGCCTGACGGGGGCGACGGTGTCGACCGTTCCCGGAGAGCATGCGGAGGCCTTTCACAAGACAGCAGTGACCGCGCGGCGCATGACACCGACAGGCGTTCGATGCCACCGCGCTGGACCGTGAACGTAGCGGCTGCCGATCACTTGTCACAAGTTAATGCCGCGTAGATCACGTGAAGATCACAGACTTGAACGCGCGTCACGTTTGACCGGTTCGCAGCGGCGGCGCATCCGCCGGCGCGCTGCGGATACGGTCGTCCTGTGAACGTCCCGAACACCGCACCCGAACTCTTCACCTGGGAATTCGCCGGCGACCCGTATCCGGCCTACGCCTGGCTGCGCGAGCACTCCCCCGTCCACTGGACGAAACTTCCCAGCGGGGTCGAGGCATGGCTGGTGACCCGCTACGCCGACGCACGTCAGGCGCTCGCGGACGGGCGGCTCTCGAAGAACCCCGAGCACCACGCCGAGGACGCGCAGGGCAAGAGCCGGACCGGTATCCCGGGTGAGCGCAGCGCCAACCTCATGACGCATCTGCTCAATATCGACCCCCCGGACCACACCCGGCTGCGCCGTCTCGTCTCCAAGGCGTTCACCCCGCGCCGGGTGGCCGAATTCGCGCCGCGGGTGCAGGAGTTGACGGACGACCTCATCGACCGGTTCGCGCCGCACGGCGAGGCCGATCTGATCCACGACTTCGCCTTCCCCCTCCCCATCTACGCGATCTGCGATCTGCTCGGCGTCCCGCGTGAGGACCAGGACGACTTCCGCGACTGGGCGGGGATGATGATCCGGCACGGCGGCGGTCCGCGCGGCGGTGTCGCCCGCTCCGTGAAGAAGATCCGCGGCTATCTCGCCGAACTCATCCACCGCAAGCGCGGCGACCTCGGCGAGGACCTGATCTCGGGTCTCATCCGCGCCTCCGACCACGGCGAGCACCTCACGGAGAACGAGGCCGCCGCGATGTGCTTCGTGCTTCTCTTCGCCGGCTTCGAGACCACCATCAACCTGATCGGCAACGGCACCTACGCGCTGTTGCGCAATCCCGGGCAGCGGCAGCGGCTCCAGGAGTCGATCGGGCGCGGTGAGAGCGCACTGCTCGACACCGGTATAGAGGAGCTGCTCCGCTACGACGGTCCCGTGGAACTGGCCACCTGGCGCTTCGCCACGGAGCCGCTGACCATCGGCGGGCAGCACATCGCCACCGGTGACCCGGTCCTGGTCGTCCTGGCCGCGGCGGACCGCGACCCGGCCCGCTTCCCCGAGCCCGACACGCTCGATCTCTCCCGCCGGGACAACCAGCACCTCGGATACGGCCACGGCATCCACTACTGTCTGGGCGCCCCGCTGGCCCGGCTCGAAGGCCGCACGGCCCTGGAGACGCTGCTGCGCCGCCTGCCCGATCTGGAGCTCGCCGCCGACCCCGCCGAGCTGCGCTGGCGGGGCGGGCTCATCATGCGCGGGCTACGAGACCTGCCCGTGCGGTTCACCGCCGCCTGACCGGCCGCGGCCCTCCGTCTCCTTGATCGCGTCCCGGTAGGCCCGGGCGGCCGCCCGCAGCGCGGCCTCCGGGTCCACGCCCGCCGCCTCGGCGCGCACCGCCAGCGCGAGCAACTCGTAACCGACGCCCTCCGCTTGGGGCAGCGGCACGTCCAGGCCCGCCGTCCGCACCCGCGAAGCCAGCTTCGCCGAGAGGGCCAGGCCCGGCTGGCCCAGCGGTATGCCCTCCGTCACCGAGGTGCGCTGCTTCTCGACCGCCTTGGTGCGCAGCCAGTGCTCCTTGACCTCCTCGGGCGTGGCGGCGGTCTCGTCGCCGAAGACGTGCGGGTGGCGGTGGATGAGCTTGGTGACGATGCCGGCGGCCACATCGTCGACGGAGAAGGGGGCGTCCGGGTCCTCCTCGGCTATCCGGGCGTGGAAGACCACCTGGAGCAGGACGTCGCCCAGCTCCTCGCGCAGTTCGTCGCGGTCGCCCTCCTCGATCGCCTCGACGAGTTCGTACGCCTCCTCGATGCCGTACTTCGCCAGGCCCTTGTGGGTCTGCTGGGACGACCAAGGGCACTCGGCGCGGATGCGGTCCATGACCTGGACGAGGTCCAGGAGGCGGGCGCCGGGGAGGTCGTAGGAGGCGGGGAGCAGCTCCAGCTCCGGCATCTGTATCCGTCCGGAGCCTGCCAGCCGGGCCAGCCCGTCGCTGAGGGCCGGCTCGCCCTCGCCGGTCGCGACCACCACGACCGTACGGCCGCCCGCGCACGCGTCGACCAGTTCCTCGGCGGTGGGGGCGGCCTCGTCGACCCGGATGCCCGCCTCCCGCAGATACGGCAGCTGCGGGTGGGCGCCGTCCGAGCACAGCACGCGGTCGGCGGCGTGCAGGGCCTGCCAGGCGGGCCAGGACAGCAGGCCGGGCGCGACGCGGTGGCTGGTGGTGAGCAGGACGATACGGCCGGGGGCCTGTCCGGAGCTGGTTGCGTCGGAGCTGGTTGCGTTCACGATCCGAACGTAACGCACGCCGCCGACCGCGCCGGAAGTTGTCCACAGGGCTGTGGTCGGCTGGGCCGCTGTCCACAGGGCGGCGGCCCCGGAGGGCCGTTACGCCGTCTGCTGCGTCCCGGTCGCCGTGACCTCGCGCACCCACGGGGTCTTCGCGTCGACGCGGCTGCTCTTCTGGACGTCCCAGGTGCCGTAGCGCGGGTTCAGGTCGACGTGGAGTTCCTTGGACGCCTTGGACAGGGCGTTCCAGAAGGCCGGCTTGCTGGTGTCGGCGCCGAGGGACTGGGCCAGCTTCTGGGCCTCCAGCTGGAGGCGCAGGTTCTCGTCGAGGCGCTGCGGGGCGACACCGTACTGCTGGAGCCAGGCCGTCTGCAGGGCCTTGGAGCCGCCGACCTGCTGCTCAAGGCCGGTGCGCATCTGCTGGACCTCCTTGGGCGTGACGCTCACGCCCGCGTCCTGGGCGGCGCGGTGCAGCACCCGGTCGATGACCATCCCGTGCAGGGTGTCGCGGGTGAGTCCCGCGGTCTGCGAGACAGCCTGCTTGTACTGCGCGTCGTCCTTCACGGCCGCCCGCTGCGCCGCGCGCACCTCGTTCACCCTGGTCTCCAACTGCGCCACGGTGATCCGCTGACCGCCGACGACGGCTGCCGCACCGGGGTGCGCATCGCTTCCGCAGGCGGTCAGGAGGGGGGCCGCGGCGGCGATCGCGGCGGTGAGGACGAGCGCGGTGCGACGGCGGTGCAAGGGAGCCTCCCGAGGAGATTGTGCGACGGTGCACAAAGTCTTGCGGTGATCGATGGTAGGCAGTGGGTCGGCTGTGGCCAACCCATTCGACCAACGATTCACCGGGACTTCGGGCACCGGCACGCGCGGGAGGGGGTGCGTGAGGCTTGGTCCCCCGACCCTCCGTCGCCTCAGCTCCGCCCGTGCACCGCCCGTTCCACAGCGTCGGCCACGTCGGCGCGCAGGCCGTCGCCGGTGCGGACGGCGGTGACGTTCGATCCGGACGACGTGCTGTGGCCGCCACCGACGAGGACGAAGCCGACCTTCTTGTACTGCGATGCGGTCTGGGCCGCGGCGCCCACCTCGGGCTTGCCGACCGCGAGGACGACGTCGCAGGAACGCTGGAGCAAGCCGTTGAGGAACGGGCGGGCGTTGCCGCTGCTCTGTTCGCCGGTCACCGGCGCGTAGCTCACGCGCGCGTGCGTCTTGAGGGAGGCGTCCTGCATGCCCTGCCAGACCTCGGCGGCGGTCCCGGTGGTGATGCCCTTCTCGCCCGTGAGCAGGCAGGCGTCGACCTCCGTGTACGCACGCGCGCGCGTGTCGGGGATCGGTGGCCGACTGTCGTCGTGCCCGAAGAGGACCACTCCGGCCACGACCAGCGCGCCCACGGCGACAAGCGCACCCGCCGCCAGCGCGACGGTGCGCCCGCGCAGCGCACGCAGCCATGCAACGGCCGCCCGCCCCACGCCGGCGAGCCGCCCGGCCCGCTCCACCGACGCCGGGCGCGCCCGTGTGACCTGTCTGACCTGCTTGCTCACTGCCTGCTCACTCTCGTGCTTCGCGTCGACCTCAGCGCGCCTCGGCCCGCCGGGGCCACACCGTCCAGGCGTGCACCGAGGCAACCACCATCGACAGCAGGATCAGCAGCAGGTCGGACGCGAACAGTACCCCGTGGGTGTCGTCCGGGGTCAGCCCCAGCTCGGTGACCCAGGCCACCAGAACTGCGCTGAACGCCGCGAAGGCCCACCAGTCGGCGCGGCGACGCCGCCGCAGGGCGAGCACGAGGGACGGTACGGGGCACAGCAGCCCGAGGCTGACCACGGGCAGCACCGCGAACCCGGCCCGCACCGCGACCGAGCGCAGCACAGGCACGCCGACGACCTTCATCTTCAGCCCCTCCATCTCCCGCCCCCCATTTCCCGTTTCTCAGCCGACGATGGCGACGGGCGCGTCCCACGCGTCACGGTCCACGGTGATCGTGTAACCGTTCCGCGTCTCCTTGCTGTTGACCAGGTACTGGTGGCCGCGGCTGTGGTCGGTGAACTGGGTGGACCCCCACGGCCAGTCCGCCGTCGTGGTGTTCTGCTTGTCCCACAGCGCGTACCAGAGGTTGCCCGGCAGGTCCGTCTTGTCGGTCGCGGTGGCGATCGCCTTGGCGCTGGAGCTGGTGAAGCCGTAGAAGCCCGCGCGGTACGTCTTGGACCGCAGGGTCTTGTCGAAGGAGCGCACGTACGTCAGCACCGCGTCGTTGCACGACTTGTTGGTGATGTCGTACGGCTCCATGTCCAGGTAGATCGGGCTGCCGGCCTTCATCCCGAGCGCCGAGGCCTTGGACACCGCGTCCGCCGCGTCCGTCGCGCCCAGGGAGGCGGCGGTGGAGGCGGTCAGCTTCTCCGGGCTGGAGCTGGTCTGGCAGGGCGGCTGGGCACCGACGTAGATCGGGATGAGCTTCCAGCCGACGGTGTTGACCGACTTGACCCAGGAGGCGGTGAGGTTGGGCTGGTTGCAGCCGCGGTTCTTGCCGCCGACGTAGACGGCCGCGGCGCCGTAGAAACCGGTGTGCCAGGCCTTCATGGCGCTCAGCGAGGGCGCGGTGCAGGCGTCGAAGGCGCGGCCGGTGTACGTCTTCTGCGCGGGAAAGGTGGTGGCGGCCATCGAGGCCTGCGCGGCGATCCCGGCCCCCGCGACGACGGCGGCGCCGGCCACGGCCCACGTGACGTATCGGCGCTTCCTCGACTGCTTGTGTTCGGCCATTCCCACCCCATCATTCGTGCGCACGCGCGCGTGCGACGACCTTGGGCGGGCACGCGGCATCGCTGCCCGACGCCGTATGCCCGCCGAAAATATGTCTGAGCCCCCTGGAACGGCGCGGCGGTTCGACGTGGATGCGTCGCGCGGCGCCTGAAGCGGATCGCACCATAACCGGCGGCGCCCCTTCACACGGGAAACAGAAGTTCCCGATCACCACAAGATTCCCTCATGCCACGGTAAAGAAAGGAACCTTCCCGGCCGCGGCACCGTCGGCCTCAGGTGCGCCGGGTACGTCGCAGAATCCGTACGACGGGCCAGGCGAGCAGCACGGTGGTGCCCCACAGGAAGCCCGCCATGGCCGCCCACTCCCCTGTGCTGGTCTGCGGATCGTCGCCGAAGGCGGTGACGGCGGCGTCCAGCAGGACCCCGTCCCGGCCGTCCGAGAAGTAGACGGGGGTCGCGGGCAGCGCCGAGGTGACGGCGGGCTCGGGGCAGTGCTCGCCGGCGGGCAGCTTGCGCGACAGCCCGGCCGGGAGGCGCTCACAGCGGGAGCCCAGAGTTCTCGCGCCGGGACTCCTCGGTCGCAGGGTCTCCTGCTCGGTCTCCAGACGGTTCATGGCCCATGACGAGTTCCATGACAGTGTGGCCGCCGGGGAATGCGCAGGTCAGGCTGGTCAAAACGAGGACATGCTTGACCGTTGTCCTATGCTCGGCCGGCTGCCGTTCACCGAATCTCCGTGCCCTCCCGCCCTCTACTCGCGTGTGATCACACGCAGTTTCCTTCCACCTTTCTCCTTCACACCTCGGAGCCCTTCATGGCCCTCAACGCCCGTCGCACCCGCCAACTGCTGGAGGCCGCGGCCCCCTTGCTGCTCCAGGACGAGCAGGTGGAGTTCACCTCCCTCGCGGCTGTCGGCTCGGTCTCGGTCCGCAGGCAGGCGCTCACCGCGGCCGCGGTCGGCATACTCAGCGCGGGCACGGTCATGGCCACGGTCACACCCCGCCCGCTCTACATAGCCATGACCGACCAGCGCCTCCTCTTCTTCGACGGCAACCGCGGCGGCAGACCGGGCGAGCTGCTGCTGAACCTGCCGCGCGCGTACGTGTCGGCGGGCGGCTCGAAGAAGGCCTTCCTGGGGTTGCAGTACGTCACGCACTTGTCGGTGGCCGGGCAGGCGGGGGGTCTCAAGGTGACGTTTCCGGTGCAGCACCGGGGGGACGGACCGCGGTTCGTGGCGGGGTTGGGGGTGACGCGTTGAGGGGTTGCCGGGGGCGGGGCGGCCGGTGAGGTGACGTCTGCCCTTCAGGCAGCGGCGAGCTCGCACCATACGTACTTGCCCCGATTACCGCGCCTGGCCAGCGGCTGCCAGCCCCACTGATCGGCACAGGCCCGCACCAACGCCAGACCCCGGCCGTCCTCCGACTCGACGAGCTGTTCCCACGCCTTCGGCGGTTCGGGCGGCTCCGGGTCGGCGTCCCAGGCACCGAGCCGCAGCACGCCGGCCGACCAGCGGACACGTAGGGCGGCCGGCCCCTTGGTGTGGCGTACGGCGTTCGAGACCAACTCGGCGACCAGCAGCTCGGCGGTGTCGACGAGGCGGATCAGGCCGTGCAGGGTCAGGATCAAGCGGAGGGTGCGGCGGCAGACGGTGACGGCGCGGGGGTCGTTGGGGATGTAAAGCGTGTACTCCCACGGCTCCTGGATCTCGGTTTCGGGCATGCGTCAGCTCCGGTTCGGTGGTGGGGGTTTCGGAGGGCGGCGGGTGATGGCGGGCGGTGGCAGTGCCGCATCCGTCATGGCAGGACGGAGCGGTGCGCTTCCGGGGTCCGGTGAATCCGCAGCGTGTGCGTCGCGTCACCGACGGTAGACCTGAAATTTACGGTTTCGCAAGTCGATCGCGTAACCTGACCACCGAACGAGCGGCGCTCACAGGCAGGTTGAACCAAGGAGCACCATGTCGACGAGGCGCGAGCCAACGGCACGTCAGAAGCGACTTGCAGTCGAACTGCGCAGACTCCGTGACGCAGCAGGCCTGAGCGCCCGCGAGGCGGCCACCCTGCTCGGGGTGAGTTCCGTTCAGATCAGCCAGATCGAGTACGGGTCCAGCGGGGTGAGCGAGAAGCGCCTACGGCGACTTGCGGCCCACTACGCCTGCACAGACGAGGCGCTCGTCGACGCCCTGGTGGCGATGGCGACGGACAGGACGCGGGGCTGGTGGGAGGAGTACCAGGGCCTGCTGCCCACCCCGTTCCTCGACCTCGCAGAGTTGGAGTACCACGCCACTTCCCTGCGGGAGATCCAGTTCCTCTACATCCCTGGCCCGCTCCAGACAGAGGACTACGCCCGCGCTGTCTACGCCTACAGGGTTCCTGAACTCCCGCACGACGAGCTGGAGTTGCGCATCCAACACCGGATGCAACGCAAAGTGGTCCTCGAAGGCCCCGCCCCCACACCGTACGAAGCGGTCATCCACGAAGCAGCGCTACGCATCCGGGTCGGCGACCGCGCAGCCTCACGCGCCCAGCTCGCCGCCCTTCTCGAGGTCTCCGCAGCGGACAACATCACCGTGCGCGTCATCCCCTTCGACCTCGACGGCTTCGGCGGGTCCTGGGCCGCGATGATGCTGGCAGGCGGAGCCGTACCCAAGCTGGACACGGTGGTACGTGACGGGCCCCACGGTGCGGCCCTCATCGATTCCGAGGCCCAACTCACCGTGTTCCGAACGCTCTTTCGTAGAGTGGAAACGGTGTCACTTGATCCGGAGCGGTCACGTGACGTCATCCACAGGCTGGCCAAAGAGCTGTGAGGCACCCCATGGACACCCTCGACAACTGGCGCAAGTCATCTCACTCCGGTGCCGGCGACGGCGACTCCTGCGTGGAGATCGCCAACAACCGCACCCAAGTAGCGATACGCGACTCCAAGAACCCGGCCTACGGCACCCTCACCTTCCCCACCGGGGCCTTCAGCACCTTCCTCACAGCCCTCAAGTCGAGCGCCGGGTAAAAGCCCTACGGAATCACGCTGTCCGGAGCAAGCACCGGCTCGGCCCATGCGGCGAAGCCGAAGTTCGGCCGCTGCGTCACCTTTCCGCCAGCATCGCCGAAAAGAACGCGCCGCAGTCTGCGCCCTTGGCGCACTACGTAACGCAGCCCCTCGACATCCACGACCACCGCGCTCTCCCGCATCAAGGTCCACGGCCTCGCCCTCAACCCGACTGACTCCCCAACCGGCCTTGCCGGCCAAGTACATCCAGACCTGAACCGCCCGCTCCGAGTCCTCGGCGGCCCAGCTCGTCTTACCAGCTGCCTGGTGGGGTTCTTTCGGCACGAAAGCGTGACACTTCCGCGCCGAGTGTCACACACCCGGCGGCCGCAGCACCGCCCGCGCGTCGGGCCCGGGCCCGACGGCTGAGTGGAAGCAGTGCACCACTTCCTCCCATCCATCCTCCCGAAAAGGTCGTTGCGGACGCCTTCGATCAGGCCGAGGCCGAGCGACGGGGTGTCACGATCCACGCGCCCCTCGACTTCGTGCATGTCAGCGACGTACGTGTGAGCCGCGGCGCACACTTTTCACAACCCTGCACCGCCGAGGCCGACGCCTGGGTCACCACCCAACGACCACGATGCTCACGGGCCAAGCCGCCCGCGCCGCGAAGGAGATGAGGGTCCAGCGGACCCGGCTCGTCTGGAAACGGCAGAAGGGAGGCGGTCGAGGTCTGCTGCCGCTTTCTGACCAGCCGCCTCGACCAGTTCCGCCACGACACCGCCCTCGCGCACGGCTGGCCGATCGCCACCGGCGCCGTCGAAGGAGCATGCCAGCCACCTGATCGGCGACCGCCCCGACATCACGGACGCCCGCTGGGGATTTGCCAGCGCCGGGGACCTCCTCAAACTCCGCGCCCTGATCGACAACAGCGATCTCGACGCCTACTGGCTACACCCCCACCCAGGGCCCGAGCGGGCAGGACAAAAGCTGTAGGAGCCCGTCAGACACAGATCCAGCAGTAGAGGCGGTGCCCTCGCTCAACCGCCCGGCTCGCCAGGTCGACAGCCTGCTCAAGGAACCCACCGAGGCCGTCCGGATCCGGCGGCGTGGGGAACACCTCCGATGCGGCCCATGCCCGGGCAACGTCATGCAGGGAACCGCGATCAGCAGCGGCGAGCGCGTCGCGCAGGGCATCCGTCAGCGACAGACACAACAACTGCCCCTCATCGGCGGTCGCGAGCAGATGGCCATGGCGTGGGTCCGCCTGGATGGCCTTGGCCGACCGGCCCGAAAGGATCTCCTCCACCGGCAGCAGGTCGACGGTCGGATCCATACCGTTGACGTCGAACCCGTCATAACCCGTCGCGGCTGGTTCATCGTCCTCACGCACCACGGCGCGGACCGCGTCGTCATCGTCAGCAGCAGCAAAGTAGCCATAGATAACTCCCATGCGGCGATCCTGGCACGTGCCATCCGTCATGCATCCATCATCTGGACGGACTGCTTCCCGCGGCGATCTTGGAGAATCCCAAGGGCAGGAGATTTAGGGTTATTCAGAGATCTGCACCATGTTGAGCACGTCCCTGCGTGAAAGACTGTTCTGCCCCCATTGGCTCAGCCTTACGGACTAGCATCAATCCCATGGCTGTCGTCGGCGCTCCGCTGGGACTTCAGTCACGGGGGAACGCTCTGAGCGCAGACACCAGCTCGCGACTGTAGTCGTCGCAGAGGGCCAACAGTTCGCGTCCCGTCTCGGAGGCCAGTAGGTCGGCGCCGTCCGCAGCAGCCAGGATCGCCTCGTGGCACTGGCCCTCGACTTCAAGGTTCTTGGTGGCGAAATAGCCCAGACCATAAGCGCGGAGGGTGTCGGCGACGTTCGCCAGGTAGCGGTCACGGTCTTCCTCCCCTGCCACCACTGTCAGCGTGTCATTCACGCACCCATCGAGGTAGTCGGCCAGTTCCCGGGCGCGGACGATGATGGTGTCGGCCTGGTCCTCGCTCATCTCGCCCAGGGCCTCGTCCACCAGCATCCAACCGCTGATGGCCTCCAGCTGGAAGTTCTCGACGAGTTCCGGATCGACCTCGGACTCGAACAGCGGCGCCTGGCTCAGCCGGTCGAGGGCTTGCTGGAAGCCGTCGTTGGGCTCACCGTCCAGCCGAGCCGCACCCTGACGGAGAAGAGCCTCGACCACCGCTGGGTCGACTCCCCACTCCGCCGGCATCTCCATGTCCGACAGAGGCGCCTGCAGTCGGCGCAGCGCGAAGAACACGGCCTGGTGCCGCCGGGCCCGGTCCATCCTCCGGATCTCCGCCGCCAACGCCTCGTCGAAACGCCAGTCCACTGACCTCCCTCTCCCGCTCATCGATACTCCGCGCTTCGCCTCTCACGCCCCGGCCCGCTGACGGTCGTACGTGCAGAGCTATCACCAATGAACCCGCGTCGTCCTCCACGCTGACGACCATGAACGCCTATGAACTCCTGGCCAGACTCACATCCACGGCTATCAGTGCGGCGAGTACGACCAGCGACAACAGATGAGCAGTCCATGCATCGACACAGCGCGAAAGGAGGCCGAAGGCATACCGTGATCGCGCCCCCACACACAGGACCTCAGACTTTCAAAGCACAGGATGGACGCCGTTCCAGCCACGTATCTATCAGCCCTTACCTCGTGAACGTCTCGAGACTCTGTCGAAATCGACGGACCATCTCAGGAGGCTCTCGGCAGATTTCGATGACGAAGTCTCCCAGAGCGTCATTCGTCGCCTTTCCATCCGCACCAAGAGAACCGGGCTCGGCCTTCCAGTCGATCAGGTGCACCCGGACTGCATACCTTCCCGGTTCCAACGGAATCCGGAGACGTTCCGCTCCTGTGCGACGGGCGTGTCGGGCGCCTGTGCTGTTGCCCGCGCCGTCGGTGACCGAGGTGACGTCGCCGACCCGGTTGTAACTGTACGAGGCCATCACGCCGCCCGGCGACGTGGTCGAGGAGGTGTGCGAGGGTCGGGGAGTTGCCGGCTGCTGACAGCACCGACGTGGTGCCAGTTGCCGTCGGCCATGGAGGCCGTGGAGACGTGGGACTTCCAAGCGCCGGACTTCTACAGGAGACGGGGGTACGACGTGGTGTGCGTGATCCCCGACTATCCGCCGGGGGTCACGGAGTACACACTTACGAAGCGGCTGGGGTGAAGCGAGGGCGCCTTCCTACGGCACCTGCAGCTCGCCCCTCCCTTCGGTTCACCCCGTTCCCTCGGGAGCGAGCCCCATGTCCTTCGCGCTGTAGCGGGGCAGGTCGGTGGTGTCGATCGTCCAGGTGCCCAGGTCGGTGGTGACGGTGACAGGGTTGCCGTACGGGAGGTGCAGCCGGTTCTCGTAGGCGGGTCGGCCCCCGGTGCGGCCGATGCCCCATTGGTACGTCCAGGTCCCGTCGCGGGGGTCGATGATCAGGTAGTGGGCGATACCCATGGCCGGGTAGTCCCGGGTCTTGTTCTCGTAGTCGTTCTCAGGGTTCGAGGGGGACACGATCTCGATGGCGAGGACGATCTCACGTGGGTCGAGAGGGTCGTCGGTCTGCATGGCCTCGCCGGTGCACACAAGCATGTCCGGGACGCGCAGCTTGCCGAGGGCCTCGTCGTCCGTATCGGTCGCCTCGAATGCGAAATAGCCCTCCGGGAGCTGTGCGTCGAGCTGCCGGGAAACCAGCTTCGCCGTGAACTGGTGGCGAGGCCGCGGGCTCATCATCATCACGAGCTGTCCGTCACTGATCTCAGGCCAGGCAAAGCCCGGCGGCGGAGTCATGCGCGCACGGCGGTCCCGCAGCCGCCGGTACAGGGTCTGCTGAGTCATGGGTCCTCCCGCCTTCCAGTATGACGGCGACCATCGGCCGATGCGGGCATCTACGGGCGGCGCAGGGACGCGGATCACCCCGCTCACCCGGCCGAAGCGGCCGACGTGGCCGGAGCAGCCGAGAGCCGTCCGCACATCAAAACAGTGTGTCTTCGTCAGCGGCATCCAGCGGCTCCACTGACGTCGCCGAAGTATCTGAGGCCGCGTCAGCCAAGCTGAAGATCGCGACTCCCTCAACTTCGATGTCAGGCTCGTCCGGCGCTGGTGTATAGAGAGCAATTCCAGTCCCGTCGAGGACGCCTCCGGAGTCATCGATTTCGACGTCTACGCCGTTGCGCGAAAGGTCTGCCAAGACCTTGCCGAAGGGGCGTCCGGACAGTCTGACGCCGGCAAACGTCAGCTCCGCCCTGTCGGTTGCCTCGATGAACACCAACCGGTCCGATGTATCGAAGCTGAGCAGCGACCCCACCTCGACGTAGTGGTCGATAGGCGGAGTACCCGGGGCACGGACGAACGAATTGAATTCACCGAATCGCTCACGCAGAGTCTCTCTATTTTCCCCGAAACGGGCCGAATCCAATCCACCCCATGGGATCACTTGACACATGAACAACTCCATTTCGCCGGGCAGCTCTAGAATTTTCAGGAAGCCCCAGAAGGGGTCTTCCCCGTCGCCTGGCGGGCGCCCACAGCACCTCAAATTCCCGAAGCGCTGATCAGACACACGAGGAGCACTCGTCAAGCCTGAATGCCCGCGTCCTCATCCGTGTAGTAACCCGCAACGAAATCGCAATACAGCCTGGCGAAGCGCTCGCTCCTGGGCAGGGCAACAGAGTGTGCGAGGTCGCCCTGCGCATCCAGACCACGCGCCTCTGCTTCAAGCTGGGCGAATTCCACAGGCTCCTAGTCTCCGGTCGGCCAATCGTCGCGTCCCATTTCCTCATGACCTTCGGCAAGTGCCTCGGCACGCTCAAAGGCGCGGGTCAGGAAGTTGAGTTCGTCTGGCGAGCCGAGGAAATCCAATACCTCGTCGGCGAACACCAAGTGATCAAAAATCTCCGCAGCGAATGGCGGCCCATCGGGATCGCTGTCCTCGAGAACCTCACGGACCAAAGTCTTGAGCCCTGAGAGATCGACTGTGTCAACACCATCACGCGGGAAATCCGCACCGGCCTGAACCACTAGAGCCAGAACTTCCCGCTCCCTCTCGAACCAGGGGGAGAACCTATGGTCTTGAAGGAAGCTGCAGTATCGCACCAGGAGCAGTCCACCAACCTTCACGCGATCATCGCGATCGAGCCGCGCTGCGCATCGGACCGCTTCAGCGACGTCACCCACACCAAACCCCTCTCTTGAAGGAGCACGGGGGAACGCTCAACTGTGCTCCTCAAGAGAGTCGAGATCTACTACGTGATCGATACGCAAAGCAGTCGACCTGAGCCACGAAATCAGGTCCTCGATCGTCCTGGATGAGGCTCGAACGACTTCTAGGACATAGCGCTGCCGGGCCAATTCTGCCTGCACGATACCCGACGCCAAAATCGCATTGCGTGCCGAACCGTCCACAACCTGTAGGTCCATCAAAACGGAGACAACTGAGTCCACCGCTTCGTACGCTTGCATTGCCACTTGCGCCAATGTCGCCCGCTCTCCAGGGGACTGCAGATAGCCCAGGAAGATGGCGCAGGATGCTGCGAAATTCTCCGCAATGTCCGACCAGGGATTCCAGTCCTCTTGCGCTCGCGATTCGATGCTGTCCGCCCTCTCGACAAGCTGGCTGAGCTCAGGGCTTGAAGGAGCAGAACGGGAAACAACACACTGCCAGATCTGATCAGCCAAATCCTCGACCTCTGACAGAAATTCAGAGTCAGTTTCCCGCGCAAAGCGAATCGCGCCTGGCAGCAGGTACTCCACGCAGGTGACCGCGAAGAGTGTGGCCTGCTGCTCATTCAGCTGTTCGAGAGCCGACGCCAACGCCACCTCATCGAATGCCAACTCCGGTACCACGTCATCCTCCTCCGAACTCACGCGCCACAGCAGATCTGGGCCCGACAAGCGCGAATCCTTCTTCCTCAAGATAGTTCGCGCAGGCAGGGCAAATATCCCAGCTTGTGGTCACCGATCGGGGTGTCAGGCCACTTTGCCGTGCCCGTGTCACGGCAGTGACCTCTGCATGCTGGTTGGTCATCCGCGCTTCCAGGTCCTGCTCGGGGTCTATGGCTGCTCGTTGACTAGGCCGAATATCACGTACCCCACCAGCCACAACGTCAGTGCCTTCCTCCGTACCCATGACCGCAGTGGTCTGGCCCCCCTGCGCTCGAGGGTGAAGCAACGAGTGAATTACCCGGGTGCGTTCCGCCAGCCTCGGCAGATCCTTAACACCCTCTTGGTTGATCCCTTCAACCTGAGAGAGCGGGATCTTGCACTCGCGGAGGTCAATGTTGTGGACCAGGACCGGCATATCACCGGCCTCCACGTAGTACGTGTGCAGGCTGCCGATCGTCAGGTCGTAGGTAGTGGTGTTCGCGTGGTACAGGCGGATGCCCGTGACCTCGGTCGTGCCGGTCGGGGTCTGGAGGACGTCGCCGGGCTTGAGGTCCTTGGCCTCGACGAAGGCGGACTGGGTCTGGTCGTAGAAGGGGTGGTGGAAGGTCGTCGTCAGGTGGGCGTCCTGCGCGGTTGCTTCGGACACCGTGCTGACCGCCGCCACCGGCTGCGTCGCCGGCGCGTCACCGTGACCGTGGCCACCTGACAGCGCACCCAGCACCGCCGCCGAGGCCGCCAGGCCGAACGCCGCCTTACGGGCGACCTTCTTGGCCAGTGACTTCGCCCCGGCCGCAGCCCCAGCCTTCGCCGACGCTTTGGTCGCGGAAACAGCCGCCTTCCCGGTCGTCCCCTTCACCGCCAGGTCCACGAAGTCGTGGTCGGTGCGCGTCACGATCACATCCGTGACCTTGTGCGCTTCCGTCCCCTTCGCTCCCGGTACCGAGTTGGCGATCGAGTCACCGACCTTGACCTGGTCGATGGCCTTCGTCGAGCCGTCCGCCATCAGCACCCGGGTCGACCCGGTGAAGCTGTGCGGAAGTCGGCAGCTCGGCCCGGACTCCTCGGCCGCCCCGCCCGCATCGTCCGAGTGGGATTGAGCCCGTGTCCCAGCCCCATCCGACTCCGCCCGAGAAGCCGCCGCCTCCGTGGCATCGGTAGCCGCCGTCTCCTCGGCCTCCGTAGCCCCCTTGCCGAACAGCCCGCCCACGACCTTCATCGCCTTGGGTGCCGCCTTCGCCAGCAGTGAACCGCCGATCTTGCCCAGGGCGCCGCCGAGCGCACCGGCGACCGCGCCGGTCACCGCCGCTCCCGCGAACGCGCCCGCGCTGCAGTCGTCGCCGCCGTTCTCCGCGCAGGCGAAGCCCTGTTCCACCAGGGAGCCGGCCGCACCCGCCAGTGCCGCGCAGCCGATGGAGCCGACGCCTGCTGTTACGGCCTCGCAGCCCGCGAAGACCGCCGTCGAGACCACGAAGGACGTGATCGCCGCCGCATGGTGCTTGACGAACTTCGCCGCCGTCTTCGCCGCCTTGACCGTGGCGTGGTACGCGGTTCTCGCCGCGTGTGCCACCGCGTGTGCCGCCTTCTTCACGGCATGCGCGACCTTCTTCGCGGCCTTCTTCACCGCGTGCACCACGCGATGCACCGCGCGCGAGACCTTGTGGTACGCGCTGTGGACCGCATGGACGACGCGGTGATACGCGCGTCTGACATGCCGCGCCGCGTAGTGATAGACCCGGCGCACCACCCGCACCGTCGCCCGGTACACGTCCCGCACGCGGTGGACGATCTTGCGGGCCGCGTGCTTCACGGCGTGCACGATCTTGCGGGCCGCGTGCTTCACCGCGTGGTAGGCCTTGTGGACCACGTGTCTGACCGCGTGCGCCACATGGTGGACGGCCTTCTTCGCGCCGCACACCACGTCGTACCAGGAGCAGTTGCCCGACTCGTCGGTGCCGGCGAGGGGGTTGTCGTCGACGTAGGCGAACGGGTTGGCCGACACCGAGTTCGGGACCGGGTTCAGCCCGATGCTGTCCTTGTTGTGGAAGACGCCCGTGTCCGGGTCGTACCAGCGTGAGGCCGTGCCCACATCGCCTGTGCCGGGCTCGGTCCAGCCGGACTGGAAGCCGAGGTGGCCGGTGACCGTGTTCGTCGGGGAGACCACCTTGCCCAGCGGGTCGTAGGACGCCGAGCCCGCGAGCGTGGTCGCACCCGAGGTGAAGGTGCCGACTACGTCGCTGTGCTGGTCGGTCAGGGCGAGTACCCCGCCGGCGCCCGACGGCTTGATGCCGACCACGCCGCCCGAGGGGTCGTAGGTGTAGGTGTTGTCGCCGTCGGAGGCGATCGTGTTGTCCGCGCCCGAGTAGACGAAGGTGCGCGTGGTGTTGTCGACCGTGTCCGTGTCGGACACGTTCCGGCCCATCGCGTCCAGCGTGTAGGACTGGCTGCCCGCCACGATCTGGCTGCCGAAGGCGTCCGTCTTGTACGCCACCGTGCCGCCCGACGTCGACGCCTCCTGCGTCATCGTGCCGCGCGCCGAGTAGTCGTAGGTGTGGACACCGTCCGAGGTCAGCTCGTCGCGCTCGTCGTAGGTGTAGACGTCCGAACCCTTGCGGATCCGGTTGCCGGAGGCGTCATACGCGTACGACGTCGTCGCCGTGCCGTTGTTCCACGATGTCAGGCGGTTCGCCCAGTCGTAGCCGTAGGTGTTGGTCGAGGCGCCCGACACACCCGTCGTCGTCTTCGACGTCAGGTTGCCGTTCTTGTCGTAGTCGTAGGTGAAGCTCGCCAGCGTCGAGGCGCCCTGGGCCAGGACGTCGCTGGTCAGCTCGTGCGAGCTGTTGTAGCCGAAGGTGCGGGTCTGGCCGGTCGAGCCGTACTTGACCGTCTTCGGCTCGTTCAACAGGCCGTAGGTGTACGTCAGTTGGGTGCCCGTCGCCGCGTCGTTCAGGGAGGACAGGCGGCCGGCCGTGTCATAGCCGTACGTCGTCGTCCCGGCCGCATCCGCGCGTGAGGTCAGGGCGCCGTCGTTGTTGTAGGCGAAGCTGCTGGAGCCCGCCGAGCCGGACGTCGTGAGCAGGTCACTGCGGTCGTCGTAGGTGAACGCGTTGTGCGTGGCCGCCTGGTGGTCCGCCGCGCCGGCGATGCCCGCCTCGTCGGTGTCCGCCGCGGTCACCCGGCCGGCGTTGTCGTAGGTGAAGCTCCGCTTCGCCGTCGCCGCGTCGGCGCCCGCGCCGGACATCGACTTGAGCTGGCCCAGCGAGTCGTACGTCATCGACGTCGTGGTGCCGCCCGGCAGGGTCGCCGTGGTCATCTGCCCGTCGGCGTCGTAGGCGAAGGTCGTCGTCGAGTCGGCCGCGGAGGTGTACTTCGCGGTGGTCGGCTCGATGATCTTCTCCTGCTGGCCCCACGGCGTGTACGTGTAGCGCCAGGAGTTGCCGCGGCCGTCGGTGAAGCGGGTGCGGTTGCCGGCCGCGTCGTAGCCGAAGGTCGTGGTGATCGACGTCGAGGCGTCGACCGGCTGGACTTCCTGCGTGATGGTGCCGGCCGCGTCGTAGGTGAACGTGCTGGTGTGGTTGTTGGCGTCGGTCGCCGACGTCATGTTGCCGACACCGTCGTAGCCCTGCGAGGTCGACCACAGCTGGTTGCCGAGCGCGTCGTAGCCCCGCGTCGCGACCGGGTCGCCGGAGGCGTTGTAGTCGGTCTGCGTCGAGGTGCCGTCCGCCAGCGTCGTCTTCTGTACGTTGCCCTGGAAGTCGTAGCTGTAGCCGGTGGTGTTGCCCGCCCCGTCCTTGACCGAGGTGACGTCGCCGGCCCGGTTGTACCCGTACGACGTCGTCACCCCGCCCGGCGACGTGGTCGAGGAGGCGTGCGCGCCGTACGGGTTGCCCGTGGTGACCGCGTAGGACGTGGTCGCCGTCAGCGTCCTCGTCGACGGGTAGCGCTCCATCGTCGTCTGCGTCACCTGGCGGCCCAGGAAGTCGTACGTCGCCTGAACCTGCGCGCCCGTGGCGTCCGTCGAGGACTGCATCTCGCCGTTGGCGTCGTAGACCGCGTGGGTCTTGGTGGTGTCGGGCGCGGTGACCTGGGCGACGTTGCCCATCTGGTCGTACAGGTACGACGTGGTCCTGCCGCCGGGCGTGGTGACGGAGGTCTGGTTGCCCTCGCTGTCGTACGTCCACACGGTGGTGCCCGCGTTGGGCGAGGAGGCGCCCGCGGGGGTGTACGACGGCAGGGTCTCGGAGACCTTGTTGCCCTCGGCGTCGTACACCGTCGTGCTGACCAGCCCGTTCGGGTCCTGCTCCTCGACGGCCTCGCCGAAGGTGTTGAAGCCGCTGGTGGTGACCGGGCGCACGGTGGCCGGGTTGGTGCCGTCGGGCTCGGCCTGGACTGCGGGCGCGGTGGTGGTCGCGAGGTTGCCCGCCTCGTCGTAGGAGTAGTTGGTGGTGTGCTGTTCGGCGTCCGTCATGGACGTCGGCAGGCCTCGCTTGTCGTAGCTGTACTTGGTGGTCTGCTCGGTGGAGGAGCCGACCGTGCCGCCGGAGCGGCCCTTGCCGTAGAGAGAGGTCACCTCGGACGCGGACAGGGCCCGCTGGTAGGTCTGGACGTTGCTGACCGAGCCGTTCACGGCGTTGCTGACGGTGCCCGAGGCGGTCTGCGCGCCGCCGACGGACAGCGGGCCGGTGCCGGTCCACGGCGTGGTGTTGGTGGCCGAGCCGGCCTGAGCGCCGTTGACGTACAGCTTCATCGAGCCGCTGCTCGCGTCGAAGACGCCGACCAGATGGGTCCAGGTGTTCAGCGCCGGGGCGCTGGAGGCGTAGGCGTTGTAGTACGCCGTCGGGGTGCCGGAGGCGTCCTCGCTGGGTGAGATGAGGCGGAAGGCGCCCTGGCTGGACGCGTACTGCAGATAGAAGGAGGAGCGGTTGGTGCCGCCCTGGGCGACGAAGGTGCGGAACGTCGAGGTGTCCGACAGCTTCACCCACGCCGAGACGGTGTAGGAGGCGGTGGTGTCCAGGACCGGGCTGTTGGTGGCGATGATGTCGCCCTTGCCGGTGGTGTCGCCGCTGAACTGGGCGGCGTCGTCCGACCAGGTCACGCCCGACCCGGCGGTCGCGGTGTTGCCGGTGCCGGAGGAGTCGGTGACCGACTTGCCGGAGGTCTGGTTCAGCTTCCACCAGCCCGCCGGGTGACCGGAGGCGTCCCCGTACAGCGTCTCGCTGAGCAGGTTGCCCATGTCGTCGTAGGTGTTGGTGGTGGTGCGGTCGTAACCCGTGGCGTCGTGGTCGTTCTCGGAGGCGACCTGGTCGTCCGGGGTGAACGACACCGTGGACACCCGGTCCACGCCGGTCGGGTCCAGCTCGGTGGCCGTGGTCCGGGAGGCCGCGTCGACCGTGTACTTGGTGACCGTCTCGCCGTTGTCGGTGGTCGACTGGGTGAGGTTGCCGGCCGCGTCGTAGGAGTCCGACTCCAGCGTGTAGGTGCTGTTGCCGTCGGCGCTGGTCCGCTTCGCCGTCGCGGTCAGACCGTCGTCGGTGTAGGTGTACGCCGTGGTGTTGCCCATGGCGTCGGTGATCGACGCGAGCCGCCCGGCCGGGTCGTAGGCCCGGGAGGACTCGATGAGCAGGGTCGCCGTCTGCGGGTTGACCGGGTCACCGGTGTACATCAGGCCCTGCGTGAGCAGGTTGCCGTTGTCGTCGTAGGTGTACCGGGTCTCGTTGCCGGCGCTCGTGACCTCCGTCTTCTTGTTGCCGGAGGTGTCGTACGTGTACGACGTGGTGTTCCCGTTCGAAGCGCCCGCGGCCGCGTTGGCGTCCGCCTCGGTGGCGACCCGGTCGTAGGCGTCGTAGGTCCAGTTCTGCGTACGGGACGTGTCGCCACCGCTCGCGTCCGCGACGGTCTGCGAGGTGACGTTGCCGTCGTCGTCGTAGGCCGAGCTGGTGACGGCGGCGTGGGTGGCGCCGGTGACACGGTCGGTGAGCTGCGGGTCGTGCTCCTCGATCACCTGGCCGCCGGCGTCGTACTTGTACGTCGTCACCAGGCCGTTCGGGTAGGTGTCGGAGACCACCTTCTGGCTGAGCACCTGGCCGAGACCGTCGTAGGTGTACGAGGCGGCCAGGCCGATGGCGTCGGTGGTGGAGGCCACGTCGCCGTTGGCGAAGTAGGACACCTGGTTGATGGCGCCGCCCGGGGTGACCGTCTTGACCGGCAGGCCCTTGGGCACAACGCCGCCGTCGGCGGACGGGTAGGTGCTGGTGCCGTCGCTGTAGACGGTGGACGTGGTGCGGCCGTTCGGGAAGCCGGGCACCGCCGGACCGGTGATCGCGGTCTGGTTGCCCGCCGAGTCGTACGTGAACGACGTCAGGTAGGTGGTGTCGGTCGCGGACGTCGACCGGCCGTCGCGCTCGGTCAGCAACTGGTCGTTGCGTGGGTCGGCGGTGGTCAGCTGGGCCGTGGTGTCGTCCGGGTAGTACGAGTAGTACTCGGTGTTGCACTTGTTCGCGGCCTGGTCCTGGCAGGACGTCGAGGAGACCACGTTGCCGCGCACATCGTGACCCGTGATGGCCACCGCCCCGTTGGGGTCGGTCACCGTGTGCTCGAAGCCGGCCGAGTCGTAGCCGAAGCTGGTCTTGTTGCCCAGGCCGTCGGTCTCGGTGAGCGCGCGGTTGTTGTTGGTGACGTCGTAGGTGTACTTCAGCGTCGAGTTGGTCGGCGAGGTGACCGTGACCGTCTCCACGGGCAGCAGGCCGGTGGAGTTCTTCGCGGCTTCCATGTGGGCCTCGACGTCCGCCGCGGTGAGCCCCGAGGTGTAGAAGGCGGCCTCGGCGATGGAACCGTTGAAGAAGCTGACGTCGGCGGGCGAGTTGAGCCAGTTCTTGCTGAAGCCGGCGCCGATGTACAGGTGGTTGTTGGACTGGTCGTTCGGTGCCCCGCTGTAGGTGGCCTGCTTGACGCCGTCCAGGTACAGGGTCTGGGTGGAGCCGATGACGCTGAGCGCCACATGGTGCCAGGCGTTGTCGGTGACCGTGCCGGTGGAGCCGAACGCCGCGGAGCCCGAGCCGCTGCCGGCCCAGAAGTGGCCGTGCAGCTTGTTGTCGCTGCCGACGTACAGCACCGGCGTCCAGGTGCCCGACGGGGTGGTCGCCCCGGCCGGGGACACCGACTGGTCGCCGATCAGGACGCCCTGATTCGCCGTCTTGAACCACAGCTCGACGCTGCGGTCGTTGTGGGAGTGCAGGGCGGAGTCGGGAACCTCCACGAAGGACGAGGTGCCGTTGAACGACGCCGCCTTCTTGTCACTGAACGGCCCGCTCACACCCAGCGTTGTGGCCGTATATGTGCCGTTGCCGCCGCGCACCTCGTTGACCGCAGCGGTCGCGCCCGCGGCCTCGCCGAGCCGGAAGTACCCGTAGGGCGCCGCACCCAGCACTGCGCCGCGGTAGGTGTCGCTGGAGCCGGTGACGGTCGGCGTGCCCGGCTTCCATACGCCGCCGTTCTCGTCGGTGAGCTGGGTCAGCGCGGTGGTGTTGGCGTCGTACGTCATCGCCGCGAACGTCTTGCCGGACGGGCGCGTGATGGAGGTGAGCAGGCTCGTGCTGTGGGTGCCGTATGTGTAGAGGGCACTCACGTCGGCGGCCACCAACGGGCGGGAGTACCAGCCGACATCGGCGATGGAGCCGTTGAACCAGGTGGCGTGGCCGTCGCTGTCGGAGTATGTCGGGTGGTCGGGCCAGCTGCCGCCGAGGAAGCCGGTGCCGAGGTAGTTGAAGACCTGGTTCTTGCCGAAGGCGGTCGCGCTCTTGATGGAGATGGTGCCGGTGCGGGAGCCGACCTTGGTGTTGTCCAGGTACAGGCTCTGGGAGTTGCCGGCCGCGGACAGCACGACGTGGTGCCACCTGCCGTCGGCCACGGAGGCCGAGGACACGATCGGATTGATCCCGCCGCTGTACCAGAACTCGGCGTTCAGTTTGCCGTCGGAGCCGACGTAGATGGACGGCGTGTAGAAGCCGGCCGCCTGCCCGGAGCCGATGGGCTGGGAGGCGTAGGAGTAGAGGACACCGGGACCGGCCGAGGTCTTGAACCACAGCGAGATCGCTCCGGAGTCGGTGTCGTTGCCGAGGTTCTTCGGCAAGGAGACGTCGGAGGAGGTGCCGTTGAAGCCGGCCGCCTTGGCGGAGGAGCCTGTCAGCGGGCCGCTCTGGCCGAGGGTGACGTTCTCGTACGTCGCGTTGGTCGTGCCCTCGTTGCCGAGGACCGCGTCCTTGGCGGTGGTGCCGGAGGTCTCCGAAAGCGGCCAGAAGGTGTGCGGGTCGAGGTCGAGCGCCGCGTTCTGGTAGCCGGAGCCGGTGTTGTAGCCGTAGGTGGTGCACTTGGTGGTGGACAGCGGCGAGCACACGTGGGTCAGCTGGTCGCCGGTGTAGCCGTAGTTCCAGGTCTGCACGGTCGACGCGTTGCCCGGGGTGACCGGGTCGGTGACGACGGTCGCCACGTGCGCGGCGAGCGCGCCGGACGGGGTGGACCAGGTGAGGTTGAGCGAGCGACCGGAGACCGCGGAGGTCATCTTGGTGATGTGGCCGCCGGTCCAAGTGAGGTTCAGCGCACGGCCGTTGGCGTCGGTGACCGAGGTCAGGCCGTAGCCGCCGGAGCCCAGGGACTGGGTGAAGGTGTAGACGGTGTCGTCCTTGTCGGTCAGCGTGTAGCCGCCGGTGACCGTCTTGAACGTGGCCCAGCGTCCGCCGCCGGGCGTGAAGCTGCCGTCGCTGTTCTTGCCGTAGCCCGCCTGCGAGCCGTCCGGGTAGGTGACCTGGACGTTGGAGACCGCGCCGGAGGCGGTGTACTGCTCGGTGGCCCGGGAGTCGAAGATGCTCGACCAGCCGGCGCCGAAGGCGCCCGTCCAGCGCGGGTCGCGGGAGTTGTAGTCGCGGTCGACGTCCAGGGACGGGCCGACGGTGGAGATCGAGGCGTCGGTGTCGGAGGTGGTGTAGTTGCCGATCGACGCGTCGAAGCCGTGGTCACTGCTGTTCTGCGACAGACCGGAGGTGATCACGGCCTGCGGGACCTGCACGGACAGCTCGTACGAAGTCGCCGGTGAGTACAGGTTGGTGGCGGAGTCGTACGCCTTGACGGTCCAGCTGTAGCTCTTGCCCCAGGCGAGCTTGCCGGACGGCACGGTCCAGTCGCCGGTGGAGACCAGGCCCGAGTCGGCGACCTTGGTGCCGTTGCCGTCGTAGACCTGGAACAGGTACTGGTTGCTGCTGCCGCTGGTGGAGTTGGCGCCGCCCGCCCAGGCCGTGAACTCCGGCGTGGTGGTGTTCACGACCGCGTTGTCGGCGGGGAACTGCTCGTACAGCTGCGGGGCGGTGTTGCCGGTGTAGGTGACCTCGATCCACGGGCCCTTGTTCGGGTCGTTGAAGGAGCCGAACTGCTTCCAGTGCAGGGCGTCGCTGGTGGACGCGTAGACCGCGAGGCCGTGGTCGGCGGTCGCGCCGCTGAACCAGCCCTGGATCGCGGAGGTGGACAGCGACACGGTCACCCAGTCGCCGACGCTGCGGTCGGCGGCGGTGTTGGCGCAGGCGTTGGGCACGCTCGGGGTGGCGTTGCCGATGGAGGAGCCCTTGGACGGGCCCGGGTAGGTGGTGACGCCCTCCGGGGTCCAGGCGCTGGTCACCAGGGCGACGTCGAACCGCTCGGCGGTGCAGGTGGCGGCCCAGGTGTCGAACAGGTGCAGGGTCGCGGAGCTGACGGTGGCGTTGCTGCCGTCCCAGGCGGTGTCCCAGTGGTTGACGAAGCTGTTCGCCGAGTGGGTGCCGGAGTCGTAGGAGCCGACCTTGATGGTCTGCTCGTAGGAACGGTCCGTGGCGGCGTAGCCGGACTCGGCGTAGGTGGTGGTCCAGCCGTCGTCGACGGTCGGGTCGACGGTGACCGGGAAGACGCGCTTCGCGCTGTGCAGCCAGTTGCTGTCCAGAGTCACCTTCAGGGCGTAGCCGTCCTCGGTGTGGACCAGCTCGGTGGTGACCTTGTGGGTGGTGGCCGGGTCACCGGAGCGACGGTTCACCTTCGAGTCGTACGCGTACGCCGGAGGGATGCGCTCGACGGTCTTGCCGGCGGAGTTCCTCAGGTCGATCCAGCCGTTGTCGTGCTGGACGGGGGTGAGGCCCTTGAGGCTGAGCGGGAAGGTCCAGGAGTTGTCCGCGTCGGCGGAGTGCAGGACGACGGACTCCTTGACGCCGGTCGCGGTGGGGGCGAGGCGGAGGTCGGTGTCGTCGAGGACGTTCTCGTAACTGACGGTCGAGCCGTCGGCGGTGCCCTTGACCGAGGCGGCGCCTTCGAGGCCGTAGGCGATGTGGTGCTTCTTGTCGAGTGCGAGGGAGGCGAGGGCGGAGTCGGTGCCCTTGGCGGCGAAGTCGACGGCGAGGGAGTTGGCCTTCTCGTGCCAGCGCCCGTCCGGGCCGGCTCTCAGGTCCACGTCGATGGGCGCCCATCTGCCCTTGCGCACCTGGTAGTTGACGGGCGTCTGGGATATCCGGCGGGTGACCGAGCCGTCGGCGTTGTCGTAGACGGTCTCGGTGGCCGAGGACTTGGCGGCGCTGCGCTTGCTGGTCTTCGCGTTGTAGCCGGCGGCGCCCGCGCTCAGGCCCTTCTTCACGGCCGCCTTGTGCGCCTTGTAGGCGGGCAGTTCGCCCTTGCCCTTGCCGGGCTTGCGGCCCTTGCCACGGTGGGCGGCGGTCGCCGAGGCGGGCACGTGGTGGCGGTGGCCGGCGGCAGTGCCGGACTGCTGGTGCGGCAGCTTGCCCCAGTGCGGGTCGGTGAACCACGACGCGAGCGACGACAGGCTCAGATCCGGCAGCTCGACGCGCCCCAGCTCCAGGCCCGCGGCCAGGGCCTCGTCCGTCGTCAGCATCAGGAAGAGGGCGGTCAGCACGACCACGGCGACACGGCGCAGCACACGGCGGGGCAGCACGGCTTCGACTCCAGGAAGAAAGAAATAAGAAAACGATAAGAAGCCCGCCGATCTTGCCTTCTGTGAACAAGTTGTGGACAGGTTCGAGGAGAGATCTTGTACGGTCCTTGACTATTCCTTGCTGAACCTGACCGATTTGCCGACGCCTGCACCTTTGCGTCTTGTGAATTTCTTTGCGATGACGTCAGCCGACACGCACTGCGTGGTCACGTTTTCGGCGATGTCATGACCACTGGTGCCTCACAGCGCGTGCCGCATCCACACGTTGGGCTCGACGTACACCGCGTATCCGCGCTCGGGCTCACAGCGCACCGGCACGAGCGCCCCGGGCACCTCGATGTCGCCCTGGGTGTCGAAGGGCAGCCCGGTCCAGCCGCGCCACTCCTCAAGGGAAGCGGCGACGGTCATGGAGGCCGGGGCCACGCGCCCGACGGTCGCCCCGGCCCGGGCGTGCACGCGCAGCCACGGGTCGTGCGGCAGGCCGTCCTCCCGGACCCGATGCGCGTACTCCTCGATGGGAGTGTGCGGTTCGAGGTGCTTGGCGCTCGGGCGGACCGGAGCGACAACCTCGGTGAAGCCGTGGGCGCGGGCGTTGTCGCGCATCGCCTCCAGCATTCGCCCGGACAGGCCGAGCCCCTGGGCGTCCGGGCGGACCACGATCGAGATCGCGCTGACCGTGTCGGGACGCACCCCGCGGCGCAGGTCGGTGAAGGCCCAGACGAGGACCTGGTCCCAGCCGCGGTCGGGCAGTTCGCCACGGCCCTCGGCAGCGAGCCGGAAGGGCACGCTGTAGGCGTGCGCGACGACCTCGCCCCGCTCGTCCTCGGCGAACAGCACATACTGCGGGAAATCGGTGGGGATCCGCCCGTAGTGCGAGTTACCCACCGGGTCCTGGGTGGTGAACTCCGCCCAGCTGTCGGGCATGTCGAGCACCGGCTGCAGCATCTCTGGGCGCGCGGCGAGACTCGATACCTTCAGCTCCATACGGACACCGTAGGCGCGGGCCCCACCTTCGGAAACCGGTTTACTCGGGCTTGCCTCGCGATGTCCGCGCCGGTCACGCCGGCCGACCTGCTTTTCCGCTGGGGGTCCGGGGGCCCGCGGCGGAGCCGCTGACGTCACAGCCCCCGGGAAGATGCAGCACGTCAGTCCGCCCGGAAACGGGCCGGCGCCTCGGTCGGGTTGCCGCCGGAGGGAAGTTTCTGCCCCGGGCAGGTCCTGAGGACCTTCTCCATCGCGGACTTCTCGGCGGCGGTCACCCACAGCCCGTACTTCTTCTTCACCGCGACCTGGGCGGCCACATACGTACAGCGGTAGGCCTTGTTGGGCGGCACCCACGTCGCGGTGTCGCCGTCACCCTTGGAGCGGTTGGCGCTCGCGTCGACGGCGAGGAGGTTGAGCGGGTCGTTGGCGAGGGCTATGCGCTTGCTCGCGTTCCAGTACTTGGCGCCCTTCTGCCAGGCGTCGGAGAGGGCGACCAGGTGGTCGATGTCGACGAGGCTGCGGCCGCGCCGGTAGGTCACCTTCTGGCCGGAGTACGGGTCCGACTCCAGTACGCCGTACGACACCTTGCACGTGCCGCCGGTGAACTTCACGTCGTCCAGGTCCCGTTTGAGGATGTCGTCACGGGTGTCGCAGCTGTTGGAGTCGGTGTCCGCCCAGGCGGCACCGAACCTGTCCCGGGAGTAACCCGTCTTCGGCGCGCGCCCCTTCACGGTCAGCGACTCGGCGGCCGTGAGGGCCGCGCCCCCGCCTCCGCCCCCGGTCTCCTGCGGCCCGCCGGATCCCGTCTTGGTCTCCGCCTTGCACCCGGCCACGGCGAACACCAGCACCATGGCAGCCGCCGCCCCGCCCCTCAGACGCCTCATGGTGCGCCCTCCCCTTTGCCCGCCCGATCCGCCCGCACGGGCGGTCTCCTCTCGTACGGATTTCCCGTACGACTGTCCGCACACCGTAGCGAGAGGGCGCACGGAGGCGTTCATGAGGTCCAGACCAAAAACGTCCCCAAGTGGGCATTCGCCACACACGGGACGTATCGTCGTTCCTGGGCCACCTCGGGAAGGAGCTCTGGATGGGCATCTTCGACAGGTTCAAGGGCAACCGCCAGGCGCAGGACAAGGCCAAGGACTTGTCCGACGCGGCGGAACGCAAGGTCAACGAGAGAACGGGCAACAAGTACGAGAACCAGGTCGACGACGCCCAGCAGCGCATCGAGGGGCAGCTCGGCATGGATCGCGACAGGCCCGAACAGCCGTAAGGCCACAGAGCAGCCGTCCGCGGAATCCGCCTCCCGCGGACGGCTTCGTATGTCCGGCAGGGCGGCTACGACCCCAGGATCGACGCCAGGAACTCTCCCACCCAGCCCAGCAACTCCCGCCCGACCAAGGGCTTTCCGCCCACCTTCGCCGTCTTCGGGCGCGGTACCAGCACCTGGTGGGCGGCCGGCTTGATGACGGTCCCCGGGTACAGGCGCTTGACCCTGAGCTCCTGGGACTCCCGGAGCTCCACCGGCGCGAAGCGGATGTTGTTGCCCTGGAGGACGATCTCGCCGACCGAGCAGGCGCGGGCGAGCATCCGCAGGCCCGCGACCAGCAGCAGGTTCTCCACCGGTTCGGGCAACTTGCCGTAGCGGTCGACGAGTTCCTCGCGTACGGACTTGATGTCCTCCTCCGTGTTGGCGGAGGCGATGGCGCGGTAGGCCTGGAGGCGCAGGCGCTCGCCGGGCGCGTAGTCGTGCGGGACGTGCGCGTCGACGGGAAGCTCGATCTTGACCTCCAGCGGCGGCTCCTCCTCCACCCCGCCCTCCAGGGAGGCCCGGTAGTCCGCGACCGCCTCGCCGACCATACGGACGTACAGGTCGAAGCCGACGCCCGCGATATGGCCGGACTGCTCGCCGCCGAGGAGGTTGCCGGCGCCGCGGATCTCCAGGTCCTTCATGGCCACGTACATGCCCGCGCCCATCTCGGTGTGCTGGGCGATCGTGGCCAGACGCTCGTGGGCGGTCTCCGTCAGGGGCTTCTCCGGCGGGTACAGGAAGTACGCGTATCCGCGCTCGCGGCCACGGCCCACCCGGCCGCGCAGCTGGTGCAGCTGCGAGAGGCCGAAGTTGTCTCCGCGCTCCACGATCAGGGTGTTGGCGTTGGAGATGTCGATGCCGGACTCGACGATCGTGGTGGAGACGAGGACGTCGTACTTCTTCTCCCAGAAGTCGACGACGACCTGTTCGAGGGTCGACTCGGACATCTGGCCGTGGGCGGTCGCGATCCGCGCCTCGGGGACGATCTCACGCAGCCGGGAGGCGGCCCGGTCGATCGACTCCACCCGGTTGTGGATGTAGAAGACCTGGCCCTCGCGCAGCAGTTCACGCCGGATGGCCGCGCCGATCTGCTTCTCCTCGTACGGCCCGACGAACGTCAGGACCGGGTGGCGCTCCTCCGGGGGTGTCGTGATCGTCGACATCTCGCGGATGCCGGTCACGGCCATCTCCAGGGTCCTGGGGATGGGGGTCGCGGACATCGTCAGGACGTCGACGTTGGCGCGCAGCTTCTTCAGCTGCTCCTTGTGCTCGACGCCGAAGCGCTGCTCCTCGTCGACGATGACCAGGCCGAGGTCCTTGAACTTGGTCTCCGAGGAGAACAGCCGGTGGGTGCCGATGACGACGTCCACCGAGCCCTCGCGCAGCCCCTCCAGGGTGGCCTTCGCCTCGGCGTCGGTCTGGAAGCGGCTGAGCGCCCTTACGTTGACGGGGAATTGGGAGTAGCGCTCGGAGAACGTCCCGAAGTGCTGCTGCACGAGAAGGGTCGTGGGGACCAGGACCGCGACCTGCTTGCCGTCCTGTACGGCCTTGAAGGCGGCCCGGACCGCGATCTCCGTCTTGCCGTAGCCGACGTCACCGCAGATCAGGCGGTCCATGGGGACCGACTTCTCCATGTCCTCCTTGACCTCGGCGATCGTGGTGAGCTGGTCGGGCGTCTCCGCGTACGGGAAGGCGTCCTCCAGTTCGCGCTGCCAGGGGGTGTCCGGGCCGAAGGTGTGGCCGGGGGCCGCCATGCGCGCGCTGTACAGCCTGATGAGGTCGGCCGCGATCTCCTTGACGGCCTTCTTCGCGCGCGCCTTGGTCTTGGTCCAGTCGGCGCCGCCCAGGCGGTGCAGGGTGGGTGCCTCCCCGCCGACGTACTTGGTGATCTGCTCCAGCTGGTCGGTGGGGATGTACAGGCGGTCGCCGGGCTGGCCGCGCTTGGCGGGGGCGTACTCGACGACGAGGTACTCGCGGGTGGCGCCCTGGACGGTGCGCTGCACCATCTCGATGTAGCGGCCGACGCCGTGCTGCTCGTGGACGATGTAGTCGCCCGCCTCCAGGGTGAGCGGGTCGATGGTCTTGCGGCGGCGGGCCGGCATCCGGGCGCCGTCCTTGCCGGCCGCCTTCTGGCCGGACAGGTCGGTCTCGGTCAGGACGGCCAGCTTGAGCGCCGGGTCGACGAAGCCGTAGTCGATCGAGCCGCACGCCACGTGCACGACGGACGGGGAGATCGCCCCGAGTTCCACGTCGAGGCGGGCCGCGATGCCCTCGCCGCCCAGCACCTCGACCGTGCGGGCCGCCGGTCCGTGGCCCTCGGTGACGAACACCGTGCGCCAGCCTTCGGCGAGCCAGCCCTTGGTGTCGGCGAGGGCCTTGGCGGTGTCGCCGCGGTAGGTCTCGGGGGCGTGCATGCCCAGCTTGAGGGTGTCGGCGTCGCCCGCCGCGTCAGCGGCAAATGCAAACGTCTCGTCGGCGGCGAAGGGGGAGACCGACCACCACATCATGTCCAGCTCGCGGGCCCGGTCGCGGACGTCCGCGATGGACCACAGGGAGGCCGCGCCGACGTCGATGGGGGCCTCGCCACCGCCCGCCGTCGCCGCCCAGGACGCCTGGAGGAACTCCTGGGAGGTGGCGACCAGATCGGCGGCACGCGTGCGTACCCGCTCCGGATCGCATACGACGGCCATGGCGCCCTTGGGCAGGACGTCGATCAGCAGCTCCATGTCGTCGACGAGGACGGGTGCGAGGGACTCCATGCCCTCGACCGCGATGCCCTCGGCGATCTTGCCGAGCAGTTCGCCCAGCTCGGGGTGTTGCTCGGCGAGGGTCCGGGCACGCGTGCGTACGTCGTCCGTGAGCAGGAGTTCACGGCAGGGCGGCGCCCACAGTCCGTGCTCGGCGACTTCGAGGGAGCGCTGGTCGGCGACCTTGAAGTAGCGGATCTCCTCGACGTCGTCGCCCCAGAACTCCACGCGCAGGGGGTGTTCCTCGGTGGGCGGGAAGACGTCCAGGATGCCGCCTCGCACGGCGAACTCGCCGCGCTTCTCGACGAGCTCGACGCGCGCGTACGCGGCGGCGGCGAGGGCTTCCACGATGTCGTTCAGGTCGGCGGTCTGCCCGGTCCTCAGTGCGACCGGTTCCAGGTCTCCGAGGCCCTTGACCTGCGGTTGCAGCACGGACCGTACGGGGGCCACGACGACGGAGACCGGGCCGGTCTCGGGGTCGTCGGGGCGGGGGTGGGCGAGGCGGCGCAGGACGGCGAGACGGCGGCCGACGGTGTCGCTGCGGGGGCTCAGCCGCTCGTGCGGGAGCGTCTCCCAGGACGGGTAGTCCACGACGCCTTCCGGCGGCAGCAGCGAGCGCAGGGCGGCGGCCAGGTCCTCCGCCTCGCGTCCCGTCGCCGTCACCGCGAGCACGGGGCGGCCGGTCTCGCGGGCGAGTGCGGCGATCGTGAAGGGGCGGGCGGCCGGGGGGCCGACGAGGTCGATGTGCATGCGGTTGCCGTCTGCGGCCGCCTTGACGGCTTCTGCGAGGGCGGTGTCCTTGACGACGGCGTCGAGCAGACCGTGCAGGCTCATTCGGGGCGGCTTTCGTCCGGGGGGCGGGCAACACGAAGGGCCCGACGCGCGCGGCGGGCCGGGGGTTTTCCAGGGTACGTCGCCGGTGGCACAAGTGCCGGAGCCTTATCGCCCCCACCGAGATCCTCGGCGAGGACGGCAAGGTCGTCAGCCTGCGCACCGAGCGCACCGCCCTCGACGGCACCGGCAACGTCAAGGGCACCGGC
>NZ_JBSFHW010000034.1:0-120538 GCF_053597275.1 Streptomyces sp. NPDC001492 | reverse complement strand
GCCACGGCGGCGATGGACCAGCTGGACGGGCAGTTCGACGCGGCTTTGGCCATCGCGGAAGACGCGGATCCCGGGCATCCGCCCGGGAAGCGGCCCTTACGCTAACCGCACGTCAGTGTCGGCACGGCCCAGTCGCCGTGGTCGTTGCCGTTTCCGTCGCCGGCGTCGCCGACCTTGAGGTCGAGCACCTGGGCGCCGCTGACGTCGACGTCGATCGGCACCGCGGCCTGTTTGCCCTGGATCGTCGGCGTGGTCACCAAGGTCCTGCCGTCGGCGATGACGGAGAACGTGACCGTTCCCGCACCTCCCGTCTCGTCGTCGACGCCGACGTCCGCCGTCAACCGCGAGCACTTTCCGGCGAGATAGAGCTGGACGTCGCTGACCGAGTTGGTGCCCAGGCCCTTGGCGTAGCCGACCCCGTTGATGGTGATCGGACGGCCGTCCCCGGCCGCCTGTTCGCCGACGCTGCTGTCACGCTCCACCGGGCCCCAGCCGTTGGTGGACGACAGGAAGGGCAGGTCGCTCACCGCGCTCTTCCCGGCCTGCGGGGCGGGCGGGATCCCGCCGACGATGCGCTCGTCGTCGCCTGCGGCCTGCCGTCCGCTCTGCCGGTAGTGCACCCTCGCCGTGAGTGCCGAGGCGGACGGCAGCGTCCCGGTCGGCGGCTGGACCTTCCAGGTGAAGGTGGCCGATGCGCCGGGTTGTACGCGCTTGACCGAGGTGGGGCTCGGGGCGCTCACGCTCCAGCCGTCGGGCGTGGAGAGCGACGCCGTCAGCCGGGAGGCGGACGGCCGGTCCTCCGGCACCCCCACCGTGGCCACGGCTGTGAAGGCCTGGCCCGGCTGAGCGGTGTCCGGCACGTCCAGGGCGACATCTGCTCCCGGACGCGCGGGCATCGCGTACTTCTTGCGGTCGTAGCGGGGGCTGTCGTTCTGTGCCACGCGCAGGGACGAGGCGTAGCTGCCGTAATGTGTCAGCGAGACCCTGCCCAGCCCGCCGGTGCTGCCGTCCAGGTTCCACACGGCGATGGCGATGCTGTTGCGGCCGTTCGGATCGAGGATCCCGTCCGGGACCGGGAAGGTGTGCTGCGGGCCGAGGTAGTTGACGTAGTTGCCGACCTGCCAGCCGTTCACGAAGATCGTCGCGCGGTACTTGCGGGACGGGTCGTCGGTGAACGTCAGTCCGAGCGAGGTGTCCTGGCCGCGCGGCAGGTCCAGTGTCGCGTCGGTCCGGTACCAGGAGATCCCGGGACGGGTGTCGTTCGCGGGCAGGGACACCCGGTTCCACTTGTCGTCCGGGTAGCCGGGCAGGGACCAGCCGGCACGCTCGCCGTACAGGCCGCCCGTCGAGAGCGGGCCACGCACGGCGTCCTGCAGGTCCTCGCCGCCCCGTACGCCCTGTACGCGCCAGGTGACCGAGGTCAGCGGCGCCCCGACGAGGGAGGCGCTGGTCAGACCGCGTGCGGTCTTGTTGCCGTTGGTCGAGTTGTAGTCCTCCTCATGTCCCATGTTCACGGTGAGCACGGAGATGACGTTGTCGCCCTTGGCCTTCACCGAACCGGCGGGGAAGGTGAAGTCGGCGCTGCCTGTGGTGGAGCTGCCCAGGAAGGTGCCATTGAGCCACGCGGAGAAGGCCTGCGCGTCTCCTCCGGAGTCCGAGACCAGGTGGATGCCGGTCTCCTTGCCGGTGGTGCGGAAGCGGCCGCGGTACCAGGTGTTTCCGGTGTGGAAGCCGTAGTCGTCCGCGTAGAGCACCGGCAGCGAGTTGACGCCGGAGACGCTGTTGGTGGTGGTCTTGTCGGCCACCTGCCAGCTGGCGTCGTCGAAGCCGGGAGCCGCTTCGGGGGACTCCTCGGCGTGCTTCCAGGTCGTCAGGGCCGGAAGGTGTACCGGGGCGGCCACGGGGATCGTGCCGGTGAGGCTGTCCGTGTCGGTGGCCCGGGTCTTGAGGGTCCTGCCGTTCCAGGTGACCTGGTCGGCGGAGGTGAACACCTCGATGGTCTTGTCGTCGGCGTTGTCGCCGGTCAGTGCGACGGTGCGGCCGCCGTCCAGGCTGGTCGCCGTGCGCAGCAGGTGGCTGCCGCGGACGAGGACCGGGCCGCTCGCCGTGTCCTGACGCCAGATGGTGTTGGCGGTGGCCTTGTCGCCGACGAGCAGCAGCAGCGGGGGCTTTCCGCCGCCGCTGATGCTGATGCGGAGCAGGCCCTTGTGCGTGTAGTTCAGCCGCAGGTCACCGGTGTCCTTGTCCCAGGTGGTGGTGACCGTGCCGCCGCTGGTGGTCACGGTGGGCTCGGAGGAGTAGCGCAGCACGGTCTCTCCGTCGCTGCCCGGGTCGCCGTAGAGCACGGCGACATCCCGGTTCCCGATGGCCGCGCTGGTCATGATCTCCGAGGTCGAGTACTGCAACTGCGCTTCCCCGAGCCGGTAGTTGGCGGTGATCACGTGGGAGTCGCGCCCGTCGAGAGTGATCGCGGTGCCCGGCTGCTGGGGCACGACCGGGTAGGTCGGCTCCGCGGCGGCGGCACCCGTCGGCACGTCGATGGCATCGATGGCCACGTAGTTGTCCGTGGATCCCGAGCTGTGGTTCCCGGCGACGACGATCTTCAGCGTGTGCGACCCGGGCGTCAGACCGGTCTTCTGGAAGACCACCGCCTGGTTCTCGCCGCCGGAGTCGTCGACCGTGGCCACCTTGGTGCCGTCGAGGTAGACGTCGGCGTTGCCGTGGTTGTCGGTCTTCGAGCCGATCCAGCGGATCGCGGTGCCGTCGAAGGGGACGGTGAGCGAGTCGCCGGCCTTGTTGGAGAACGACTCGGTGTGCTTGTAGTCGCCCCCGGTGTAGCTCGTGTCGGCCACGTGCGACCACGAACCGGTGTACTGCAGCGCGGAGTCGGGGTCGTCCCAGGTGTAGGTGGTGTCCCCGGTGGGCTGGGCGTTGAAGTCCAGCGAGATGTGGGTCCTGTCGACCGCCGTGGACGTGGAGTTGCCGTGTCGCAGGACGTGGAACTGCGTCTTGGTGTCCGGGTTCATCCGGGCGGTGTCGACGACCGCGGAGTCGTCCGGCGGTGTGGCCCTGATCGCCTCGGTCTTGGTCAGCGGGGCGACCGACTGGGTGAAGTACCCGATGAGCTTGTCCTCGTAGTACTTCGGATCGAGTTGGCGGTTCTCACGGATCGCTGCCCCGTAGTCGTACGAGGTGTAGTTCTCCGGCATGCCCAGCCAGCCCCAGTTGGTGCCGCCGTAGGTCATGTAGAAGCTCTGCGCGGTCGCACCGACGGCTATGTTCTGCTTGTAGAACACGTTGGCGAACCGGTCGTTGATCAGCTGGGCGCACTTGTCGTAGCCCGGCCCGCCCCAGGGGTCGAAGGCACCGCCCTGGAACTCAGGCGAGTACAGCGGCTTGCCGTCCGGGTGGTCGTAGCTGATGTCGGGGACACCGTTCCACTTCGAGGGGTTCGAGCAGTTGAATCCCTGCGGGTACGAGTCCGGGCCGTCGACGTCCAGAGCGCCCGTACCGGAGTTGAAGGTGCCGTTGTTGTTGCCGGTCAGCGGCACGGTGATGCCGTCGGCGCGGGCCTTGTCCTCCAGGTGCTTCATGTAGGAGTGGCCGGCCGCTGAGCCGTTGTAGTACTCGTTCTCGACCTGGTAGGCGATGACCGACCCGGTGCCGTTGGTCAGCTGGTGCCGGGCGATGATCCGGTCGATCTGCGTCAGCCACTCGTCCGCGTACTTCAGGAACTGCGGGTCGTCGCTGCGGTTGTGTCCGGCCTTGGTGGTCATCCAGCCGGGCAGACCGCCGCTGTCGACCTCCGCGTTGATGTACGGCGCCGGGCGGGCGATCACATAGAGCCCGGCCTCCTCGGCCATGTCGAGCAGCTTGTCGACGTCACGGACCCCACTGAAGTCGTACACACCCGGCCTCGGCGAGTGGTATCCCCAGTCGAAGTACAGCGAGGTGGAGTTGAATCCGGCGGCCTTCATCTTCTGGAAGATGTCGCGCCACAGGTCCGGGCTCGGGAGCCGGAAGTAGTGGAACTCGCCGGACCAGAGATAGGTGCGCTTGCCGTCGACGAGGAACGAATAGCCGTCGAGCTTCACCGTGTGCGTCGGTGGACTTGCGGCAGCCTCGGCGGCGGGAGCCTGCCCGCCACTGTCCTGCGCCGCCGCGGGCGCGGTCATGCCCGCCGCCAGGGCGATGGTCGCGGCTGTCGCAAGGGCCGCCCTCCACCATCGACCGCCGCCGGGTCTCGCAGCCTCTGAACCGAACCGATCACTTCGCACTGCGGCCTCCATACCGCCTGAGCGATCAGCATCAAACAGACTCAGGCAAAGTCGAACAGTAAGGCCACGCACAACGCAACACAATGGGGCGGGAGCGCACGGTTGCGGCGGCAGTGCCGACCTGAAACCCGTACGCACGACCGCGGTTGACGACTCGTCATGGGAGGGGTCGTGCAACGGAGCAGGCAGCCACCGCAGCGGACGGGCGCTTCACGCTGGCGCGTTGCGGCACGAGCGTGCCGGGGGCCCCGTCCTGCGGGAAAGGCCGTTGTCAGTGCCTCCCCATAGAGTGAAAGCATCATTCGGGGCAGCTCGGAGGGGGAGCAGAAGCATGTCCGGAAACAAAATCCAGCACAAGGTGAACCACGTCGCACTGGTGGTGGACTGTTCGGGTTCCATGCGTCCGCACGAGAGTCAACTCATCCGCGTGGTGGACGAGTTCGTGGCAGGGCTGAAAGCCGAATCGGACAGCCTCGGCCATGAAACCCGGATCAGCCTCTATTCCTTCGACCACAGGGTGGAGAACCTTGTGTGGGACATGGACGTGAAACATCTGCCGTCCATGCGGGGCCTGTACCGCGTCAACAATGGGGCTACAGCCCTCATTGAGGCCTCGCTCAAGTCCCTGGACGACCTGGGCCACATCTGGGAGGAATACGGCGAACACAGCTTCCTCCAGATCGTGGTGACGGACGGCGAGGAGAACGCGTCCGGCGGCGACAAGCGGCACGACGGCGACATGACCATCCTCGGCCCCTGGCTCGACAACATCACGGCGAAGATGAGCGGGCTCCCGGGCCACTGGACGTCCGCGATCCTCGTTCCGAACTCCCTGGCCAAGCGGACCGCCCAGAACTACGGTTTCCCGGCCGGAAACATCGCCATCTGGGACGCGGATTCCCAGAAGGGCGTCGAGGAGGCGATCGGCACCGTGCGCGCTGCCGCCACCAGCTTCCTCCGGGGGCGAGAGCAAGGCGTGCGCGGCACGAAGAATCTGTTCGCCGTGGGCCAGGACATATCACTGGACGAAGTTCGGGCGAACCTCGAACCGATTCCGGCAAACAAATACCGGCTTCTGAAGGTCGACCAGGAGGTCGAGATCCGCCCCTTCGTCAACTCGCACCCGGGGGTGACGTACGAACGCGGTTCGTGCTACTACCAGTTGGGCGCCCGGGCTCAGGTTCAGCTGAACAAGGAAGTCATCGTGGTCGAGAAGGACACCGACCGCGCCTACACGGGGGACGCGGCGCGCAGCCTGCTGTTCGGCACGGATATCCGGGGGACCGTCTCCGTGAAGGCGGGCAACAATCCCAAGCTGGAGGTATATGTGCAGAGCCGTTCGGTGAACAGGAAACTCAAGCCGAAGACACGTCTCCTCATCATGCTCTGAAACCACACGGGTCAGAGCCTGGGGTCCGAAGGCGAACTCGCCTTCGGACCAGGTTCTTGCACGCCATGGTGTCTCCTGTCAGTGCCGGCCGGAGCTCAGGAGGCTTCCGAGGCAGCGGCGTGATCCGCTGTCTTCCGGACTGCGGGGATCAGATCCGCGAGCCGTTCGAGTTGGTCTCGCAGGGAGTGCAGGTCCAGCGCGCCGAGTCGCACGACGATGTGCCGGGCGCCGGCGGCGACATACTCTTCCAGGCGCTGGAGCACCTGGTGGGCGGAGCCGCTGACCACGGCCTGGATCTTCTCCAACTCGTTCAGCGGCATGCCGTAGGTGGCTTGTGCGTAGGCGTCCAGTGCTCGACGGCCCTTCTCCGTGTCGTCGTCCATCCTTACGGAGACGAACAGCGCGGGGGTGATGTCCTTTGCCTCGCGCCCGGTGTCGGCCGCCACTTCGCGGACATGGCGCAGGCCGGATGCGTAGTCGGCGGGATCGGGCGGATAGGGCAGCCATCCGTCGTACATGCGTCCGGTGCGGGACAGCGCTGCGGGTGTCGCGCCGCCTAGCCAGATGGGCGGGCCGCCGGCTTGGGACGGCCTGATGCTGGGTGGGATGTCATCGAACTGGAGGATCTCGCCGTGGTAGGAGTCGGCGCCGTCCCACAGGGCCCGCCACAGCGCGACCGTCTCGTCCAGGCGGGCGAAGCGCCTTTCCCAGGGCAGCTCGGACAGCGTGTAGAGGGGCCGTCCGAAGCGGCCGGGGAAGCCGGCTCCGACGGTCACGGTCAGCCGGCCACCGGACAGCACGTCGATCGATCCGAGAGCCTGCGCGGCCTGGACCGGGCGCCGTAGGAACGGCATCAGCGCAGCCGTACCCAGCGTCACGGTCTCGGTCGTGGGGGCGAGGGCGGCCAGCATGGTGAGCGCCTCGATGCGCGGGCTGATCAGGGAGTCGTTGACGAAGAGCGAGGAGAAGCCAAGTTGTTCGGCCCGGCGGCCGAAGGCGATGAGCTCGCGAGGGTCGTCGGCCGGGCCCCACTGGGCGGTTCCGGTCGGAAGCAGTACGCCGATGTCCATGCCGGCGATCGTCGGCGACCGGTGTGCGAGGCGACAATTCCCTGCGGGGAATGGCCAGGGACCCGCTGCCCCCGTTACAACAGAGCGCGTGGACTTCCCCCGTGCGCTTCGCGAACGTCGTACCCGCCGTCATCTCAGCCAACTCGACCTGGCGCTTCGGGCGGGCACCACCCAGCGCCATCTCAGCTTCATCGAATCGGGCAGGTCCGTCCCCGGCCGCACCATGGTCGTACGCCTGGCCGAGTCACTGGAGCTGCCGCTGCGGGAGCGCAACGAGCTGTTGCTGGCCGCCGGGTACGCGCCCGTCTATCCGGAGAGCGCACTCGACGACCCGGTGCTGGCTCCCGTGCGCACGGCGATCGGTCACATCCTGCGCGGGCATCTGCCGTATCCGGCGCTGGTGGTGGACCGCAGCGGTGATCTGATCGCCGCGAACTCCGCATTCGACCGGATCACCCAGGGGGTGAGCCCGGAGCTGCTCGGTCCGGGCACGAACATTTACCGCCTCGCGCTGCACCCCGAGGGTCTGGCTCCCCGTATCCGTAACCTCGCCGAATGGGCGCGCCACATCCTGGCCCGCCTCGGCCACCTGGAGGAGCTGCGCGCCGAACTCACCGAGTATGTTCCCCAGTTGGATCCCTCCGCCGGGCTGCTCGGTTTCGCGGTTCCGCTCCATCTGGAGTCTTCTTACGGTGAGCTGCACCTGATCACGACCGTGACCACCTTTGCCACCGCCATTGACGTCACCCTCGCCGAGCTGAAGCTGGAGGCGTTCCTGCCCGCCGACGCGGCGACAGCCCAGAGGCTATCGGCGGCCGCCGGAACAATGGACTCCGCCGTCGCCGCGGATCAGGCTTCCGGAAACCTGTAACCGCAGATCGAGCCGACGTTCTGGTGGGAACTCAAGACACACGATGCCTACGGTTGGGGCGTCTGAGAGGTGAGATGACGCCGTGTCCCGCGCCCCGCTAGGCAGGAATTCCCGCCGGTTGCGGTCGCCGCGGGCCGAATGACGAGTGCTCTTCCGCCGCCGCACCTCCAGGGCCGACCGTTTCGTCGTCGGGGAGGGCGTGGCCTCCGGAGCCATGCCGACCAGACAGCGGGATGGGCGCGCGTGGCGATCACGCGCTGGGCCGCTCCAGTACTCCTCGCGCGCCCTACCGCGGCCGGCATGCGGTGGAGCACGGAATCAGCCGCTGCACCGTGGCTCCACCGACTTCGAAACAAGGGCTACTGGTCGCGCTCGGGCCAGACGGGTCCCTGATCGGTCCAGATGACACCCTTGTTGCGGCAGAGGCAGAAAGGGTGGCCGATGGGGTCGGTGTAGACGCGGAAACCGTAGCCGTTGGGGCCCACGCAGTTCCGCTGCAGGGTCGCGCCGAGGGCCAGGACGCGGCGCTCTTCGGCCTCGATGTCGTCGACTTCGAAGTCGAGGTGGAACTGCTTGGGGTGCTCGCTGTCGGGCCACTGCGGGGCCCGGTAGTCATCCACCTGGATGAAGGCAAGTTCGATCTCGCCGAACCGGATACCCGCCCAGTGCTCGTTGCTGCTCTCCTTGACCGGGAGCCCCGTCACCTCGGAGTAGAAGGCTGCCAGCTTCATCGTGTCCGGGCAGTCGATGATGAAGTCGGTTAGTCGTAGCATCCTGCGATCTTGCCACAAGACCAAATGAGCCGGACTCCGCATTCCCCGGATGACGAGGCGGGGCGCAACGTCGCCGACCTGCTGCCCCGCACCTCGACGCGGTCGTCATCGCCGCTCCTGCCCTCACCCACGCCGACGCCGACCGCGCCGTAACCGCCGCTGCCCGGGCGGGTGTTCCGCCAGGTGGGCTTCAACCGCCGTTACGACACGGCGTTCCGCGCCGCCCGCGACAAGGTCGTCGCAGGCGGCATCGGCACCCCGCAGCTTCTGCGCTCGCTCACCCGTGACCCCGTACCGTCCTCCCGTGTACGGGGTGGTGGTCGCGGTCAGTCGGCCAGCGATGCCGCGAACAGGGCTCCTGTCGCGGGCAGGCCCATGGTGGACGGGCCGAACGAGAAGGAACCGCCGGCGGTGATGCCGCTGGAGCCGGGCGAGAAGACCCATGCGGTACCGTTGTTCGCGTTCTCCGCGGGGTCGCCGACGACCAGGCCGTCCTTCTTGTCCCCGTTGGCGTCGACGAGGGCGGTCTCGCTGCCGAAACGGTCCAGCTTCTCGGCGGTGCCGGGCACCCCGGCGGTGTTCTGGGTGAACGACTTGATGCCGGTGGTGGTCAGACCGTTCGCGCTGCCGCGCAGCACGAGCACCGTGCCGGCGTCGGTGAGGCCGTTGAAGTCCTCGCCGGGCAGGCCGGTCACCACGTCGAGGTAGCCGTCGCCGTCGGTGTCGCCGATCGACAGGCCGGAACCCATGCCGTCATGCCATTCCCCCACGCCTGGTACGCCCGCGGTGTCCTGGTTGATCCACACCGGCTTGCGGGTGGTGGACACGCCGTTCGGGCCGCCGTGGACGACGGCGATCGCCCCGCCCTTGACCGGGAGGCCGATGTCGTAGTCGGTGCCGTCGACGGAGTGGCCGACGACGATCTCGGCGTGACCGTCCCTGTCGAGGTCGCCGATCTCGACGTCGTCGCCGCGGATGAGCCGGCCCTGGGCGTCCTTGAGGAGGCCCTTGTCGGTGAATCCCGCGGGGCCGCCCACCAGCAGGGCGACCCCGCCGGTACCGACCTCGCCGTCCTGCTGCCTGGCGCTGACGGCCAGATCGGCGATGCCGTCGCCGGTCACGTCACCGGCGGCCATCGCGAGGGCGTACCACTGTTCGCCGGGGAAGAGGGTGAACCGTGCCGTGCTCGCGCTGCTGCCGTCCCGCTGGAACGGGCCGTGCAGCACCGAGCCGTCCCCCGGCGTGGTCTCGTCGCCATATGCGTCGCCCCACGCGGCCACGTCCGGGTTCTTGTCCCCGTCGACGTCGGCGACCACGAAGGTGCCGCGCGAGTTCGCCGGCACGTTCCTCAGCAGGGTCGGTGTGGCCGACAACCCTTTGGGGCCGCCCCAGTTGACGGCCAGGAAACGCCCGTCGTACCCGCTGACCGGCGACATGTCCACGAGTGACAGCAGGTCGGCGTAGCCGTCCCGGTCGAGGTCGCCGCTCTGCACGTCGCTGCCGTAGCGCGTCTGCGGTGGCGTCGTCGACCGGCTCGACCAGGTCAGCACCTGCCTGCGCGAGGTCGACAGGCCGCTGGAGGAGCCGTACAGCACGCTGACGGCCCCCGCCCTCGTCTGCCCGTTCACGGTGGTCCCCGGCGCGCCGATCGCCAGGTCGGGGTAGCCGTCGCCGTTGAAGTCGTCGTGCAGGCGCTTGGTGCTGGGCGTGGCGGTGGTCGTCGCGGCCGGGGCGGCGGCGTTGACCACGGGAACCAGCACGGCACCGCCGACCAGGGCGATACCGGTGGCGAGGACGAGCCGTCTGCGGCGCCGAGGAAGGGAACGGGAACGCATGGTTTTCCTGACGTAGGCGGAGAGGAGAGCGTGTAGGGGGTGGCGGGCGATCGGCGGGGAACGCGTCGCCGAGCCAGGCGGCCGCTCGCGACCGCGCCGGGAGCACCGGCGTACGCGTCCTCACGCCGCCCGGTACGACACACCGGAGAGTCGGTTGGTTGTACCGACGTACGCGGTGGCTTTCCCTGCCGCTGACCGCGCGCCCCACCCCGCAGCCTCAAAGCCGCCGGCCACGGAGATCGGCACCGGCTTGCGGGGAACAGAGCCGTAACACCCGAGTGAGGAGCCTGGATTGACGTAGGTGAGCGTGACCGGCGTCAGTGGGTGCGGGTCGCGGCGGCGTCGCGGAGGAGTTCGGCGAAGGCCAGGGCGGCGGGGGTGGGGGAGTGGTCGGCCATGCGGACCAGGAGGATGCGGCGGATGGGGGACGGCGGCTGGAGCGGCAGGACGTTGACGCCGGGCCGGATGCCCTCCAGGGCCAGCGTGGGGGCGAGGGCGACGCCGATGCCCGCGGCGACCATGGCCTGGGCTTCCTGGTAGTCGTGGGCCTCGTAGGCGATGTGGGGCTCGAAGCCGACGGCGCGGCAGCCGCGGACGAGGGCTTCGGCCACCGGGTGATGGTCGGCGCGGGTGATCCAGGGGTCGTGGGCGAAGTCGGCGAGTGAGGCGGCGTCACGGCCGGCGAGCGGATGGTGGGCACTGACGAGAAGGGCCGGCGGGTCGTCGAGGAGTGGGGTGACGACGATGTCCTCCCGGTCGATTCGGCTCCAGTCGTAGTCCCACATCAGCGACATTTCGATCTCCCGGTTCTCCAGCATGGTCCAGAGCCCGGCGATGCGGGCGCTGCGGACGGTCAGCCGTACGTCGGGATGGGCGTCCCGGAAGGCGATCACGGCCTGCGGGAGGAGAGAGGCGCCGACGGTGGGGAAGGTGCCGATGCGCAGCGTGCCCGCGCGCAGCCCCGCGTAGTCGGCGAGTTCGTTCTCCGCGGCCCGCAGTTCCCGTTCGATCCGGTGCCCCCGTTCGGCCAGCGCCCGTCCGGCGTCGGTGAGGGTGACGCCCCGCGCGTGGCGTTCCAGCAGGGGCTGTCCCGCCTCCGTTTCCAGGCGGCTGATCTGCTGCGACACCGCTGACGGTGTGTAGTTGAGGGCGCGGGCCGTCGCGGTCACCGAGCCGCGCCGGGCGACCTCCGTGAACAGCAGGATGCGCCGGACGTCGAGCATGCCGCCACCTCCAGCGTTCACTTCAGCTTAATAGCCATGCAGATTTCCGAGATTGTACTTCACGCTGCCGTAACCCACCGTGGAGGACACCACGCACGGCGAGGCCGTCGGTGGACTTCCCTTTCCACGTCTGTGAGGAGTCAGTTGTGCTGCGTCTGCAGGGCGAGATGATCCGCGGAGGAACCAGCAAGTGCTGGATCTTCGACCACCGCGACATGGTCGCCACGGGCGTGGACGTCGATGCCCTGCTGCTCGCCGCCTTCAACGCCGCCGACCCCCGTCAGATCGACGGCGTGGGCGGCGCCTCCTCCACCACCTCCAAGGCCGCCGTCGTACAGGCGTCGAGCCGATCCGGCGTGGACGTCGAGTACGCCTTCGCGCAGGTCGGTATCGGAGACGAGCGCGTGGAGTGGGCCAGCAACTGCGGCAACTGCGCCACCGCCGTGGCCCTGTACGCCGTCCACCACCATCTCGTGCGGATCGCGCCGGACACCACCACCGTCCGGATGCTCAACGTCAACACGGGGGCCCGCCTCACCGGCACGATCCCCACCCCGGCGGGCGTGGCACCGGAGCAGGGCACGGCCCTGGTGCCGGGCACCTCGGCGCCGGGCGTGCCGGTCCTGCTCGGGTTCCAGGACCCGGCGGGCTCGACGACCGGCAACGCTCTGCCGACCGGCCGGGCGCTGGACGAACTGACGGGCCCGGACGGCCCCGTCGAGGCATCCCTGGTGGACGCCGGCGCGCCGGCCGCGCTGTTCGAGGCCAAGGCGTTCGGCCTCGACGGCACGGAATCCCTCACCGCGTTCGCCACCGCAGTGCCCGCGCTGACCCTGCTGCGCCGCCAGGCAGCGCTGGCCATGGGCCTGGCCCGCGGGGGCGATCCGGTCAGCCACGCGGTGCCGAAGGTGGGCATCGTCGCGCGACCTGCCCCCTACCGCACCACTCAGGGCACACTCGTCAACCAGGACGAGTACGACCTGGCCGTGCGCATGGTCTCCATGCACGCGCCGCACCCGGCGATCGGCCTGACCTCCGCCGTGGCCCTGGCCACGGCCGCCGCCACCCCCGGCACGCTCGCCCACCGCGTCGCCCGGCAGACCGCCGACGGCACGCTGCGCCTGGGCACCCCCGCCGGCGTGATCACCACCCGAGCCGTCCCCGCACCGGACGGCGCGTCCCCCACGGTGCTCCTGCACCGCGCCGCCCGGCGTATCGCCCGAGCCGAACTTCTCGTTCCCGTCCTGGAAGGACGCCCCGCATGAGCCGCAACGACGCCGCCCCGGGTACCGTCACCGCTCCACCTGGCCGCACTCGACGCTTGCTGTCCCACCTGTACGTCCAGTGCCTGATCGCCGTCGTCCTCGGCGCCGCCGTGGGCGGGCTGTGGCCGTCCTTCGGCGCCGACCTCAAGCCCCTCGGCGACGGCTTCATCGCGCTGGTGAAGATGCTCATCGCGCCGATCATCTTCTGCACGGTCGTCCACGGCATCGCCTCCATGGGCAACGCCCGCGCGGTCGGTCGCGTGAGCCTGAAGGCCCTGGTCTACTTCGAGGTGCTGACCACCGTCGCCATGGTGATCGGCCTGGTCGTCGTCAACGTCGTCAGGCCGGGCAGCGGTCTGCACATCGACATCTCGACGCTGTCCACCAAGGGACTGCCGCCGGAGGCGACCACCACCCACGAGGGCTTCGCCGAGTTCGTCCTCGCCATCATTCCGGCCACCCTGGTCAGCGCCCTGACCGGCAACGAGATCCTGCCGGTGCTCCTGGTGTCGGTGCTGTTCGGCTTCGGCCTGCACGCCAGCGGGGAGGCGGGCCTGGGCATCGCCCGGGGCATCGACAAGCTCTCCACGGTCCTGTTCACGCTCACCCGCTGGATCATGCGGCTGGCCCCCGTCGGCGCGTTCGGCTCCATGGCCTTCACCATCGGCAACTACGGCCTGGGCACCCTGCGCCATCTGGCCCTGCTGGTCGGCTCGTTCTGGCTGACCGCCCTCTTCTTCGTCCTGGTCGTCCTCGGGACCGTGATGCGCCTGAACGGACTGCGGCTGCTGCCCTTCCTGCGCTACATCAAGGAAGAGCTGCTGATCGTCCTGGGCACCTCCTCCACCGAGCCCGTCCTGCCGCGCATGATGGCCAAGCTCCAGCACGTGGGCGCCTCGAAACCGGTCGTCGGCATCACGCTGCCCGCCGGGTACTCCTTCAACCTCGACGGCACCGCCATCTACCTGACCATGGGCTCGGTCTTCCTCGCCCAGGCGCTCGGCATCGACCTCAGCCTCACCCAGCAGCTGACCACGCTCGCCGTCATGTTGCTCACCTCCAAGGGCGCCGCAGGTGTCACCGGCTCCGGCTTCATCGCCCTGGCCGCCACCCTCAGCGCCGTCCCGCACGTCCCGGTCGCCGCCCTCGCGCTGATCTTCGGCATCGACCGGTTCATGTCCGAAGCCCGCGCCCTGACCAGCCTGGTCGGCAACGGCGTCGCCACCCTGGCCGTCGCCCGCTGGGAGGGCGAGCTCGACGAGGACCGCGCCAAGGCCGTCCTGCGCGGCGAGATCCCGTTCACCCCTGCCCCCGCTCCTAACGTGGTAACAGTCGAGCCCGGTACGAAGGAGACGCCCGCGCCCACCCGCGACCCCGTCCCCGCCGCAAGCTGACGTCGCTTGGCAGGCCGGCCCGGAGCAGGACTTCCGGGCCGGCCCTCCCACGTTTCGACCAAGCCGCACGGGCCTGCGCCGGGAGGGTTCTTACGCCCACGGGAGTACGCGAGATGACGACTCTCGGAGGATGATCGCCGTTCGGGACAGGGCGATGCTGTGGGACAGGACGAGCGGCGTTCGCCGGGACGGCTGTCCGCATCGTCCGTGACCGTGCAGGCCGCCGGGTTGTCGGCCCGAAACAGAAGGGGAAGTCGCGTGGATGCCGACTCTCTGGCCGGGCGGACCGAAGCCCCGCCGCCGGATTCCGACACCGCGCAGCGCACGTCGGCGCCGCGCCACCCGCGGCTGGGGCGGTGGTTGAGACGCATGGCGTTCGCCTGCACCGTTCTGCTCGCAGTCGTCACCACGGCCTCGTTGGCCTACAACGCCTTCACTGCCCGACGTGCCGCTCCTCCAAGAGGCTTGCGCTACGTTCAGGCCGCCGATGTCCGCACCCGTTACCAGACCTGGGGCACGACCGGTTCGCCAATTGTCCTCGTTCATGGTGCCTTCGAGCAGGTGGACACCTGGGCACGCCTGGCACCGCTCCTCGCGCGCGATCACCGCGTCTACGCACTGGACCTGACCGGAGACGGCTACAGCGAACGCCGCGGCCCGTACACCGTCAGCCACTTCACCGAGCAGCTGCTGGGATTCCTCAGCGCCATGCGCCTCGGCGGGCCGGGGGAGCGCCCCCTGCTGGTGGGCCATTCCAGCGGCGCCGCAGTCGTCGCGGAGGCGGCACTGCGCGCACCGGGGCGGATCGGGAGGGTGATGCTGCTCGACGGGGATGCCCTGAACACCGGCGCCGGTCCACCGCCGGCCCTCAAGTACCTGCTGATCGACCCGTATCGAACCAGCCTGTTGCGCCTTGGGCTCGGTGCCGACTGGCTGATCCGCTCCGTGTACGGCGCCCAGTGCGGACCGGCCTGCCCACCCCTCAACGCCGCCGGACTGGATCAGTGGCGCCGCCCGTTGCGGGTGGCGGGCGCGGAGGCCGCCTTGTGGAGCATGCTCGGCGAGGGCGTGCCCGGCCTCCCCGCGAGCCAGGTGGCACGACTCACGGCCGTCGGCATCCCCAAGTCGGTCGTGTTCGGCGCCGAGGACGACGTATTCAGCAGGCAGACACCGCAGCAGACAGCCCGGCGCATCGGTGCCCCGCCGCCCACCCTCATCCCCGGAGCCCGCCACCTGACCATGATCTCCAGCCCGCGTGAGGTCGCGGCAGCCGTGGAAGCCCTGGCAGGCGCGCACGCCGCAACAGGGCAAGGCGGAAGTCCCCAGTGAAACGCGGTGCTTGGGCACCACGCTGCCCCGCACGGTCGGCAGAGATGGTCGCTGTGCTGTCCGGTCCGGCCCACGGGCAGCTCATGCCACCGTGGTCAGTCGGCCTCCGCTCCTGCGACCAGTGCATCGAGCGCCGTGCGCACGGCGGCCAGTTCGGCCGGGGTGGGATCGGCCGGTGCGTGCGGCACCAGCGCGGCCGGGTTCACCACGGGGACGGTGCCCTCCGGACCAGGCGCAGTCATGGCGCGGGCAAGGAGAGCGCCGTTGTCGGGCGGCGGGGTGCTGAGGCCGTCACCGAGCCTGCGCAGTGCGTCCGCGAGCGGAGGCTGAGGGAAAGGGAAGTCCGCGGGGAGCAGGGCGGCTTGCCGGGTGTGGTCGTCGCCGCGGAAGTCCAGGGCCCAGTTCTCCCAGCCCGGCAACGGCCAGTTGTGGATCCCGGCCACGTTCTGCACGGCCCAGAGCGAGACGGTGCGGGCCTGCGGGTCGAAATGGACGCCCCCGTACGGCATGTCGGTGAGTGCGGGGGTGGGCGGGCACGCGACGGCCAGGTCGATGAGGCCGGGTCCGCCGGCGAGGTGCTCGACGGGCTCCCAGTCGCTGCCCCAGGCGCGCACGCTTCCGTCGGGCAGGCGCACTGAGGCCACGGAGCGGGGCTCGGCGTATTCGGTGGCCGCGAACCCGGTCGGCTCGAACGTCTCGAACCAGCCCGGTTCACGGGTCAGGTCTCTGCCGAGGCCCAGGTGGTGGGTCAGGTCACCCATGCCGTCGTGCGCGAAGCGGACGTCCCAGCCCGGCCAGGTCCGGGCCAGTACGGCACGGGCGGCGATGTGGTCGGCCCAGCCGCCGGCGAAGGCGAACCACCACAGGATCCGGCGGTCGTGGTCGACGAGTGCGGCGCCCTCGCACCACACGTCGTCGAGCCATTCGTCGATCTCCCGGTTGGCTCGGAAGCAGCGTGTCGCCGCGGCCGGACCGGGCAGCAGATCGTCGACCACCCGACTGGCGGCCCAGTGCGAGTAGTACCGCTGCCAGGCGCCGTTCTCGACCACCACGTACTGCGCTCGTGCTCCCATGATCAGCGAGGCCAGCTCCGCCGTACGACGGGCGGCGAACGCTTTTCAGGCGACCGACTCGGGCTGCTGCCCGCGACGCGGCCGACTGCCCCCGCCCGGGCCACTGCCAGTCCACCGGCTGCGGCCGGCGGGCGGAGGCACGCGCCTCCGCCCGCCAGTGGTCAGGGAGCGTCGATGAGGCCGTACTTCGGCACGGTCACCGTGCGGGCCCCCGGCGTGCCGCCGAGGATCACCTTGCGGTACGTGACGTTGTTGGCCGTGCTCTGCTCCTTGAGCCGGTTGTCGGGGTTGGCGATGACCTGGATGTAGTAGGTGCCGTTCGGCAGGTCCGAGACGTCGAAGGACTGACCGGGGCGGTACTGGCTGTAGGTGTCACCGTTGCCGACGTCCAGCACCTCGCGCACCGACACGGCGGTCTCCTCACCGCAGGCGGTGGCGAGGTCGGTGTTGTACGGGTGCCAGTTGGCGTTCTTCACCGTGTAGTCGATGGCGTCGGTGTTGGCCAGGCAGAACGCCTCCTTGCCGCTGCGGACGATCTCCCTCTTGTCCGCGCCGAGCAGCCGGTAGCTGGCGAAGTCGCTGAAGTGCCAGTGCTGGTGGCCCTCCCGCGGGTCCCACTCCATGGTGCCGGTGGGCGTGTAGCCGACCTGCTTGCCCTGGGCGTCGTAGAAGTACTGGTACGCGTCCATCTTCTCCGCGCCCGGCTTGCGGAACCCGTCCACGACCAGCGGCGAGGGGCCACCGTTCCACACGGTGGCGCTGAAGGCGAGGTAGTCCTTGGCCGGGGCGGCGCCCGCTCCGCCCTCGTCTCCGTTGGTGATCGCGATGCCGTACGCGGGGAGGGCACGCAGATCGGGTTTGGGCACGTCGGCCGGAACGGTCGCCCTGCCGACCGGACGGTGCGCGGCCGGCTTCAGGCTCTTCGACGCGTTCTTCTGCCCGTGCCTGACGCCGGCCAGGCCCTGGCCCCCGCCGGAGTTCTGGCGGACCGTCACCTTGACGGTCTGGGTCTTGTCCGGCATGCCGAACAGGTCACGGTAGTTCTTCGCCACCGAGACCTTCGCCGTGTAGACGCCGGCCGGCAGGTCGAGGGGGTTGTCCCCGCGGAACCCCGGGGACGTGGCCGCCGCCCAGCCCTTCTCGACACCCCACACTCCACCGAGCGCGAACGGGTTGTCGGAGCAGCCGTCGGGGTACTTGGAGGTGGCCGGGGCGTCCGGCCGGATCCGGCCCGCCCGGGTGTTCGGGCAGAACGACTGTGTGGTGTCGGCCACCTTCGCGCCCGACGCGTCGCTGATGCTGATCTTGAGGAAGTCCGGCAGGCCCGAGAAGTCCTTCACCAGGCCCGTCGGCAGGGTCTTGGTCACCGTCCGGCCGGCGGAGTGGATCACCTGTGTCGCGACGACGGGGTCGTTGTACGACTTGCGCGTCACCCGCATCTCGAGCGGTCCCCCGTCGACCGTGATGTAGGTGCCGAGGTCCAGGTAGACCCCTGGCTCGCCCTCGTAGCGGTCGACGGTCACCGAGGGGGCGGCGGCGATCAGCTGGAGCTTCGGCGTGCCCGTCGGTGTCGCCGCTCCCGCGCCGGGCGCGGCGAGGGTTCCGGCGGCGCCGACGGTGAGGGCGGCGGCGGCGATGATCGCCGAACGCCGTAAAACGGTGGGGTGATGTCTGGTCATGAGTGCTCTTTCTGCGTCTGGTCGGGACGAGTCGTGCACGTCGTGCAGGCACGCAAGGAGGTTCTTGTGTGCCAACTGTGAAAAGCGTGAAAAGCCGATTCAGGTTGCCTGGTCATCGAAATTCGCCCTGAATCCGGGCTCGTTGCCCCTGCCGGCGCTCGCCGACCCGCCGGCGCAGGCCCCTTTGGGCGACTGCCGCCGCATTCGCCCACGGCGTCCGCGCAGGGTCATGACCGGCCATGTGTGGCCCAGCCCGGCGAGGTGGTGCGGGGACCATGCGACGAGACGAGCGGTGTCGGCTCATAGGCTGCGGTCATGACCGAGATCAAGACTCCGACACCCCGGGATGCCTTCGAGCTGCTGCTGGCCGGTAATAAGCGCTTCGTCGCCGGCGCCCCCGAACATCCCAACCAGGACGCCGCTCGCCGCGCCGAGACCGCCCCGTCCCAGCAGCCCTTCGCCGTGCTGTTCGGGTGCTCCGACTCCCGGCTGGCCGCCGAGATCATCTTCGACCGCGGCCTGGGCGACCTGTTCGTGGTGCGCACCGCGGGCCACGTCGTGGGTGCGGAGGTGCTGGGCAGCATCGAATACGGGGTGGATGTCCTGGGCTGCCCGCTGGTGGTGGTGCTGGGCCACGACTCGTGCGGCGCGGTGGGCGCGGCCTGCGCCGTGCTGGAGGACGGCATGGCACCGGCCGGATACGTCCGTGATGTTGTCGAGCGGGTGACCCCCAGCGTGCTCGCGGCGCGGGCCGCGGGACGGGTGGAGCCGGAGGAGATCCTCGCCGAGCACATAAGGCACACCGTCGATCTGCTCCTGGACCGCTCCCGGGTGCTGGCCGAGAAGGTCGCCGCCGGCCAGGCCGCCGTGGTGGGCCTGTGCTACCGCCTGGCCGACGGCAGCGCACAGCTCGTCGCGACCCGCGGATTGGCAACCGACGGTCTTGCGCAGCCGGATAGCTTCTGACCTGGTCGTATGTGCCCCGGGATTGCGCTGGGGGCAAGGGCACGCACGGGCCGGCCGGCGCCTTCGAGGCGCGGGCGGCTACGCCTGGTTCAACAGGTCGTCGGTGCCGTCGTCGCCCAGGGCGAAGGCGATCCGGACGGCAGCGCTGCCGGGCCGGCGCCCTGCGGTCGAGGGTCGGGGCACCGTCGCCCGGATCACGGAGCGGTTCACAGCGCCGTTCGGGACGGAGCGCCGTACCTGCGGACCTGGCCGTCCCGCCCGGCGACGGCCGGCAGGTGCGGGCCCGCCCAGGCCAACGCGGCGAGCGCCGCCCCATGGCCCTCCAACTCCCGTGCCGGACGGATCCGTTGCCGTGGCCGTCCGGCGGTGGCGCACCGAAGCCCTCGTGGCCGAGGCGCCCTCAGGCGGCCCCCTCCCTGCTCAATGGGTCGACGGCGGTGCTGGTCACTCGGCGGTTCGGGGTCCTGCGGCGCGGCGGAGCCGGTTGGCGATCGCCAGGCCCAGTCCCTCCTCCACCGGCAAGGACGCGACGATGAGGTCGCATCCCCGCTGGTCGAGTTCGCGCAGGAAGCCGTACAGGTCGCGGGCGTAGGCGGTCATCGAGGCGGGGACGGCTACCACGGTGTGCGCCTTCACCGGAGTGTCGGCGATGGAGGGAGGAAGGAGGACCCCGACCTGGTGCCCCCGCTCCTGCGCGATCTCCGCCTCGGCGGCGACCTTCTCGGGCTCGACAAGGACGACCCTGGCGCGCGGCGCGTAGTGGGACGGATGCTGGCCCGGCACCCGGACGTGGCTCGTCGAGTGGACCGTCAGCGGGCGCCCCAGCACCGCTTCGAGGTCCTCGCGGGTCACCCCGCCGGGCCGCAGGATGCTCGGCGTCTCGCCGGTGGCGTCCACGATGGTCGACTCGACGCCGACCTCGCAGGGGCCGCCGTCCAGCACGAAGTCGACGGCGTCACCGAGCTCCGCACGAACGTGGTCCGCAGCGGTGGGGCTGACCTGGCCGAAGCGGTTGGCGGACGGGGCCGTGACACCGCCGCCGAAGGCTGACAGCAGCGCGAGTGCGACGGGGTGGTCGGGCACACGCACGGCCACCGTTTCCAGACCGCCCGTCGCTTCGAGGGGAACCCGGGGACCGCGGCGGAGGACCAACGTGAGGGGTCCCGGCCAGAAGTGCTCCGCCAGCAGGCGGGCCGTCGGGGGCACGTCCTGCACCCAGTCGGCCAGGTGTTGCGCGTCGCCGAGGTGGACGATCAGCGGGTGAGAGGGCGGGCGCCCCTTGACCTGGAAGATGCGTGCGACGGCGGCGGGGTCCTCGGCGTTGGCGCCCAGACCGTAGACGGTCTCGGTCGGGAAGGCCACGAGCCCTCCGGCGCGCAGCACACCGGCCGCCCTCTCGATGTCACGCGTTTCCGCCGTCACCACGACAGTCCTTTCACTGTTCGGATCTTCCACATTCCACGGCCGCGTCGGCGCACGACGACGCCCTCGGCCGAGGGCATCGCATGAGCGGGGCCCATCAAGCCCGCCACGGCGGTCGTGGGGGACACCGCCAAGACGGACCGGCTTCAGCGTAGAACCGACGAGGCCCTACCCGGACAGCCGGGTACGCCGGGCGTCGCGAGACAGGAGCGGACCGGGGACCGTGCCGGTGCTCAACGACTCGACGGCGTCAACGTTCCGAGCGGCGGCGCCCGGCATACGACGACGGGCGGCTGTGTGTTCTCCGGCTGCGGGAAACCGGTGGCGTCCTGACGGGCGGCCTCGTAGTTTGTGCGCTCGTGACTGATGACCCGAAGACGCGTCCGGATCCATACGGCCTCGGCAGGGTGTTCAACGAGGTGGCGGAGCTTTACGACCGGGTCCGGCCCGGGTACCCGGACGAGTTGTTCGCGGATCTCGTCGCCGTCACCGGCATGGACGAGGGGTCGTCGGTGCTGGAGGTGGGCTGTGGGAGTGGTCAGGCCACGCGCTCGCTGGCAGCGCTGGGATGCTCCGTGACCGCCGTGGAGCCGGGCACGGACATGGCCGCGCTCGCTCGCCGGCGACTCGCCCCCTTTCCCAAGGTGGAGGTCGAGACGTCGCGGTTCGAGGAGTGGGACGACCGTGGCCGGCGCTTCGATGCCCTGGTCGCTGCGTCGTCGTGGCACTGGGTCGATCCGTCGGTCGGCTGGCGGCGGGCGCACCAGGTGGTCTCGCCCGGAGGCTGGATGGCGCTGCTGGGCCATGTCGTGGTCCGCCGGCCGGGAGAGCCGGAGGTGTATGCCGAGAGCGCCGATCTGCACGAGCGATTCTCTCCGGGCAACCCCGACTGGGGGCACCCGCCGCTGGAGGACGACGTGCGCGCCACCGACCGGGGGTGGGGCCTGGTCGAGGATCCCGGAGACCTGTTCGGCCCGACGACGGTGCGCTGGTATCCGACGGTTCAGTGGTTGACCGGGGACGGCTTTGCCGACCTCCTTCGCTCACAGTCGCTGTATCGCAGGCTCGACCCCCAGGTCCGTGAGCCGCTGCTGGACGCTGTCGCCGAGCGCATCCGCACACGGATGGGGGACCGGGCACCGCGCCGCTATCTGAGCGTCCTGCGCATCGGACGGCGCGCCGAGTGAGACGAGGGCCCGATTTCTGCACTGCGGGCCCTGACCAGAGCTGTCCCAACCCGAGAGACACCCGGCGGCGGCGATGACGCAGCGGGACTTGGCGCCGCCTCTCCATGGTGGTGGTTCCCATCGGTCCGGGCTGGTCCGTGAGAGCAGTGGCGATTGAGAAGGGGGCCTCTGGGGGGACACATCGCTGCGTGGCTCTGGCGAGGTGAGGTGGTGATGTGCGGGTGGGTGGTGCCGAGCGCTGGTTGCGTCGGTATCCGGGTGGCGGTGGCGCCCGTCGTGGCGGGGAGCGGTTGCGGTTTGTGGTGCTGGGCAGTCGGCCGGCGCGGAGGGTGGGATCGGTGGCGCGTGCCCGCAGGGCGGGGATGGCAGGGGGGAGGGCCGGGGAGGGTGTGGTGGTCGCCCGGGGGCTGAGGGTGGGGGCTGCGTATGGGTGGCGGCTGTTGGTGGTGGGGGTGGTCGCCTATGCGTGTTTTGTGATGCTGGGGCGTTTGCAGCTGGTGGCTGTGGCGCTTTTTCTTGCCCTGGTGGTGACGTCAGTCCTGCGTCCGCTTGTGGATCTGCTGGACCGGTGGCTGCCGAGGGCGCTGGCGGTGGTGGTGGGTGTCGCGGGAAGCCTGATGGCGGTCCTGGGGCTGCTCGCCCTGATGGGTGAGCTGGTGGCGAGTGAATGGGGCCGACTGGGGCGGGAGTTCGGCGGGGGAGTGGGACGCATCGAGCGGTGGCTGCAGGGGGCTCCTTTCCATGTGAGTCCCACGGTGATGTCGGATCTTCAGGGCAAGGTGGGTTCTTATGTGTCCGCGCATCGCTCGGCTTTCGTCAGCGGTGCGGTGAGCGGAGCCGGGCGGCTGGTCGAGGTGTTGACGGCTGGGGTACTCGCGCTGTTTTGTTCGGTGTTCTTCATCTATTCCGGTGACCGGTTGTGGTCTTGGTTCAAGGGGGGTCTGCCGCGGCGGGCGGGGGACGCGTTCGGCCGCGCGGGTGGTGCGGCGTGGCGGACCTTTGCCGGGTATACGCGGGGCATCGTGATCGTGGCGGCGACCAATGCGGTGCTGGTCGGCATCGCCCTGTTCGTACTGCGGGTGCCGTTGGCGCTGCCGCTGACATTGCTGGAGTTCTTTGCCGCGTTCGTCCCGCTGGTGGGCTCGCCGATTGCGTTGGGGATGGCCACGGTGGTGGCCCTGGCCTCGCGCGGCCCGGTCATCGCGATCGTGGTGCTGGCGCTGATCGTCGTCGTGGGCCAGATCGAGGGCCATGTGCTGCATCCGCTGGTGATGAGCTGGGCGGTGCGGCTGCATCCGGTGGTGGTGGCCGTCTCGGTGATCGCCGGTGCCGTCCTGGCCGGGGTGGTCGGTGCGGTCGTGGCGGTGCCGATGGTGTCGGTGGCATGGGCGGTGGCCAGTGAACTGCGCGGCCCCTGGGCGGGCGGAGAGACGGTGCCCAAGGGCTCGTAGACCATCGGCATGTTGCTTCCCGCGAAGCGGTCCGTGGCGTGACACCGGCGCCGCACTCGCCCTCGGCGAGGGGGCCTGGCTCATGGGTCTGGTGTGGCGGTGCTGAGGCTCGATCCACATTCTTCGGAGTTCGGCGGTGTGCGGATGTCGAGAACGTGTCACCGGCTCCGTCCCAGGGGCATCAGCGGCCACCACCGGCCGCACGAGGAAGGAGAAGACAGCATGGCGATCCTGCGGATGGACAACGTCGGCATCGTCGTCGAGGACATGGATGCCGCCATCGCGTTCTTCGTGGAGCTCGGTATGGAACTGGAGGGCAGGGCGGAGATCCAGGGACCGTTCGCCGACCAGTGCACCGGTCTCGACGGCGTCCGCTGCGACGTCGCGATGGTCCGGACCCCGGACGGTCACAGCCGGCTCGAGCTGGCGAAGTACCACAGCCCCGCGGCGATCAGCGCCGGGCCGCGCAACCGCCCGCACAACATTGTGGGCACGCACCGCGTCATGTTCGCCGTCGACGACATCGAGGACACCGTTGCCCGCCTGCGCCCTCATGGCGCCGAACTCGTCGGCGGGATCGCCCGGTTCGAGGACAGCTATCTGCTCTGCTACGTCCGCGGCCCGGAGGGCATCATCGTCGGACTGGCCGAGCAATTGCACTGAGCAGGCCGCCCGATCAGTCACGAGCCCGCTGGTCGGACGCGTGCGGTCGTCGCTCGTCGGTGCATCCGATTCATGGAGGGGACGGAGTCGGTGAGGCTCGACCACGCAGGGTCCGGGCTGTGCGCGCACGCGGGCGATGAGGCCCTTGGTGGCCGCGGGGACAGCAATGCCTCGCCGGCCGCGACGAGATGGACGGCATCGTGCAGGTGCGCCGGCTCGACCCGTTGCCCAGGAAGCCGCTCGCGCCGGCCCGGAGCGCCTCGATGACCAGCTCGTCCTCCTCGAAGGTGGTCAGGACGAGGATCTTGACTCCGGCCAGGTCCTCGTCCTGACCGATCAGCCCGGTGGCCTCGTGCCGTCGACCTCGAGCATCCTGATGTCCATCACCACGACCTCGGCCAGCTCTGCCGCCTTCCGGCCGGTGGAGGCCTCCGCGACGACCTCCATGTCCGGTTGCGCGTCGATGAGCAGCCTGGTCCGCTCGCGCATGCCTACCAGTCCATGGCCGGTGCCCGCGCCCTTGGGCGCACGAGGACGTCCGTCGTCCGTCACCGTGACCCGGAGCGCCGGTTCGCACAGGCGTGCTTATGGATGATGCGGTAGGCGGTCGCCGTGGCCAGCACAACTCGAAAGCCCGACCTTGACTGACCCGAAAGCGAGACTTCCCGTTATGACCAGTACGAATGCCCCTGTCTTTCACCAGATCGTCCGCCCGCACGAGATCACAGCAGAACTGAAACGCGAACTGATCGACTGCTGGATCACGGTCACCAACGCCGGCGGGGCCGCCGGGTTCCCCTTTCCGCCCGTCGACACAGACCACGTCACTCCCGTCGCCGACCGGCTCATCGCCGACCTCGATCCCGATAGCAGCCGACTCCTCCTCGCCGTCATGGACGGCAGTCTCGCCGGCTGGCTGAACATCCGCCGCGACCTCAACCCGGTCGTCGCGCACTGGGGCACCATCAACCACCTCCAGAGCCACACCAATTTCCGTGGTCGCTCAATCGGCGCCTCGCTCATGAACCGCGCCCGTGAGATCGCCCGCAACGAGATGAACCTTGAGCAGCTGCACCTCGCCGCACGAGGCGGCACCGGGCTCGAAGACTTCTACGGCCGTCTCGGCTGGAAGGAGATCGGCCGATGGCCCGGCGCCCTTCGGCTCGCTCCAGATGACGACCGCGACGAGATCCTCATGATCCTGGCCCCGCTGTGATCCCTTCCCGCCTCCCCGCCGAGGGAGTATTCGGCCGCCGACGGTGTTCCGGAGCCGCCTCGGTTGCCCGCACCTGCCGGCGTCGCGAACGGAGAGCGGTCAGACGGTCGACCGGCATCGGCAGTAACGCGCCGACAAAGCTGGGATCTTGCGGGCGAGGGTCATGCCGTGGGCGAGCTGGAGGAGGGCGTCGTGCATGTCATCCGGGTGTCCCAGCGGGTCCGTGGACGGCGGGGACGGTGGAGGCGGCGACCTTGATGCCGAGGGTGCGGCCCGGCCTCTTCGGTCGGCAGGTGCGGGTGTGGCGCTGCTTGATCAGGTCGCGGTGCTGTCGCGATACGGTGCCGGGTTGGACCAGCAACCGGAGCCGACGCAGAACCTGGCGCGGCAGCGGCACCAGCAGCGGCCGGGAGGGCTCGGTCTTTCGGGGCGAACGTCACCCGGCCCTCCCCGAGTTGGTCAGGTAGGCGAGACGAAGCACCACGAGTGCTCATCCTGCCGCAGCACCGAACAGGTCCCTGAGCTGCGTGGATGACATTCTCAGCAGGCTCACGGTCGGCCGCCGTGGGGAGCGGGGCTGTTCCCCAGGTCGATGACCAGGCGGATGACGAGTTCGCCGTCGACGGTTCGGGTTCGGTCGTTGATGATCCGGTTGAGGTGGCGGACGCCGGGATCCAGGGCCATGACGTGGGTGAGGAGCGGGTCGGCCGTGCTGTCGGCGCGCAGTGCTTCGGCGGCGGCGAGGAGTTGGGGGTTGGTGACGCCTCGGTTGCCGCTGAGGGTGAGGTTCAGGCCCGGGCGGGTGAAGGTGGTGGTGGCCGGGGGCCAGGGGCCGCCGGTGCCCGCGCGGCGGACGCCGTCGAGGTCGACGCCGGGCAGGAGGGGGGTGGTGGCGCGGGGCGGGACGCCACCGAGGGGATGGACGGCCACCAGGCGCTCGCCGAGGGTGGTGAGGGCGGCTTCGACGGCGGGCACGGTCCCGCCGCGATGGGTGGTGACGAGGAGCGCGACGCGGCCGGTGACATGCCGGTCGAGGGGGTCGGTGGCGAGGACGCTCACCGTGTGAGGGAAGTGGGCCTGGGTCCATTTGAGGCCGGCCTCCGAGCGGTGGACGACGACGACACGGACCGCGGGGAAGAGGAAGCGGGGCGCGAGGAGGGCGGCGAGATTGCCGGTCAGGCCGTCGCCGTGGACGACAAGGGTGTCGGGCGCCGAGGTGGCCAGGCAGGAGAGGGCGTAGCGGACCACGGCGTACGGTTCGACGAGGGTGGCGCGGGCGGCGGGGAGGTCTTCGGGGAGGCGGGAGACCAGACCGCCGTGTACGGCCGAGGCGCCGATGAGGACGCGTTGCTGGAAGAGGCCCGGCACGTTGTGGCCGAGGAGGAACGAGGGGTCGCCGGGGTGGGTGGGGTTGACCACCACCCGGTCGCCGGGGGCGAATCCCTCGGTGCCGGGTCCGGCGGCGACGATCCGGGCGGCGCCCTCGTGTCCGACGACGGGTGAGGGGTCGTCGCGGTCACCGCGCAGGATCTGGATGTCGGTGCCGCACAGGCTCACATGCTCGGGTGCGAGCAGTAGTTCGCCCTCGCCGGGGTCCGGGGTGGGGACCTCTTCGATGCGGCAGGTGGTGCCGTGGCGGACGATCGCGCGGTGGGTGGCCGTGGCCGGCATGGGGTCCTTCCCGGGTGGTGACGGTCGATCAGGCTGGCTGGGTTCAGAGTTTGGTGACGGTCAGTGCGCCGCGGGAGAGCGCGACGGCGCCCGCCATCGGATCCACCTCGCCGGGGCGGCACAGCCGTAGACGCTGCCCGGCCCGGTCGGGGCCGGTGTCGCGGTCGGCGTAGCTGCGTATCTCGCTCACCTGGCGGAGCAGTTCGGCGCGGTAGGGGTCGCCGAGGCCTTCCGCGTAGCCGCCGCCGATGCCGATGAGGTCGATACGGGGGTCGAGGCAGCGCAGGGTGCGCACGATTTCGGCGACGGGTTCCACGACGGTGGTGAGCAGGCGGCGGGCGGCGGGATCCTCGGACCGCAGCCGGTCGGGGAGGGCGTCGCGGATGCCTTCGGGGCGTTCGATGCCGAGCGCGGCCGCGACGTGCGGCAGGGCCGGTCCGGCGGCCAGGGCGGCGACATGGCCGGTGCCGCCGCAGGGGCAGCCCAGCGCACGGACAGCGGGCGGTGCGGTGGAGACGGCCGCGAGGTGGCCGACCTCCCCCTGCAGGCCGTGGGCGTCCACGGGGACGGAGCGTTCGGTGAGGTCGGCGGTCCGCAGGGCGATCCCGCTGCTCACCGTCAGGTACACGACGCGGCGGTGATGAGGGCGGGCGAACCGCTCGACGAAGCTCGCAAGGCCGGCGGTGACGTCGTTGTACAGGTGCCAACTGACGTCCGGGCGGCGGGCGGTGAGCAGGGCGCGGAGCGGGACGGGCCGGTCCGGGCCACCACCCCACAGCGGGCCCGAACCGTGCAGCACGCCATACTCCTCGTCCATGGCCGCACCACAGGACATCGCCACCCGCGCGTCCGCCGGCACCGCGTCGGCCAGGATCTCGATCAGCTGCTCCAGGAGCGCTGCCGGATCCTCGCCGGGCCGGTTCAGGATGCTCGGCGCGGGAAGCCGTACGGTCTCCCCGGACCCGGTCCGGATCCGCAGCCAGGTCCCTCCGAGGTCGACGGCGACCTCCGTACGTACGCGGTCGTCACGGTCCTGTGTCACAGCCGGCGCGCTCACAGCCGTATCTCCTCTGCCGGTTCGGCGTCTTCCCGGGACTGCCGGAACTCCAGGCGGACACGGCCGTCCTGGATGTGGGCGGTGACGGCGGTCAGGTCGTCGACGCGGTACGCGGCCGGTTCGGTGAGGGGGGCGGCGACGGCGACGGGGGTGCCGCCGGAGCGGCGGGCCGCGAGCAGGCCGGGGGCGGAGTCCTCGAAGAGGAGGCAGTCGGCGATGTCCACGTCGAGGAGGCGGGCGGCGGCACGGAAGCCCTCGGGGTCGGGTTTGCCGGCCCGGACGTCGTCGGCGCAGACGGCGACGGCGGGCAGGGGCAGTCCGGCGGCGGTGAGACGGCGTTCGGTCATGGAGCGGGAGGCGGAGGTGACGACGGCCCAGGTGTGTGCGGGCAGGGAGGTGAGCAGTCGTCGCGCACCCGGGATCTCGGTGACGGTGTCGGCGGTGCCCTCCTCGCGCGCCCGGATCCAGGCGACCTCGGCGGTGACGTCCGGGGAGCCGGCTGCAGGGAGGAGCCCGGCGACGATGTCGTGCGCGGTGCGGCCGGGCAGCGCGGCGAGCACGGTGGCGGGGTCGAGACGGTGGCGGGCGGCGAACTCCCGCCAGACGCGGTCGATGGAGTCGGCGGAGTCGACCAGGGTGCCGTCCATGTCGAAGAGCAGAGCGCGGGCCGTCACCGCGCGGGGGGAGGTCATCCGATCTCCAGGGTGTGTGCGGCGAGCCGGATCAGTTCGAGGTCTTCCTTCCAGTGCCTGCGCAGACGCTGGTCGCCGGGGTCGGTGTCGAGGATCACGTGGTCGGCGCCGAGGTCGCGGAGGAAGGCGATGTCGGAGCGGATCTGGTCGGGTGTGCCGTAGCCGAGGGGCCGGGAGGCCGGGTCGGCCGGGGTGGCGGTGGGGAGGAAGAAGATCCTCGGGGCGAACTGCTTGCCTTCCGCGAGGGCCCCGGCCGCCCGGGCGCACAGCTGCCGGCTGGGGTGGAGCGGGTGCCAGGCGGTGCCGATGCGGTTGACGCGTTCCAGGGCGCGCGGCCCGTTGCCGCCGATCCACAGCGGCGGGTGCGGGGCCTGTACGGGCCGGGGTGCGGTGTGCACCCGGTGACCGCGGTGGGTGACGGTGTCGGAGGTCCATGCGGCGACCAGGACGTCCAGGGTCTGGTCGGTGAGGGCACCGCGCCTGCGGAAGTCCACGCCCAGGACGTCGAAGGCACGCGGCGCCCAGCCGACGCCGAGGCCGACGACGAGGCGGCCGCCGCTGAGCCGGTCGATGGTGGCGGTGGCCCGGGCGAGCGCGATCGGGTGGCGGTGGGAGGCGATGAGGACGCCCGCGCCGAGACGGACGGTCTCGGTCTGTCCGGCGAGCCAGGACAGGGTGGCGAGGCTCTCGTGGAACGGGGCGGGTGAGCGCCGGTGGGCGTCGTCGGTGAGGGCGAGGTGGTCGGAGACCAGAACGGTGTCGAAGCCCAGCCGCTCCGCCTCCCGGGTCCAGGTGAGCATGCCCTCCGGGGTCATCTGGGGGCCGAAGTTGGGCAGGTTGATGCCGAATTTCACGTGGTCACCGGCCCGGGGACGGTGAGCCCGAAGGCGGTGTGACGGGTTGCGGCGGCGGGTCGCGGTGCGGCATGGACTTCGAGCAGGTTGCCGCCGAGGCGGTCGAGCGGGCGCGGCGGTGCCTGGTCCGGGACACCGTGCTCGAACAGTTCGAGGTTGAGGGCGTCGTCGACGACGACCATGGCCATCGCGGAGATGCCCTCGACGTCGAGGTCGAACTGGCGGCGCATGAAGGCCCGGTCGGCGGCGATCTCGGTGCGCAGGACGACCCGGCCCCGGTGGTGGGTGACCAGGTGGTCGATGGCGGCGTCGAGGCTCTGGACGCTGTAGCCGGAGTGGTCCAGGCCGAGCAGGGTCGGCAGGGGCGCGTCGTCGGCCGGCCGCTGGCCGTGGTGCAGGCGTTCGGCGGTGATGTCGACGTATCCGGGAGTGTCGGGCCACTGCTGCAGTTCGAAGAGGGTGCCCCAGGGGGAGCGGAAGTAGATCCAGCGGTTCCCGCGGATCGGGCCCTCGGGGATGGTGACGATGTCGCCGAGGACGTCCACCCCGGGCAGCCCTTGCAGATGGGCGACGGCTGCCTCGATGTCGCCGACGCGCAGGCAGAGGTGGTTGGTGCCGATGTCGACCAGGCGGGGCGGCGTGTCGGGGGTGCGGGACGCGGTGGGAACGAATCGCACCTCGATGCCGGGTGAGAACGAGACGACGCCGGCCCCGCCGTCCCTGTCCACGGCCGAGGGCCCGGCCAGTCCCGCGAGGAAGGCCGTGGCCTCCTCGACGCCGGGCACCGCCACCGTGATCCGGTGGGCCGGCGGGCGGGTGTCCGGGGCGGGGGTCAGGGAGGTGTCCGGGGCCGTGGTCATGCGAGGGATCCCTTCTGGGTGCGGGCCGCATTGACGGCCCGGGTGGGGTGGGGGCTGGTGGCCGGGGGCGAGTGCCTGCTGGGCGAGGCCGGCGAAGTGGGCTGCGGTTCGGCAGCGCCCTGATGGGACGCGGGGCTCGGCCGATATGCGGCTCCGCCGCGATGGGCGTCTCCTGCTCGAGCGAAGCCGAGAGCTTGGGGAGCGACCGGCCGCGAGGGCACCGCGGACGAATGACGGCACCTCGCAACCCGTGGCTGAGCCGCACATCGGCACGGACAGCCGAGCGCTCGGCTGTCCGTGGCCGGGGCCGGACTGTGCGCGGCCCGGTGGCCGGGCTCGTGTCCGGCATCGGCTGCGGCCGGGTCACGGCAGGAGCAGGACCTTTCCGCGCAGGCCTCTCCCGCCGAAGTCCTGGTGGGCGCGGGCGGCGTCGGCGAGCGGGTAGCGACGGCCCACCGGCACCGTGAGGCGGCCGGCGGTGATCCGGTCGCTCAGGGTCTGGAGCTGGTCGCCGTTCTCGTCGACGTAGCTCTTGCCCGGGGTGATGCCGCGCTCGGGCGCGGGCTGGGGGTTGTCGTCGATGGCGACGAACTGGCCGCCGTCGGCGACCGCGCGGATCGCGGCGGCCATGCCCGCGGTGTCGACGACGGCCGTGTGGGTGGCGTCGGGGAGATCCTCGGGCCGCGTGTGGACGGTGCCGACGCCGAGGGCCCGCAGGGGTTCGGTGTCGCCGCTCCGGGCCAGGGCGTCGACCGGATGCCCGTCGGCGAGCAACAGCTGGACGGCTATCCGGCCGACCGCGCCGGCGGCGCCGGTGACGAGCACGGGTGCGCCGGGCGGCAGCGTGAGCTTGGCGAGGGTCTGGACTGCGGTGAGTCCGGCGAGCGGGAGCGCGGCTGCCTCCTCGAGCGGCACCGCGGCCGGGGCACGGGCGAAGAGGCGTGCGTCGGCGACGACCTGCTCGGCATAGGTGCCGTAGCGGTGGACCGGCTGGGCGATCATGCCGATGACCTGCTCGCCCACGGTGAACCGGGTGACCTCGCCGCCGGTCTCGGTGACGACGCCGGAGACGTCCCAGCCGGGGACGGCCGGGTAGGTCAGGTTCATGGTGAGGAAGCCGGAGCGGGTCTTGAGGTCGACCGGGTTCACGGCCGCCGCGGTGACGGTGACGCGGATGTCCTGCGGTCCGACGGGCAGGTCGGGCACCTCGCCGAGGGCCAGGACGTCCGGGTCGCCGGTGTGGTGGAAGGTGACGGCTTTCATGCCGGTGGGTTCTCCCTCGGGGCAACGGTGGTGAAGGCGTGGCGGGCGTTGGCCTCCGCCGCGGTCAGGGCGAGTCCGCCGTCGGCGAGGACCGAGGCGCCGGTGAGGTAGCCGGAGCCGGGCCCGGCGAGAAAGGCGATCAGCGAGGCGATCTCCTCGGCTCCGGCCGGACGTCCGAGCGGAATGTCGGGGCGGGAGATCTCCCGGTAGGCGTCCTCGTCGTGCACGCCGTTCATGGCCGTCGCGGTCTCACCGGGGGCAACGGAGTTGACCCTGATGCCGAACCGGCCGAACTCCAGGGCGAGCACCTTGGTGATCATGCCCAGGGCGGCCTTGCTGGCGCAGTAGAGCGCGCCGCCGGTGATGGGCACGGTCTCGTGGACGGAGGTGACATTGACGATGCTGCCCCGGACGCCGTCGCGGATCATGTGGTGGCCCACCGCGGAGGCGAGCGTCATGGGCGCCAGGGTGTTGATCGCGAACACCTCGTCGGCCCGCTTCGGTTCGAGGGCGTCGGCGGCGGTGCGGTCGTTGATGCCGGCGTTGTTGACCAGGCAGTCGATACGCCCGGCCCGCTCGACGGCGGCCATGCAGCTGTCGACGGCGGCCTCCGGGTCGCGCAGATCGGCCCGCACCGGCACGCACTCGGCGCCGGTGGTGCTCTGGAGTTCCCCGGCGACCTGGCGGATCCGGTCCTCGCCGGTGGCGTAGCCGAGCAGCAGCCGGTGGCCGGGGCGGGCCAGGGCCCGGGCGGTGGCCCGGCCGATGCCGCTGCTGGCGCCGGTGATCAGTGTGGTGTGGAGGTCAGACAAGGCTCAGCACCACCTTGGGCCGCGTCCGGCCGTGCTGGAGCACCTCGAAGGCGCGGGCGACCTCGGCGAGCGGTACCACCTGGTCCACGAGTCCGGCGCCGACTTCGTCGACGAGTGCGACGGCGCGGGCGTAGTGGTCGACGCCGTGCCGGACTCCGGCGATGCGGAGGCCGTCGAGAGTGATCCGCCCGGCGTTGACGGTCTCCGCCTGTGCGGCGACGCCGACCAGCAGACACAGGCCGCCGGGGCGCAGGCGGTCCAGCGCGGCCGTGAGGGTGCCGGGGGCGCCGGAGCACTCCAGGACGAGGTCGTAACCGGTGGGGGCGTCGTCGGTGCGGGTGACCCGGTTGCGGTAGCTGCCGGCCGGGAGGTGGCCGACGGTGCCCGGTTCGGCGATGTCGACGGTCACCGGGTAGCGGGCGAGTACGGCGGTGGCGAGGCTGCCCATGGTGCCCGCGCCGACGACCAGGATCCGGTCACCGGGCCGGGGGGCGGCCGCGCGGACGGCCTCCAGGACCGTGACGAGGGGTTCGACCAGGACGTGTTCCGGGCGCGGGTGCTGCGTGCCCGGGCCGAAGGGGACCAGGGCGTGGCGGGGCATCACCAGGTACTCGGCGGCGGCGCCGGTCCAGCCGTACAGGCCGACCTCGCGCAGCTCGGTGCAGAGGTTGCGGTGGCCGGAGGCGCAGGAACGGCACGACTGGCAGGGGATCATGGTGGAGCCGGTGACCACCTCGCCGTGGCGCAGTCCGGTGACGCCGGGGCCGAACTCCTCGACGGTGCCGACCCATTCATGGCCGAACCGGTGCGGGAAGACGGCCCGCCCGTCGGCGAGGTAGGGGGAGGTGCCGTGGAGCAGTTCCAGGTCACTGCCGCAGAGGCCGACGTAGGCGATCCTGACCAGGACCTCGCCGGGGCCGGCGGCCGGGCGGGCGGTCTCCACCAGGGTCGCGGTGTGCGGTTTGTCGATGACGGCGGCCCGCATCAACGGCCCTCACCTGCCGTCCGGCTGCGGCGAGTGCCCAGGGCGAGGGCGAGGACGGCTGCCAGGGCCAGGGCGGCGCCGACCGCGGGCAGCGAGGCCAGCGATGCGCCGAGGGAGAGGGTGGCCGAGCCGATCCAGGCGCCGGCGGCGTTGGCGAGCTGGAAGCCCGCGATGTTGACCGTGGCCGCGAGGTTGGGGGCCTCACTGGCCGCGGTGATCAGCTTGGAAGCCAGCGGCGGGATGATCGAGAAGCCCGCGGCGCCGAGGACGAAGAGCCAGGGCGCGGTGAACCAGGTGCTCGAACCGAAGAGCGCGAGCAGGCCGAGTGCGACGGTGAGCGCGCCGAGCGCGACGAGCAGCGTGCGGTCGATGGAGCGGTCGGCGAAGTGTCCGCCGAGCTGGTTCCCCGCCACGGAGCCGATACCGAAGACGAAGAGGAGGAGGGTGACGTGGCCGGCCGAGAAGCCGGCGTAGTCGCGCAGGTAGGGCGCGATGTAGGTGAAGACGACGAACAGGGCGGCCTGGCTGAGCGCGGTCAGGGTGAGCGCCGCCCACACCGAGGGGCGGGTGAAGACGGTGAGTTCGGCGGAGATCGACCCGGCCGGACGGGCCGGGGCGCGCCGGGTGGCGGCCACAAGTCCCACGGTGACCAGGGTCTGGAAGACCGCGACCACGAGGAAGGAGGTCCGCCAGCCGAACTCGCCGCCGATCAGCGTGCCGAGCGGTACGCCGAGCACGGTGGCCAGGTTCAGGCCGAGTGAGACCCGGGCGATCACCCGGCCCTGGAACTCCGGCGGCACCAGCGAGGTGGCCAGGACCAGGCAGAGGGCGAAGAAGGTGGCGTGTGGCAGCGCGGTGACGATCCGGAAGACGACCAGGAGCGCGAAGCTGTGGGCCAGCGCCGTGCCGAGGGTGCCGATGACGAAGACCGCCATGGAGCCGATGATCAGCGCGGTGCGTGGCACCCGGGTGGTGACGATGGTGAGCAGCGGACCTCCGATCATCACGGTGACCGCGTAGACGGTCACCAGGAGGCCGGCGGTGGCGTCGGACACCTTGACGTCGCCCGCGATGTCCGGCAGGACGCCGGCCACGAGGTACTCGACGGTGCCGACGCCGAAGACGGCGAGCAGCATCCAGAACACGGCGGCGCCTGCGCCCGGCCTTGATACGGGTGTCGCGGTCTCGGTCCTGGTGGTGGCGGTCAACGGACGCCCCCCTTCGTCTCGTTCGTGTCGGTGGTGTGTGCGGGCGCGCCGGTGTACTCGACGACCGCGCAGCCCCAGGTGAATCCGACGCCTATGCCGGTGAGCAGCAGCCGGTCGCCCGGGGTGAGGGCGCCGGAGCGGTGCAGCAGGTCGAGGCCGACGACGGGGTCGGCGGCGCCGGTGTGCCCGATCTCCCAGCCGCGTTCGGCGAGCGTCTGGGCTGCGTCGATCTTCAGCGGGCCGAAGCACTGCTTGCGCAGCAGGGTCCGGCCGAAGTTGGGCACCAGCCAGTGGGCGATGTCGGAGTGTGCGGTGCCGGCGTCGGCGAGCGCGGTCTCGGCGCAGCGCGACAGTGCGGCGGTGTTCCGGGTCCAGAACTCCTCGGTACCGCGGATCTCGGCGAACGCCGCGACCCGCCGGCGCAGGTCGATGGGGGCGTCGGAGCCGTAGTACGGCATCGCCAGCGAATCGTTGCCGCGGTGCATCCTCTCGAGCAGCGGGTCGCTGACCACGGAGGTGGACAGGACCCGGAAGGGGCCGCCGTGGTGGCCGAGGACCATGGCGCCCGCGCCGTCGCCGTAGACCAGTCCGCTGTCGGAGGACCAGCGGTCGAAGAGCGGCAACTGCCAGGCGTCGGAGGCGGTCACCATGCCCTTGCCGGAGCCCGCACACCAGCGGCCGACGAGTTCCATGCCGACGACGGCGCCCGCGCACGCGGTGCGTATCTCGATCGGGATGCATTCCTCTATGGCGAGCTCGCTCTGCAGATAGGCACCGCAGTTCCAGCCCTCCAGGCCGTTGTGCAGGACCACCGCGTGGACCAGGACATCGATGTCAGCGGGGTCGGTCCCGGCGTCCGCGAGCGCGGCGCGTCCGGCGGCCACCGCCATCTCGGGGGCAGTCTCGCCGCGTTCGGGCCGGGCCACGGCGGCCGACACCTGTCCGGTCTTGCTGTGTTCGACCTGGTTGTAGCGGCCGATGGTCACCATCTCGGCGGCGAACTCACGCTCTTCGGGCAGATAGGAGCCGAAGCCCTCGATGTAGAGGCTGTCCCACTTCACGCTGCCTCACCGGCCCTTACCAGTCCGGCGGCCGGTCCGAAGTCCTGCCCGGTCCGGCGTCGTGCGTCGTCGAGTTCCTTGAGCGCGGTGTCCAGTTCCTCGGGGGTGACGTCGTTGACGAAGCGGTGGTGGCCGATGCCGACCGGCAGCGGCAGCCGCTGCTGTCCGTCGCGGTGGCGCACTGTGTCGGCGAGTGCGCCGTCCAGGATTCCCGGGCGGGCCAGGACCTCGGTCCACAGCGGCAGTCGCAGCCGGTCCATCAGCGCCAGTACGCGCTGGGCCTGGTGTTCGGTGACGTCGCCGCGCATTCGTCCCAAGACGGTGGTGAGCGCCATGTCGATGGCGACCGCCTCACCGTGCAGCAGCTCCGGCAGCGCCTCCATCTCGATGGTGGGGCTGAAGGTGTGCCCGTAGTCGACGCACCGTTCCAGGCACTGTTCCCACAGATTGGGCTGGAGTTCCTCCAGCATCAGGTGGATGGCCTCGGAGACGATCCGGCGGGCCGCTGACTCCAGCGCGGGAGTGCTCCCCTGGAAGCGGTCCTCGATCAGCAGCGGGCCGAAGTCCTCGAGAAGAGCGAAGAGTCCCGCCGACTTGATCAGCGCCATCTTCAGGATCTCCGCCAGCCCGTTGGAGAGGTGGCGCGCGTCGAGCGTGTTCAGGAAGGAACGGTCCACGAAGGTGGCCACGGCGGGCGCGTAGGTGCCGAGCCGGTTCTTGCCCTGCCCGTAGTTGACCCCGGTCTTCACGCCGACCCCGGCGTCGACCAGGCCCACGAGCGTGGTGGGTATGCGCACGTATGGGGTGCCGCGCCGGTACAGGCTGGCGGCGAGTCCGACGACGTCGAGGAGGACGCCGCCGCCGATGGCGATCACCGGTTCGCGCCTGCGGTCGATGCCGAAGTCGTTCATCGCGTCGACCACATCCGTCACCAGGTCCCACCGCTTGACGCTTTCGTCCGCGCGCAAGGGGAGGAGGGTGACCGCGATGTCATGGTGGTCGAAGTAGCGGGTGATGCGGTCCCCGTGCAGTTTCTGCACGGTGGAGTCGATCACGACGAGACGGCGGTCCCCGGGCCGCAGCGAGGCGTCCGCGCAGCCCGATAACAGCTGGGTGCTGTCGGGCTCGAACAGACCGGACGCCTCGACGACGTGGTACCGGACCTGTTTGACGGCCTCGACTGTCCAGGAGGGGGAGGCGGAGTGACGGCGGGTCAGACCATCGGTGAATGACGCACTGTTGTGCATATGGAGTCCTCGCAGTGTGCAGACATGATGCTTCGTGGCCGACGACCGCGCTGTCGCCGCGCCATGCTGCGCATGAAGGTGCGGGGAGGAACCACGCCTGTTGGGCGTAGCGGTTCCCCTCACCGGCCTGGCGACAGTATCATTCATTTAGCAATCGCTACATGAATATTGGATCACACCGGCGTGAAGCCATGCCCCGGCCCGCGCCCCCGACAGAGCACGCTCACCGACGACGACGTGGGAGCACCTGATGGCAGGCGTACGCGGCCAGGGCCGTAAGTTCGATCTCGAAGATGTTCTGGAGAAGGCCATGCTCGCCTTCTGGCGGCACGGTTACGACGGCGCCTCGGTTGCCACCCTCACCCGGGAGATGGGGATCAACCCGCCCAGTCTCTACGCGGCCTTCGGCAGCAAGGAGGGACTCTTCTTCGCCGCCGTCGAGTACTACAACAACGGCAGAGGCAGCTTCATGCAGCGCGCCTTCGACGAGGAGGACCGTTCCCCCGCCCTGATCCATCGTCTGCTGTACGAGGCGGCCGACACCTATACTCACATCGACGGTCCCGGCGGCTGCCTGATCATCGGCTCCGCCACCCGGGTCTCCGACGCCGGCCAGCAGGTCGCCGACCACCTCCGCGATCTGCGCAACGCCAACATCGACCGTCTGGAGGCCCACCTCAGAGCCGACATCGACGCGGGCACCCTCCCGGCAGGCACCGACGCACGTGCGGTCGCCGAGTTCACCGGGGTGATCGTTCAGGGCATGTCACACCGGGCCCGGGACGGCGCGACGACCGAGGCACTACGGGCGGTCGCGGGGACGGCGTGGGAGTCGGTCCGCGTCCTGCTGGGCGAGACGCGAGGCGATGCCTCCCCTTGATGCCAGTCCCTATCGGGGACTGCGGCGCGGGGCAGCTGGACTCCTGCCGGGGTTTCCGAACGGGAAGGTGCTTCGGCCACGGCCACCTGCCGCAGTCCGGCTTTCAGCCCGGACGGGAAGGCCCTGTGGGGTTCACCGTCGTTTCGCGACGAAGGCGGCGGGTGGGAGAGCTCGGACGTCCTCGACCTTGCCTCCGGGACGATCAGTGCCGGACCCGCGTGGGACACAGGAGTCGCGGAGCATCCCGGAGGCGGACTCGTTGCCACGCTCGCCAGCGACCAGGGGGCCACGTACTGCCTTTTCGCGCGCGTCGATCGGGGGACCGCGCCTGCCGTGATGCGGCCGCTGCGCCGGGCGCTGATTCTGGACTGTGACGGCTACGAGACTCGCTCTTCAGCGCTGACGGACGTCATATTGCGATCCGTGGCAACACGTACGACCACTCGGTGGAGGTTTTCGAGTTTCCTTCGCTGCACCGGGTTCTGGCCACAACTCTCGGCGACCCCAGCCCTGGTTATCCCTAGCCCTGGCGTTCCTGGAGTCCATCGCCGAGATTCCGGAGGACGGCGACGACCTGGAGGCGCAGCTCGTCCTGACCGACGGAACCTCGGCTACGGCGGCAGCATCCATTCCTCACACTCGGGAAGCCGCCGCGCGGCGCTCGATCACCTCACTCTCGGGTCGCCGTGCATCGTCGAAACACTCGTCGAAACACCCGTCGAAACACCCAATGTATTCCGTGGCCCGTCAGTGCGTAGTTCGGACGTTCTCCGCGCACTGCATAGGAAGTTGTGTCACAAGACTAGACACAGGCAACGTTCATATCCGTTAATCCATCCCATGTCGCAGTGGAGACGAGCGATGGAGCCGAACCCCATATGGATCCCGAACCTCCTTGCCGAGCCGGGCTGTTGCCATGCCCAAGGTGTCCAGTTCGGGCGGAGTTCCGACGATCGAAGAGGACGAACCACGGTGCCGGATGAGCCTCGCGCGCATCACACGGCCGACGGTGGCAGCGCTCCGCAGTGGAACGACTCGGGCACAGCCGACCGCTAGATCTCAGCCTCAACTCGTTCGTTCTGGTCCTCCGGTTTGCTCGACACTTCGACCGACGTTCGACATGACGAACATTCACTCGAGGGATGCGAGGTTCCCATGCGTACAAGACTTTTCAGCCGCAGACGTCTGTCTGTGGTGCTCGCCGCCGTGGTCGCGGCCCTGATCTCGGTGGCTGCGATGCTCGTAGCCAACCCGGCCCAGGCGGCCACCAGCGGCGCATTGCGCGGCGCTGGTTCCGGCCGGTGTCTCGATGTGCCGAACGCCGGGCAGGCCGACGGCACCCTCCTGCAGATCTGGGACTGCACGGGCGGGTCCAACCAGCAGTGGACACTGACGGACAGCAACCAGTTGACCGTTTACGGCAACAAGTGCCTGGATGTTCCGGGCCACGCCACCACTGCCGGAACCCGGGTGGAGATCTGGGCCTGTAACGGCGGCGCGAACCAGCAGTGGCGGGTGAACGCGGACGGCACGGTCGTCGGCGTGGAGTCGGGCCTGTGCCTGGACGTTTCGGGTGCCGGTACGGCCAACGGCACGGCGGTGCAGCTCTGGAACTGCACCGGCGCCGGCAATCAGAAGTGGACCGGCCTGTCCGGGACGTCCAACTCGTGTTCCCTCCCGTCGACCTACCGGTGGAGCTCGACCGGTCCGTTGGCGCAGCCGTCGAACGGGTGGTATTCGCTGAAGGACTTCACGAACGTGACGTACAACGGCAAGCACCTGGTCTACGCGACGAACTCTTCGGGATCGGGATGGGGCTCGATGACGTTCAGTCCCTTCACGAACTGGTCCGACATGGCCTCGGCCACGCAGACCGGCATGAGCCAGGGCGCTGTCGCGCCCACGCTGTTCTACTTCGCGCCCAAGAACATCTGGGTGCTGGCCTCGCTGGGCTGGGGTACCGCCTGGCCCTTCACCTACCGCACATCCAGCGACCCCACCAACGCCAACGGCTGGTCCGCGCCGCAGCCGCTGTTCACCGGCAGTCTCCCCAGCGGGAGCGCGATCGACCCGACCCTGATCGCCGACGGCCAGAACATGTACATGTTCTTCGCCGGTGACAACGGCAGCATCTACCGGGCGAGCATGCCGATCGGGAACTTCCCGGGCAGCTTCGGCTCGTCGTACACGACGGTCATGAGCGACACGGTGAAGAACCTGTTCGAGGCGCCGCAGGTCTACAAGGTTCAGGGCCAGAACCAGTACCTCATGATCGTCGAGGCTCGGGGTGCGAGTGAACAGCGCTACTTCCGCTCGTTCACGGCCTCCAGCCTGAGCGGTTCGTGGACGCCGCAGGCCGCCAGCGAGAGCAGCCCCTTCGCGGGCAAGGCCAACAGCGGTGCCACCTGGACCAACGACATCAGCCACGGTGACCTGGTCCGCAACAACCCCGACCAGACCATGACCATCGACCCCTGCAACCTGCAGCTCCTCTACCAGGGCAGGTCCCCCAACTCGGACGGCGCCCCGTACGAGCAGCTGCCGTACCGGCCGGGCGTGCTCACGCTGCAGCGCTGAACATCGCACCGCGCCGGGTGAGGCCGTTGGTTCCTTCGGCCTCGACGGTTTGCACCGCTGAGTGCCGTAGCGGCCGGCTACGGCACTCAGCCTTCCCCTGACTGTGTCTTTGGCAGCCGGGCAGCACCTGTGCGAGCTTGCTGCCACTCCTCCGAACGGGCTCACCCGATGCTCGGCATGGTCGTCTGGGACGTCTGCTCTCGCGCTTCGACGCGAGGGCGGTAACGGCCACCTGCCTCAACGCGCACGCCTGTCCGACGGACAGGCGCCACAGGAACTCCGGTTCCGCGGCCGGTACTGCGACGCCTGCACACGCGTCACACTCCCTTGCCCGCCCCATGGCGCGATGCCGGTTCAGCCGGCGGCCTCGGTGTGGTCGGGCCGGCATGAACCACGGCCGCATTCTGCTCCAGGGCCCGCCCGAGACGGTCTTCGACCACTCCGGGGAACCGCGCCTGGAACGGTTCTTCGCCGCGGTCGGCCCCGCGTGAATCCCGTCGGCCCGGTGTGCGGCCGGGCTGATCCGGGAGCCGCTGCACTCCGGTGGGGATCCGTCTGCCGCCGAGCGCCGCGTCCGGCGCTTACGGCCCGCCCGGCAGCGACAGGAGTGGATGGTTCCCTCGACGCCCGCGCGGGTGGCTCCAGGCCAGCCCATGAGGGCCGTCAGGGGGCGGGCTTGTCTGCGGGACCACCCCGCTGCGGCGGCAGGTCGGCCCGCCACCGATGTGCTCCCGGGATCCGAGCCCGGAGAGGGGCCGGATCCCGGGAGCGGGGGTCATCCGGCGGTCAGAGTGGTCCACTTCTGGTTGGTGCCGCCGTTGCAGTCCCACAGTTGGAGCTGCGTGCCGTCGGTCGTGGAGAAGCCCGGAACGTCGAGGCAGCGGCCGGAGGCGGGGTTGCGGTAGCCGCCGTTGTAGGGCTGCCAGACCTGGTTGGCGCCGCCGTGGCAGGCCCACAGCTGCACCTTGGTGCCGTTGGCGGTGGCCCCGCCGGCGGCGTCGAGGCACTTGCCCATGGAGCGCAGGGTGCCGTCGGTGTAGGCGGACCAGAGCTGGTTGGCACTGTCGCCACAGCTCCAGATCTGGACGGCGGTCCCGTCGGCGGTGTTGGCGCCGTTGACATCCATGCACTTGCCGGCGATGCCGGACTGCACACGCGCCGGCGCGGGAGCGGGGTTCCTCAGCCACCCGGCGCCGTCCGCGGACTGGATGCCGCGGTGGAAGGCGTCGGCCATCTTCTGGTAGCCCGAGTCATTGGGGTGCAGGGGGTCGGCCAGGTCTGCCGTCGTCAGGCTGCTCATGTCGACGAATGCGACGTGCTTGCCCGCGGCCTGGGCGTCGCTGACGATTTGCCGGGTGGCCTGGTTGTAGGCGCCCCGGAACTGTTCCTCCGAGCTGCTGGTGGACACGACCAGGGAAGCGACGAGGACGGTCGCGTCGGGAACGTCGGCGGTGATCTGGTCGACCAGCGACCTGAGCCGCCCGATGGCGGTGTTGACCTCGGAGGCCCCTTGGAGGTCGTTCGTACCGATGTGCAGCGTCACGACGTTGGGCCGGTAGCGGGTCAGCGAGGCGTCCGCGAGTGCGGCGATCTGGTCGATGCGGTATCCGGAGTGGCCCTCGTTGTCGGGGTCGGACATCGAACCGTTCCGCACCGTGCCCACGAAGTCGAGCGGATGGCCGTCCGCCGTCAGCTGGTTCCACAACGGCCCGCGGTAGCCGTTGCCGGTGCTGCTGCCCACGCCCCAGGTGATCGAGTCGCCCAAGGGCATGACCCGTAAGGGCGTGTTGGAGGCGGCGGAGGCAGGGGTCACCCCTGCCGTCATCACCCCGAGGGCGACGGCGACAAGCGTGATCAGCGGTATTAACCAAGTTCTTCTCATGCAGCGTCCCTTCTGCGAATGCGAAGCACAACCGCATGGATACCACGACACCGACTTAGACATCCCATGAATAGCTGGAAGTCTGGGATGAATGGCAAGGAGAGGCCGTTTTCTGTCTCGTTACCCCTGTTGACATCCCATGTCTTGCCGCCCTGGCCGCCGGGTGGAGCGACGAGGGACCAGTGCGGGTGGGACGAGTCTGCGCCGGTCCACGCCGCTGCGGCCGTTGATGACAGCGATCAGCAGGTCGACTGCTTCGGCGCCCACCTGGTCCGGGCAGAGGCTGACGGTGGTGAGGGGCGGGGTGGTCGCCGCGTAGTCGGGGTCCTCGCTGACGCACGCCACCAGCAGGTCGCGCGGCACCCGCAGGCCGTGGTGGCGCGCGGCGGCGAGGATGTTGTGGCCGGAGTCGGAGTAGACGCCGATGACGGCGTCGGGTCGTGGGTCGTGGCGGAGCAGCCGGCTGACCGCGTTCTGTTCGGCCGTGAAGTAGTCGGGCAGCGTGGCGTATTCCTCGACGAGGACGGGCCTTTGGTGCTCGCCGCACCAGGACCGGTAGGCGTCCGCGATCAGACGCGGGTACGCGTCGTCGTGAACGGGCAGGGACAGCGCGATCCGCCGGGCGCCGGAGTGCGTGAGGTGGTCGAGCAACAGGCGCACGCCCGCTCCGTGGTCGGCGTCCACCCATGCGTCGCGCCAGCTGCACTCGGGCGGGCGGCCCTCGCTGATGATCGGTATGCCGCGCTCCCGCAGGATGGCACGCACCGGGTCCTCGGCACGCGGTCCGACGTGGATGACGCCGTCCATCGGCGTGTTGAGCCACATCCACGGCGACATCGAACTCGGCATCACCGTGAGCAGGTAGCCGCGTTCATGGGCCGCCGCCATGGCGCCCAGTGCCAGTTGTGCGTAGTACGGGATCTCGGTGTACGGGACGGGCAGGTCGCCGTACGTCGTCATGGTCAGGCCGAGGACTCCGGTGCTGCCGCGGGCCAGGGCGCGGGCCGTACTGGCCGGGGCGTATCCGAGTTCGCGGGCGGCGGCGAGCACGCGCTGCCTCGTCGCCTCGGAGAGGCGGCCGGTGCCGTTGAGCGCGTTCGACACCGTGGCGGTGGAGACCCCGGCTCGTGCGGCCACGACGCCCAGCGTGGGACGCCGCCAGGCACGCGAGCTCGTCATGTGTACCTCAACAGCCCTGTGACGGCTTGTGGTTAAGCCCTTAATCACTCAGCGTACCCAGCGACACCGGCCGGGACGGTCGCCGGGTGAGGGCCCTGGGGTTCTCGAGACCTGTGTGCCGGGCGCGAGTGCGTCACTTGGACAAGAGGGGAAGCGGTGGAGGCGACGATTTCGCAGGTGCGGCAAAGCACCATACCTCCGGTGGTTGCGGCGCGGTGGGCGCTGTGGACGTTCGTCATCGTCAACTTGGTGATCGTCGAGGTCTTGTTCCTCACCGCCGGGACGGGCCAGAACGGGGTGCTCACCGTCGCCAAGTTCTTCGGCCTGCACGCCGCCGTGCTGATGTTGTTCCAGCTGCTGCTGGTGGCCCGGCTGCCGTGGCTCGACCGCCGTGTCGGCATGGACCGGTTGACGGTGTGGCACCGGTGGGTCGGCTTCACCTTGGTGTGGACCGTCCTCACCCACGCCGTGCTGATTGTGCTGGGCTTCGCGAGGCTCGGTGACACGTCGATGACGAAGACGTTCTTCTCGCTGGCCGGAGTGCCGGCCTCCCTGCTCGGAATGTTCGCCGCGGCGATCGTCGTCGTGGTCGCCGCGGTCTCCGCCCGGTATGTGAGGCAGCGGCTGCGGTACGAGGTCTGGCACGGCCTGCACCTGCTGCTGTACGTGGCGTTGGGGTTGGCGTTCGTCCACCAGTTGCAGGAGACCACGACCTTCAGCTCCTCCGCGTTCGCCAGGATCTACTGGTGGGCCCTGTGGCTGTTCGCGTTCGGTGCCCTGCTCGCGGGGCGGATCGTCCTACCTGTGTGGCGCAACGCCTATCACCGGTTCGAAGTCTCGGCTGTGGTGCCGGAGTCGGACAACGTGGTGTCGGTGCATGTCACCGGCCGCCACCTGGACAGGCTGCCTGCCCGGGCCGGCCAGTTCTGCATCTGGCGCTTCCCCGGGCACCACCACTGGTGGCTGGCGAACCCGTTCTCGCTGTCGGCGGCACCCGACGGCCGTACGTTGCGCCTGACCGCCAAGGCGGTCGGCGGTACCAGTGCCGGTCTGCGGCACCTCCCGGTCGGGACCCGCGCGTTCGTCGAGGGGCCGTACGGTGCGTTCACCTCGTTGCACCGGACGCGGCCCGGGGCGCTGCTGATCGCCGGAGGGGTCGGGATCACGCCGGTCCGCGCCCTGCTGGAGGAGGAAACGCCCGGCGACGTCGTCGTGCTCTACCGGGTGCGCAGCGAGAACGACGCCGTGCTGGCCGACGAGGTACGAGCCCTGGTCGCCGACCGCGGTGGGAAGCTGTACCTGCTCACCGGCCGTACGGGGGAGGGGAGTTCGCCGTTCGGAACGGAGGCTCTCCTTGCACTGGTTCCCGACATGGCCGAACGCGACGTGTACGTCTGCGGCCCCTCCGGGATGACCGCGGCCGTGCTCGGCTCACTGCGCACCCTGAAGGTTCCCCAGCGGCAGATCCACGCCGAGCGGTTCGGCCTGGCCTGAGCCGCCCGCGACGGTATCGATTCAATACACCGAGGCTGCATGCAAACGCCGAGCGCTTGCATGCAGCCTCGAGGTCGTCCCCGTCGGGATCATGGCACTTCATGGATCATCCGTGAGAAGTTCACCTTCAGCGCCCCGCGCAGGCCGGTATGCACACCATGATCGATCCGGATGGGACCGTCTTCTGAGGACAACCGGGACGACGACGGCGCACCGCCTCAGGCCGGCCGAGGCACGTCCCACGCGGCAGACGATTTGGATACAGGGAGACAACGATGAGCGTTCTTGACGGCATCCTCGCGGGAGTTCGCGAAGACCTGGAGGAGCGTAAGCGCGCGACACCTCTTGCGGAGCTGCGCTCCCGGGTGGCCGACGCGGCACCCGCGCTCGACCCGCTGCCCGCGTTCCGGGCACCCGGGGTGTCCATCATCGCCGAGGTGAAGCGAAAAAGCCCCAGCAAGGGTGCGCTGGCCGACATCCCCGACCCCGCGTCCCTGGCGGCCCAGTACGCGGCCGGCGGTGCCGCCGCGATCAGTGTGCTGACCGAGCGCAGGCGTTTCGGCGGCTCCCTCGCCGATCTTGACGCCGTACGCGCCCGGGTCGACGTGCCCGTCCTGCGCAAGGACTTCATCGTCGACCCCTACCAGCTGTGGGAAGCCCGCGCACACGGCGCCGACCTTGCGCTCCTCATGGTCGTGTCGCTGGACGACGGCCAACTCGCCGATCTGATGGGGCTGTGCAAGGAGTTGGGCCTCACGCCGCTCGTGGAGGCACACACGGCCGACGAAGTGCGGCGTGCCGCTGCCGCGGGGGCCGAACTCCTCGGCATCAACGCCCGGGATCTGACGACGCTGGACGTGGACCGCAAGGTGTTCGCCGACCTCGTGACGGCCATCCCCGAAGCCACCGTCAAGGTCGCGGAGTCGGGAGTGGCGGGTCCCAAGGACGTCGCGGAGTACCGCGGTTGGGGAGCCGACGTGGTCCTGGTCGGCGAGGCACTGGTCCGCTCGGGAGACCCGCGCACGGCCGTGCGCGAGTTCATCGAGGCGGCCGGGGCGTAACGCCGACGGACGTGGTGGCTGACCTCAGCCGGTCGGTGAGGAGAGGCCGGCCGGGGGAGTGGCGGCCACGGACCACCCCGCCAAGGAATAGGCAGTGAAGGGCAGATCCGTGCCGGCCGGGCGAGGCACCTCCGGACTGGCACGGTTCTGCCCGTCCCTTCGCGAGGGTGTCGGGAGCGGGACGCTTCGCTCAGGTCTCGGCGGCCCCGCCGCGGTGACGTCGCGGCACGCGACGGGGCCGTGGGCCTTCGCTCACACCGTGTCGACGTCGGTGGTGGCGAGCCTGGCGTAGACGTCGGGCCGGTTGCGGCGGATCCGCACGGCGAGCGCCGCTCCGGTCGCGAAGACGACCGGAGTGAGCGCGGCCAGCGACCAGTTGACGGCGGGTCCGGCGCCGGTGAAGAGATTGAGGCGGGTGCAGACCAGCCCGGTGATCGCGGCCAGGAGGAGCGCGGCGGCCACCGGTGCGGCGATCGTGCGCAGGCGTCCGGCCGCGCCGGTGCCGGGGTTGCGGCGGAAGAAGACGGCCACGGAGCAGGCGGCGAGCGTCTGCAGAGCGAGAATGCCGACCACACCGGGCGTGTTCACCCAGAGCAGGAACTGGTTGTACGGGTGCGCTCCGATCGCGGCGAACACCGCGGTGACGACGGCCGCCAGCACGCTCTGCGCGATTCCGGAGACCCAGGGCGAGCCGTGCCGGGGGTGGACGAGGCCGAGGCGGGCGGGGGCGGCGCCCTCGGCGGACAGCGCGTAGCCGTAGCGGGTGATGGCGTTGTGGAAGGCGAGCAGGGAGGCCAGCAGGCTGCTGACGATCAGGACACGCTGGAGGTCGGTGGCCCACGAGCCGACGTAGCGGGTCATGGCGGTGAAGAACATCTCGGCGGGATTCTGTGCCGCGGTCGCGACGGCCTTGTCGTCACCGAAGGCCTGGACGATGACCCACACGACGAACGTGTAGAACAGGCCGAGGAAGCCGACCGCCAGGTAGGTGGCGCGGGGAACGGTGCGGTTGGGGTCGCGGGCCTCCTCGCGGTAGAGGGCGGTGGCCTCGAAGCCGATGAAGGCGGCGATGGCGAGGCCCAGCGGTGCGCTCATCTGCGAGGTGAAGACGTGGGAGGGCGCGAAGGAAGCCAGGCGCAGACCGTGCGCGCCACCCTTGACGAGGATCGCCCCGGCGAGCAGCACCAGCACGGCGGTCTCCGCGATCAGCAGCGCGGCGAGGACCTTGGCGCCGAGGTGGAGGGACCGGAAGCCGAGGAACCACACCACGGCGATCCCGGCGAAGGCGTAGACCGACCAGGGCAGGTTGACGCCCAGGAGGTCGCTCGCGGTGCGGGAGGCGAAGAAGCCGAAGGCCCCGTAGGTGCCGATCTGCAGGGCGTTGTAGGAGAACACCGCGAGCAGCGCGGCGCCCAGTCCGGCGGGACGGCCGAGCCCCCGGGCGATGTACGAGTAGAAGGCGCCCGCGTTGCGGATGTACGGCGTCATGGCGGTGAAGCCGACCGCGAACAGGCACAGGACGACGCCGACCGCCAGGTAGGCGACCGGGGCGCCGATACCGCCGAAGAGGATCGCGAGCGGGGCGATACCGGCCATGACGGTGAGCGGGGCGGCGGCCGCGACGACGAAGAAGACGATGTCGCTGACGCCGAGCGAGGCACGCTGCAGACGGCCGGTCGGGTCCGCCCCGGGGGTCGTCGGTGGCTGTTGGGGAGCGGTGGAGGTGTGGGGCTCGGTCATGGAGGTCTCCGCGTGAGGCGTGAGGTCGACGGGGGAGGGGACTGTCCCTGGCACGCGGGCCCGGCCGTGACGACAGCAGGAGGCTATCGCCGTCCGGTCGGCACGGGGGCGGTGCTGCCGGCGCCGTGCGTCTGCCGGCCGGCGAGCCAGGTGCCCAGAACGGGCAGGTGTGCGAGGTCGCGGGCAGCGGTCTCGACCGGGTCGGCGGCGAGATGCACCAGGTCGGCGCGCATTCCGGGGCGCAGGACGCCCCATTCCTTCTCCTCGTACGCCTGGTAGGCGCATCCGGCGGAGTAGGCGGCCAGGGCGGTCGCGGTGCCGATCCGTTCCTGGGGGAGCCAGCCGCCCTCGGGGATGCCCTCGGGCGTCTGGCGGGTCACGGCGGTGGCGATGCCCCGCAGTGGTTCATGAGCGGTGACCGGCCAGTCGCTGCCGAAGGCGATGCGGGCGCCGGAGGCGAGCAGGGCGGCGAACTGGTACTGCCGCGCGCCGCGCTCCGGGCCGATCTTCGGCAGGATGAGGTCGGTCATCAGCCGGTCGGGCTGGGCCCACAGCGGCTGAAGATTGGCGATCACGCCGAGGGCGGCGAAGCGGGGCAGGTCGGCGGGGTCGATCATCTGGGCGTGCGCGATGACCGGGCGGCGGTCGCCGGGGCCGTTGACGCGGGCCGCGGCCTCGACGGCGTCGAGGGCGACCCGGACGCCGCCGTCGCCGAGCGCGTGGATGTGCGGCTGGAAACCGAGGGCGTCGATCGCGGTGACGGCCTTGGCCAGTTCGGCCGGTGCCCAGTTGGCGATGCCGTGGGAGTGCGGGCAGTCGGTGTACGGCTCCAGGAGCGCGGCCGTGCCCGACTCGACGACCCCGTCGGCGAAGAACTTCACCGTGTGCGCGGTGAGCAGCCCAGGAGCGGCACTCTCCACACGCTCACGCTCGGCGGCGAGCCGGGGAAGCTGCTCGCGCCAGTGGTCAGGCCCCAGGAAGAAGCCGAGGTCGGCACGGACCGGCAGCCCCGGACCGGTGGTCGCCGCGGTGATCCAGACGTCGGCGTGGTGCGGTTCCACCCAGGCGTCCTGCATCCAGGTCACGCCGGAGGCCGCGAACCGGGCGGCGGTCTGGCGCAGTGCGTCCACCTGGGTTTCGTGGGACGGCTGGGGGACGAGATCGAGGACCGGCAGCACGGCGGCGAACTCGCGCAGGGTGCCCAGCGGTTCGCCGGAGCCTTCCCGGCGTACGATCTGCCCGCCGTCGGGGTCGGGTGTGGCGGCCGTGAACCCGGCCCGGCGCAGGGCCTCGCTGTTCACCCACGCGGTGTGGTGGTCCATCGTGCGCAGCACCACGGGCCGGTCGGGGACGGCCGCGTCCAGTCGGCGTGCGTCGAACCGGCCGTCGGGCGCGAGCCAGGCGTCGAAACCGTCGCCGGTGATCCACTCGGCCTGCGGGTGCTCGTCGGCCCAGTGCCGTACGGCCTCGACGATCTCCTCCACCGAGGTGCACTCGCGGACGGGTGCCCCGAGCAGACCCAGGCCGCCCATCACGGGGTGCACGTGCCCGTCGCCGAACGCGGGCAGCAGGGCGCCTCCTTGCAGGTCGACCACGGTGGTGCCGCTGCCGCGGGTGGCGAGGGCTTCGGCTCCGAGTGCGCTGATCCTGCCGCCCGTGACGGCGAGGGAGTCGAGCACCGGCGCCTCCGCGGCTCCGGTTCTGACGGTCCCTCCGGTGAACACGATGTCGGCCTGCATGGCGGCGGCGCCCTTCCCGTCGTACGACCACCGAACTGAAACTGATTCGGTTTCGGTAATGTAGGGGGTGCCCGAGCGACCGGGAAGGGGTTTACTGAAAGTCATTCGGTAAAGTTCTGGTGACACAGCGGGCGGCCGTGCCGCCGCCCGGCGGGGAGACGACGAAAAGGAGCCCACGTGCCAAGGCCGCGCACCCCTCTGCTGGACCGCCGGCGCATCGGGGCGGCAGCCCTGAGAATCGCCGACGAGCAGGGCGCCCTCACCATTCCGGCCCTGGCCCGGGAGCTCGGCGTCGCCCCCTCGGCGCTCTACCACCATGTGTCCGGCCGCGAGGAGATCGTCTCGCTCATGCGGGAAGAGCTGGCCCTGGAGGCCGGCCCCGACGACTGGGACGCCTCACAGCCCTGGGAGCAGGCCCTGGAGGCATGGGCCCGCTCCTACCGCGCGGCCTTCGCGACCCACCCCGGGGCGGTCCCCCTGCTCGCCACCGCTCCGCTGGCCGAGCCCTTCATGCACGCGATGTACGAGCAGGTCGCCGAACGCCTGCTGGCCGCCGGTTTCACCACCCGTCAGGTCATGCCTGTGATCACCGCGCTGGAGAGCTTCATCCTCGGCTCGGCCCTCGACCTCGTCGCACCACCCGTGATGGTCTCCGACGTGACCCGCGAAACCGCCCCCCACCTCAGCGCCGTACTCGACGACACCCCCACCGACCACCACCGGGCCGAGCTCGCGTTCGACACCGGCCTGCGCGCCCTGCTCACCGGTTTCCGGGCGCTCCTTCCCCGGTGACCGGCTCGCACCACCCCACTCCCGCATCTCCTCCGAGGAGCCCCTCGTGACCGCTGCCTTCCACGTCCTGACCACCGGCTACGCGGAGACACGCGTCGCCGGCACCCTCACCCTGCTCGTCGACGGCGACACGGTCGCGATCGTCGACCCCGGCATGGTCGCGGACCGCCGACTCATCCTGGACCCGCTCGCGGACCACGGGCTGAGTCCCGAGGACGTCACCGACGTGGTCTTCAGTCACCACCACCCGGACCACACACTGAACGCGGCCCTGTTCCCCGCCGCCCGCTTCCACGACCACATGGCCATCTACCAGGACGACATCTGGGAGGACCGCGACGCCGACGGATACCGGCTCTCCCCGTCGATCACGCTCATGACGACCCCCGGTCACACGGCAGAGGACGTCAGCACCCTGGTCACGGCCGACGAGGGCCTGGTGGTCCTGACCCATCTGTGGTGGACCGCCGAGGGCCCGGCCGACGACCCCTTCGCCCCCGACCGCGAACAACTGCGGGCAGCCAGGGAGAAGGTCCTGGCCCTCGGCCCGGCGCTGATCGTGCCGGGGCACGGGGCACCGTTCGTGCCTTCGGCGTCGACACCCCTCTGACGATCCGTCCCGCTGCCGCCCGCCCGCGGCCTGACATGATCGATGCGTGACCAGTGGACAGCACAGCAAGTACGTCCTGATCGACGTCGACGGCACGTTGATCGACGCGGTGAGCAACCAGCGCCGGGTCTGGGGGAGTTGGGCGGAGCGATACGGACTGGACGCGGACGAGGTCTACCGGGTCGCCCTGCGGACGCGGCCGGTGGAGACGTTCGCCCAGGTCGCTGCCGGGCGCGATCCGCGTGAATGCCTGGCCGTACTCCACGAGTTGGAGGACGAAGACGTCCGTTGCGGCGTCTATGCCGCTTTCGACGGCGCGTCGGAGCTGCTCCACGGTCTGCCCCCCGCGTCCTGGGCGCTGGTGACCTCGAACTACGAGCACCGGGTGCGCGGGCGTTTCCTGCGGACGGGCCTGCCCATGCCGGCGGTGATCGTGGATGCCGCCGCCGTGGCCGAGGGCAAGCCCTCTCCCGTCCCCTATCTGCAGGCTGCCGAACGGCTGGGAGCGGAGCCCGGAGACTGCCTGGTCATCGAGGACGCCCCGTCGGGAGTGCGGTCCGGGCTGCGGGCCGGGATGACGGTGTGGGGGGTGAACGCCGCCGCCGCGGTGGAGGGCGTGCACCGCCACTTCGTCAGCCTGCGCGAGGCAGTCCCGCACATCCTGGCCTTCGTGTCCGGGAACCACGGGGATGCCGCAGCAGCCTGAACCGTCCGGCACCGCTGCCGGTCGCCTTCGTGACGCCGACCAGAGCAGGGCCGTAGGCACCGACGTCAGGAACCCTGTTGGTCGGTTGAGGCGGGTTCCTTGCCCGGCCCGGTCGGCTGGTGCGTGAAGACCACGACGTGCCAGGTGCCCTTCTGCCGCGTCACGGTGAAGGTGTCCTGCAACGGCTTGCCCGCCTTGTCCTCGGCCACAAGGCGGGCGGAGCCGGTGTCCGGGCCCATGTCGTGCTCGATCTGCACGTCCTTGATCTTCCACCCCCGCCCGCCCCGGTCCGCGAGGATCTGCGTCGCCTCCTGTCTCGACCACTTCGCGTCCGTGACACCGCCGACGGCCATCAGGGCGGTGGCACTCCGGGAGTTCAGTGCGGTCACATAGGCTTCGACGGCCTCGCGCGCCCCATCGGCGGATGCCGAACTCGAAGGGCGTGAGGGCGTGGCCTTGTCGGCAGGTGACGAGCAGCCCGATGCGACGGCCAGAGCGGCCAGCACGGCCAGGAGTCGTCGACGTTCCACAGCGCACTCCTTGGTTGTTCCTGTGAGGGGGTCGGCAGCGTGTCACGTGCGGTGGGCGTATCGCCAGGTACGCGGATGGCGCTCAAGGAACCGAACGGCCGCGGCGGCTACTGCTGTCACATGAACGGGGCGCTGGGGTTGCTGCTCAGTTCGCTCGGTTACGCGGTACGCGGCCACATCGGCGGAGTGCACGGCCCGGACGGCCCTCAGCCTGCCGTGATGGGTGACCACCTGGTCCTGACGGTGGAGCAGCTGCCGAGCGACTCGAATCCCGGGGGTGTCTGGTACGTCGACAACGGGTTGGCTGAGGTTCGAGCGGCTCCAGGGTGGCGGGCAGCGCGGGCGCTTGGTGGGGCGGGGCTATGGCGATGTCGTCCAGCGCAGGGGCTGTTTCGGCCCAGGCGGTGTCTCCGGCACCGTCGGCGCCGTCCCGCGGGGATCGTCCATGGGCGCTCCGGGGCGGTACGGTGCCCGCCGCCTGAGCCGGGGGAGACGTACTCCACCTGCCGCCGTGACCGCGAGCGCTCCGAGCAGGGCCAGGACGGCGGCCGGGGCGAGGACGACCCAGGGGGCGCGTTCGGCATACGGCTGGTTCTCGGCGAGCAGCAGGCCCCATTCGGGTGAGGGAGGCTGGGCACCGAGACCGAGGAAGCTGAGCGCGGCCAGGTTCAGGGCGATGCCGGGCAGGCGGAGCAGGGCGTGGCGGACGACCGGAGGCAGGACCGCTGGGAGCAACTCCCGGGTGAGCAGGTGCCACTCCGTGGCGCCGAGGGCGCGGGTGGCGGTGAGGTGAGTGGTGGCGCGTTCCTGTTGGAGGAGGGCGGAGGTGTGGGTGGCCAGGGGGGTCCAGGCGCCGATGGCCACGGCGATGGCCGGAGTCCATGGGCCGCTGCCCGCGAGACCGGTGACGAGGAGTCCGGCCAGGACGGGTGGTATGGCGTTGATGGTGTCTGACACGGGCCCGGAAAGGCGGGGGAGCAGGCCCAGCAGAACGCCGGTGACGAGGGCGGCGGCGCTGACGGCCAGGGCGATGCCGAGGGTGGTGAGCGCACCGTGGGCGACGCGGGCCAGGATGTCCCGGCCGAGCGCGTCCGTGCCGAACGCATGCGCGTACGAGGGGCGTTGGAGTCGAGCGGCCGGGTTCAGCGAGAGCGGGTCGCGTGGCAGGCCGAGGCCGATGACGGCGGCCAGCAGCGCCCCGTACAGCAGGGGAACGATGCTGCGCGCCGGTGTTGCGGGCGGATGCAGGGAATGCAGTGCGCCGTCGCGCAGCCCGGGCCCGACGAGCCGCCGGGCGGCGAGCCGCGCCAGGGCACTGACGACTGCGGCGAGCAGGACCAGGGCGAGTGTCCCGGTCTGCAGGACCGGCAGGTCCTGGGCGAGGGCGGCGCGCAGGGTGAGTTGACCCAGACCGGGGATGTCGAAGATCTGCTCCACGGCGACGGCTCCGCCGGTGAGGCTCACCATGAACAGTCCCAGGTTGGGCAGCAGCCCGGGCACGCAGCGACGCAGCGCCTTGCGGGCCACGGACGAGGGTGGGAGGCCGCGGGCAGCGGCGGCCGGCGCCCACGGTTCGGCGAACGCGCCGGGCAACAGGTCGTCCAGGAGCCGCCCGAGGACCGCCCCGGTCGGCAGACCGAGGGCGAGGGAGGGCAGGACCATCCACTGCGGGCCGTACCAGCCGAGGGCGGGCAGCCAGCCCAGCTGTACGCCGATGACCGAGGCGAGTACGGAGGCGACGAGGAACTCCGGCAGCGCGGCCAGCACCGCCGGACCGGTGCCGCCCGGACGCCTGGTGCCGAGGCGGCGCATGGAGCCCAGCCACAGGGTGCGGGCGCACGTCGCGGCGGTCGTGCACACCGCGACGGCGACCGCACCGGCCATCAGCATCAGGGAAACACCGAGGGCCTGTACGGCGGAGGGCAGCACCTCGCCGCCGGAGACCCAGGAGACGCCTGCGTCCCCGTGCAGCAGCCCGCCCAGCCAGTGCCCGAGCAGCCGCAACGGACCGTCGCTCAGGCCGAGTTGGTCCCGTACGGCCCTCAGTGCCTCGGGGGTGGGATCGCGGTCGGCGGAGCGGGCCTTGAGTACGGTCAGGGCGGGGTCGGTTCGCGACAGCCATGGCAGCAGGCCGATCCCGCAGAGCAGCGCGGCAGTGAGCGCGGCCCGCCACAGCAGCGTGGGGCCGCCGCCCCGCGCGAGGGCGCGCAGGGCGGCAGACAGAGCGGAGGGGCCACCGGGGCGGCCGGAGGTGCGGTTCAGCGCCGGGTTCCTGTTCCTACGTACTGGCGTTCGTCCCAGCTGAACAGTGCGCCCTGTACCGACTTGGCGATGCCCAGGACGGCCCTGACATGGACGAGTGGGATCACCGCGTCGGTGCCGAGGATCGCCGCCTCGGCCTTCATGGCGGCGTCCTGTCGCCTGCCGGTGTCGGGCTCTGCCTGGGCGGCGGCGACGAGCCGGTCGACGTTCTTGTCGCACAGCTGCGACACGTTGTACGTGCCGCGGCAGGTGAAGTCGCCGGCCAGGACGGAGACCGGGTCGCCGGTGTCGAGCATCATGTTGCGGGAGGTCACGGCGGCGTCGTACTTCCCGGCCAGCATGTCGCTTTCGACCTGCGAGTCACTGCGTACCACCAGCTTCACCTTGAACCCGGCCTTCTCCAGGTCCTGTTGCAGCACCTGGGCGACCTCGGGCAGCTCGGGCCGGGTGGAGTAGGTGGCGATGGTGATGTTCTTGCCGTCGGGGGCGGTGACCTTCGTCCGTCCGCCGGGCGCGACGCGCTTGCCGGACGTCCAGGGCAGGGCCGGGCCGAACAGGCCCTGGGCGGGTTCGGCGTATCCCTCGTACACCTGCTTGGCGATGACGGAGGTGCCGATGGCTTCGCGCGCGGCGGCCCGCAGTCCGGGGTCGGTGAAGGGGCCGGACTTGGTGTTCAGGTACAGGCTGGTGTCGCGTGCTGTGTCCGTGTCGTGGACGGTGTCCTTGTCCAGGGAGGCGATCTGCGAGACGGGGATCGCCTGGGCGATGTCCATCTGGCCGGTGCGCAGGGCGTTGGCGCGGGCGGCGCCGTCGGCGATGAACTGGACGTCGATGCCCGGGGCCTGGGCGCGGCCGTCCCAGTAGTCGTCGAAGCGGCTCAGGGTTGCTGCCGTGTCGCCGGTGATCTTCGTGATCTCGAACGGGCCGGTGGCGGTACCGACCGGGTTCACGGTGCCGTTCTTCTCGTACGCCTTCGGGGAGAAGATGGCCAGGCTCGGGTTCGACAGCCGCAGCGGCAGCACCGGGTCGGCGGTGCCGGTGCGGACTCGCACCCGGTTCTCGCCCTCGGCCCGGACGGTCAGTTTCACGCCGGTCAGAGCGGTGGGCGCTGGCTCGGCCCGGGCAGCGTGAGCGAGGGCGGAGGCGACGGCCTCGGCGGTGACCTCGGTGCCGTCCTGGAACGTGGCGTGCCGCAGCGTGAACACCCAGCTCCTGTCGCCCTTGTCGCTGCTCCACGACTCGGCGAGCGAGGGGATCGCGGCGCCGTTGGCGTCCAGCTTGGTCAGCCCTTCCGAGACGGCCAGCCGGGACATGATGAACGCGTCCTGGCCGTAAGGGGAGTAGTGCTCGGTCGGTGCGAAGGCCAGCGCCATGCGCAGCCGGGCTCCCTCCCCGGAGCCCGATGAGCCGGAGGACGACGAGTCGTCTTGACGGGAGGCAAAACAGCCGGTGAGAAGGGGAGCGAGGAGCAGGCCGGCTATCAGCCGGCGGCGGGGTTTTCTCATGGTTCGCGTTCTTGTCTTCCGGACGGTGGTGATCACGGGGGTTCCGCGGAAGCGTATATGAAAATCATTTCCATTTCACCGTCGGGTCCGCGACGCGGAAGCGTTCCCTGCGGGAGGGTTCGGTCTTCGTCGTGTGCGGGGTGAGAGCGTCAACCGTCGTTGTGGGCAGTCGGGATGCGCTGCACTCGCTCGGTGTTCGTCTGGATGGGATGGCTCGCCTCGCGCTGTGCGCGCCGCAGGCGTCGACCTCGGCCCCGTCATCGACCACAGCGCCGTCACCAGACTCAACGGCCCGGTCGAGGACGCGACCCGCCGCGGCGCACACCTGCTCACCGGCGGTTTCACTCCCGGCCACCCCGGCACGTTCTTCGAGCCGACACTCCTGGACCACATGCCGGCCGACGCCGATCTCGCTCGCACCGAGATCTTTGGGCCCGTCGCAGCTGTCCAGCGCTTCTCCCACCAGGAACCTCGACCGCGCCTTCAACGTGGCCGGCCAACTGGCCACCGGCCTGGTCGGCGTCAACCAGGGCGTCCTCTCGAACGCGGCCGCACCGTTCGGCGGGATCAAGCAGTCCGGCCTCGGACGCGAGGGCAGCAGCGAGGGTCTCGAGGAGCCGCGACGCCCTTTCGCGCCCACGAGGCCGACCAGTTTGCCCTCCGCCCGCCGGTCGATAGCTATGCGCCCGTCCCCGAAGCCCTGACCAGGCTCTTTCCGGCCACCGCGGCTGCGCGGATGGCCCGGTGGTCCACGGCGAGCGTGGCCAGGGCGGCGGACCGCGGATGTGACCACCCTTCTTGCCGCTGCGCGTGGTCAGGGCCTCTCGGTTGGGCTCCGCTACCTCGTTGTTCTGAACAACGTCGCAGCCACTGAGGTGCTGGTTGAGGATGACGGCCGTCTCGGGGACCTGTCATCTCTGCGCGGCAATCCGGGAACTCACCGGTCCCGCCGTGACGACACCCACGGTGCACCTGGCCGCCGTCCCGTACCGGTGGTGGCGACGCGTGCGGTCCCGTAGGGCGGGATGAACCGCGAACTTCACCAAAGCCGCCTGGCTGAGGCGAGGCACCTGTAGTGAGTCGCGGCCATCAAGGAACGGCTGTGACCACTCAGACGGCACGTTCCATGCAGACCAGCTGATCCCGCTCGTCCCACGACTCGGTGACGGTGAATCCGAGCCGCTCGTACAGAGCGATCGCGCCGGTCCGCCACTTCCACACGGACAGCCGCACCGTGCTGAGGCCGCTTTCCGCAGCATGCACGAGGGCGGTGCTCACCAGGCTGGACGCGACGCCCCGCCCCCGGAACGCCGGATCCGTCCAGAGCCTCTTGACCTCGGAACGTCCGTCGACAGGGGCGGTCACCACCAGGCAGCCCACGGCGGTGTCCCCGCTCATCGCCAGCAGCACGACATCGTCAACGAACACGGCCTGTGGATCCGCGAGCTCTGCCCGGTAGCGGTCCGGCAACGCATCCACACCGGCGACGGCCTCACCCTTCTCGGCCTGTGTCTGCACATGGTAGGCAGCCAGCAGATCTGCCAGGCCATCCTGGACGGAAAGGGCCTGACCTGGGCGGCGGACGACGACAACCGCACGTTGATCAGTCATGACGTGAGCATCGCATGACGCAGGTCCAGGGCCAGACCGTGGGCCCTGGTCCACTCGTTTGCGCGTGCGGGCATGCCCGTCTAGGGGTCGCACGGCTCGGCTGCCGGAACGGGGAACTCACTGTTCACCCATGGTGCCGGTTCGAGCTGAGCGTCGGTGTCGGCGTCGACGACGGACAGGCCGGCTGTCGGGCCGATGTTGAGGGGGCTGTTGGAGCGGGGAGTGGTGCCCGGCGGGGGCGCTGACGTTGGGGGGAACAGGAAGTTCTCGAAGGCGTCCAGCCCGAACAGCATGAGCAGGAGAATCACCGGCAGGACCAGAGCTATCGCAACCATGACGCCTCCCGGTGAAGCAGTGATCACGGGAACGCGGCGGACGTACTCCTGGTCAAAGGCTGGGCCGATCGGGGGAATTTTGCACGCTGGACGCGAAGGCAGTAGGCCAGTCGGGTGATATTGAGCTGATGAAGGTCCTTGATCGTTCGTTGGGCCGTGCATGGATGCTCGCGGTCGTGTCGTGGAGCCGTTGGCGGGCCTGCCGGAGGACGGCTGGCCTGCGCCCGGGTCCGGTGATCACACCGGTGTCACCCCCTGCGAGCGCGCCAGAAGACGCCTGCAGGGGCGGATGGTGATGGTCGGCATCGCGGTGACCACGGTGATCGTCGCGGTGGTGTCCGCCGTGGCGCGTGACCTTCCCCGGTGAGCGTCTACGAGCTGTTCGGGGAACCGGTGGTGCGATGCTGGCGCACCGCAGCCGGCCGGCCCCCCGACGGGCTGCAGGATGATCCCGCGGACGGGCAGGTCAAGAGGGTCAATAGGCCCGCATCCCCGACGGCGCCCGCGCATCCCGCGGCTTCTGCACAGGCTGCGGCGCCGCCCGGCCGACAGCACCGCAATCCCGGTGGTGCAGCAGCCATGCCCTGCCCATGCGCCGCGTGTGCGCAGGTGCCGTCGGCGCGGACGTGAAGGCGCGTTCATGGCTCGCGTTGCGCCATCGCGGGGAGCTCGCCGAAAGGTGCGGTCCGAGCGGGACGTCAGCCCGTGTCAGCCGCCGCGGCCCGCTGGGAGGGGGAGAGGTAGCGGGCGGGCGTGGCGGCGGTCGTTCCAGTCGACGCCGGTCCGGACCGCGCTCGGCCGCGGATGCCTGACGGCTGCACACCTGCCGCTGGCGCCGATGCCGACTGCCAGGGGTGTGAGGAGCCACCTCGGTAGAGTCGTGGGTCTGCCCTCCCTTCTGCGGCATGGGTGACCCCCAGGGCGCCCTGGGGGTCTGGTCGCGAACTGTGCCGGCGTGCCGGCCGGACCGCCGCTTGCGCCGGGACCTCTGCCTGGTTTCCCCGGGCCCTGGTGTGCTCCGCCTGTGAGCGCCGTGGCGTTGGCGGATCGCGTCAGCTGTGAGGTCTGCGGTGTGCCGCGGTGGCAGAGGCCGGGGCGAGACGGCGGTAGCCGCCGCTACGCCGGATTTTGTCCATGTATGGCGGCTCGGGGCTACTTCTCTTGACCGGCTCGTCGAGCGGGTCTGGGGCACAGCCGCGCACCCGGCCGGCATGCCGATGGACGCCTGGCGCGAGGGGGGCACGTTCTTCGTCGAGCTGGATCTGCCGGGCGTGGACCCGGAGTCCGTCGACCTCGATGTCGAGGACAACGTCCTCACTGTCAGGGCCGAACGCAAGCCGACGTACGGCGAGGGCACCGACAAGGTGATCACCGAGCGGCCTGCGGGGACGTTCAGCCGGCAGCTGTTCCTCGGTGACACCCTCGACTCCGAACGCATCGAAGCCGCCTACGAGGCAGGCGTTCTCAGGCTGCGGATCCCGGTCGCCGAGCAGGCCAAGCCACGCAAGATCGCCATCAGCGGTGGCAGCGACCGCAAGGAACGCGGTAACTGAGCAGCGAGCAGCCGCTCAGGCCCCGGCGCCCAGCCGGGGCCTGGCTGTACCGGAAGGCCCCCTGGCCGCTCCTGCCAACAGGACGCGCCCCGGCCCTGGTCCGCATTCCGTCGATCACCACGGTCCGGGTGCGCGACGTACGGCGAATCGTGCAGCGCATGCTGCGGCGCGCCGGTGTCGGTGAGCTCGCCACCACCGTGTAGCCCTTGTTCTTGGCCGCGGGCGCTGCGGGCCGTGTCCCGCGCCTGCGCAATGATCACTGAAGCAGCCGAGTCCAGCTCGCCGGTACTGCTGTGTTCCTGCACGGTGGAAGCTGAACGCCCGTCCTCTTCTCCGAGGCTGAGGATGGGCGTTACAGGGGCGGCCGGCGCTGTCGCCGCATGAGCCGGCCGCCCCTTCTGCTCATTCGCCCGGCCCGCCACCGTGCCGGCCGAGGCCGCCCGGCTTGCATCTGGCTGTCGCCGTCGTTCCGACCGTCCGCCTCCTCCGGACGACGGGAGTCAGCATCACGCCGGACGGGCCGGCCGCTGCCTGGCTGGGTGGCCTGGAGGGTGGGGCCGACGGTGATGCGGCCGCATCGCATGCCGGGAACGCGGAACGCGGACCAAGAACGATGGAGCAGCCCCACTCGTCGCGGTGTGCCGAAACAGGTGTGGCTGCGGAGCCAGGACCGGCTTCAGCTAGCTCAGCCGCTCAATGGCTTCCAGGACATGCTTGCGGCGCGCGTGCGTGCGCTCGTAGCGGTCGAGGACGCGCAGGTCGGACCCGGACAAGGAGGGCAGACGCCGCTCGATCTCCTCGACGCTGAGCTGGCTGAAGCCGACGATCGGCAGGCTTTGCTCGCTGCTGACCGCGCCATGGATCGGCTCGGCCGCGGCGGTCATCTCCGGCTCTTCTGCCACCGGCTCTGCGTCGTCGGGCCTCTGCCCGGGGCGTGCTGCCTGGAGCAGCCGGTCGGTGACGGCGCGCAGCGGGCGGGTGGCCGCATCGGCGAGGCTGCGATGCGTCGTCTGCTCCACGCGGAAGCCGTTGCCTGCGACGGCCACGATCCGGGCCTGCCGGGCGAGGCTGTCCTCGAGCAGTGCCAGCAGTTCCTGGTCGTGGCTGCGCAGTTCCTGGAGGAGGTGGAGAGTGGTCTGGTCCTGGGCCTGATCGGCGAGGACCTCGCCGGCCCGAGCGCTGGCCAGGGCCCGGGCCGCGGCGGCGTACTCGTCCTCCGTGTTTCTCAGCACCTGCTGGTCGTCGGCCGGCCCCCGGCCGTGCATCACCCCCGCCACCGTCTTCTGCCCCACGGTCAGCGGGAGCGTGGCTGCCTTCCAGGTGGTGCGGGCGGCGGACCGCGCCATGTCGGCCGCGTCGCCGAGCAGGCCACGGGGCCGAAGGCCACGCACATGGCCTTCGATGCGGTGCACACGGTCCTGCATCTCATCGGCCTCGCGCTCGAGCATCTGCCGGTGGGTGCCGGGCGGTGCGAGCGCCGCATCCGCCCGCAGTCGGTCGCGCGCTGCGGCATGGGCGTGGCGGGCATCCTCCAGCACCGGTATCAAGGTCTGTGGCATCGCCATAGGGGCTGCTCCCTGTATGCGGTGGCGGGCGGTGTTGAGCGACCACCCAGCTCGCCGTCCTCCGGCGGCTGAGCAGCCGGAACCATCCTGCGCGAGTTCACCCGAAGATCACCCGGCTGGGAGCACGCTCGTCATCTGGCGAGGGCGGCGCTGGAGTGGGCTTTCCCGGCTGTCGCGGGTGCGGAGTCCGTGTGGGGACGGTTCCGCCGTCCGGGTGAGCCCTGGAGGCATGCCTGGCCCTACGCGGGGCCCGGCCCGCGATCACCGGCGAGGGCCGTGCCATGGAGTGGGCCACGCGCCAGTCAGGAGGACCGGCCCGGGTACTCCGGCTCACCGCCGTCGGCGTCGAACACCTTGGTGAAGGTGGCGCCGCACCGGCAACGGGAGGACTCGACCAGTTCTCCCTCTTCCGACACGCTCAGCCCCTGGCTGAGTCGCACATGCACATGATCACCCATGAGGAGCTGCTTTCCTTGACGCCTGCGGTCCGCCTCATCGTCGGCGCTGGCCGCTCCCGCTGACAATGTCGCAGCTCACATGGTTCGCGAGTGCGATCGCAGCGTTTCCTCGTGCGTGGCCCGGTCGCCAGGGATGGCTGGGCGACGCGTTCGCCCATTACGAGCGGATCTTCAAAACCCTGCACCTGCTCCAGCTCGTCTCCGACGAGGGATACCGGCGGATGATCGGTGCCCAGCTCAACGTCACCGAAGCCCGCCACCGCCTCGCCCGGCTCTCCCGCTTCAGTACGACCACATGAACTTCCTCGGCCGTTATGCCTTCACCCGGCCCGCGGCGCCTGGTCTGCGCCCGCTGGGTGATCCCCACGCCCACGACGCGTCAGGCGACGGCGAGGCCGAGTGACGGAGGCGTCGCACGATGCCTGATCACGTCCAGCAGCACCAGGGTGGCGGCCACGGCCCTCCGCGTTCGCCGCACGATTCCTGGCCGGGCTTTCCTCGAACGTGGACAGCGCCAGTAGGTGGCGGGCCAGGGCGAGTGCGGCAAGCAGCGCGACGAGCACGCACACGCCCCGCCAGCCGGCCTGGCTCCAGACGCGTATGCCGAGCCAGGAACCTGCGCTGCCGCCCAGGTAGGCGCAGGTCATGTAGGCGGTGTTGAGCCTGCTGCGGGCGTCGACGCGCAGGGCGTAGACGCGGACTTGATTGGCGACCATGCCGGACTGCATCGCGGTGTCGAGGAGCAGCGTGCCGAGTGTCAGGGAGGTCAGACCCAGCGTGCCGCCCCGGGTTCCAACGGTGAGGATCGCGGCCGAGACGAGGACGCCAAGCATGCAGACCAGGTTCACTGGATCGGGGCCGTAGCGGTCCACCAGACGGCCGGCGAGCGGGGTGCAGACCATGGTCGCCGCGCCGACCAGGGCGATCATTCCTACCGCCTGGGCACCCAGCCCGTAAGCCGGTCCGGCGAGCAGGAGCGCCAGGCAGGTCCAGACCGCGGAGAACCCGGCGAAGACCGTTGCCTGGTAGAAGCACGAGCGGCGCAGGTCTGGCTCGGTGCGCAGCAGGCGCAGCGGCTCGGCCAGGAGCGCTGTGTACGGCTGGCGGGAGGGCGGGGTTGTGGTCGGCACCGCGAACGCCAAGACGGTGGCGAGGACCAGGGCCAGGACCGCAGCGATCAGGTAGGGGGCCCGCCAGCCCAGCCACTCGCCGAGCGTGCCGCTGAAGGTCCGGGCCAGCAGCATGCCGCCGGTCGATCCGCTCAGCAGGGTGCCGATCACCGCTCCTTGGCGGTCGGCGGCCACGAGACCAGCCGCCAGGGGGCCGACGATCTGCGCGCCCACAGTGGTCAGGCCGACAAGAGTGCTGGCGGCAATGAGGGCGGGCAGAGCCGGCGCGCAACCCGCTGCGAGCAGTGCCAGGCCGGTCAGGGCGAGGACGGCGACGAGGAACGAGCGGTGCGGGAGTCTGTCGCCGAGCGGCACCAGCAGGACCATCCCGGCCGTATAACCGGCCTGTGTGGCGGTCACCACCGCAGCGGCCGAATCGGGCGACACATGCAGCCCGGAGGCGACCAGTGGACCGATGGCCTGCGGAAAATAGATGTTGCCCACTGCCACGGCGCATGTGACAGCCAGGATCAGGACCATCCGGCGGCTCATCCTTCAGTCCACCGGCCGTCGGGCAAGCCCACCCGGCGGACCGGGATGGACTGCTCCCCCCTGTGCCGGAATTCCTCGAAGTTCAGGCCGAGCCGCCGGGCCGAGGCCCTGGTCATGTCGCTCACGACCCATCCCGGCGCGATGGCGTTCGCGGTCACGCCATGCGGGCCGAGCTGGAGAGCGAGGGATTTGGTGAATCCGATCAGACCCGCCTTCGCGCCGGCGTAGTCGACGCGGCCGTCATCACCGAACGCGGAGATGCTCGACATGTTGACGATGTGTCCCCATCCGCCCGTCACCATGTGCGGGCAGACGGCCCGGGCGGCGAAGAAAGGGCCGCTGAGGTCGATCCCCAAGACCGTGTCCCGCTGCTGCGTGGTCATGCCCACAAGGTCAGCGCGGGGTCCGATGACGGCGTTGTTGACCAGCACCGTCGGCGGTCCGAACGAGGCGGCGATCCCGGCGACGGCCGCAGTGACCGAGGCCTCGTCGGCGACATTGGCGGCGGCCGGTGCTGGGCCGCCGAGACCTGTGATGGCCTCCCCGGTATCGGCGCAGTCGGCCTCGTCCAGGCCGATCATGCCGACCGCCAAGCTGTCGCCCGCCGGGCGCCTGGCAACAGCGGCGCCGATACCGCGGGCAGCACCGGTGACAACCGCCGTCCGCTGCACATGAGTTGTGGGTGTCATGAGAGGAAGTCCACGGCATCGACGTGGCGTCGCCAATCGATGTAGCGTATGGCTTAATGATCAGCTTTGTGCTCGGCGTCGAAGACCTCGCGGACACCCGTTTCGCCCTCTCACCCCTGCACGAAACCCTGTTCAGCCTGCGGGTGCTCCAGGATCCCGGCCTTTCGGCGCTGCATCTGCCCTGGCGCAGGTCCGTACTCGGCAGACTCGGCACGCTCGACACCGGTCTACTGATGTCCCTGGTCGCTCAGCGGCGCACTCTCCCCGACTTCCTGACCCCGAATCCCGCCGGCTTCGCGCCGGCCTTCGAAGAAGAACTCTCCGTCGTCCGTCAGGCGCCCTGCGCCCGGGTCCGTCACGACCTGCTGCTCGCGCACGCACCCGACCCTGTTCCCGAAGCCCTCCGCGACGCCACCGCCGCCGAGGACGCACCTGTCGCCAGACTCCGCGACGCCATCTGCGATCTCCTGCGGCAGTACTGGGAGGTGGCCATCGAGCCGATGTGGCCGCAGATGCGGCTGGTGCTGGAAGCCGACATGACCTACCGCGCCCGCCAGCTCGCCCTGGGAGGCGCCCGACTGCTGTTCGCCGACATGCACCCGAACCTGCGCTGGCAAAGGGGAGAGCTGTACATCCACAAGATGATCAGCAGGCACCGGGTGGCGGCATCTGGCCGGGGGCTGCTGCTCCTGCCGTCCGTGTTCGCACACAAGCCCGCGCCCCCCGTAAGCCCGGACGAGCCGCCGAGCCTCGTCTATCCCAGCCGGGGAGTGGCCACGCTGTGGGGCACGGAGATGCCGACCGTCGACACAACCGCCCTGGTATCTCTGCTCGGTTCGTCCCGAGCCGGACTGCTCAGCCTCCTGGAAGAGCCGCTGCCCACCGTAGAGCTCGCGCGTCGTCTCAGGGTCACCCCAAGCGCTGTCTCCCAACACCTGCGTGTCCTGCACTCCACAGGACTGGTCACCCGGACACGTGACGGACGGCATGTGTTGTACCGGAGAAGCACGCTCGGCGACCGGCTCACGACCACCGCTACCAGACCGCGAACTCACGACACCTGAGGATCAGCAGTCCGTCTCCGCTCAACCCCGCCTGGCCGGGCGACTCAACTCCACCAAGCCGCTGACTCGTTCCCCACCCGGTCCACTGACGGGTGGACGGCGCGGGCCCGGTCCGCGGCTACCTGGCCATCACCCTGCCACTACTGCGTCCCTCGCTGGTGGTCGCCGCGGTCATCAACGTCATCAACGTGTTCAACTCGTTCCCCATCATCTGGGCCATGACGCGCGGCGGCCCCGGCGTCGCCACCGACCCGACCACCACCTACCTGAGCATCCCCGGGAACTGGAGGAGGCGGCCCGGCTCGACGGCACCGGGCGGTTCGGTGCCCTCACCCGTGTCGTCCTGCCGCTCGCGATGCCCGGCGTGGTGACGGCGGTCGTCTGCACCTTCATCGGCGCGTGGAACGAGTACGTGGTGGCGCTGTTCGTCTTCGTGGAGCGCCACCTGGTGGCCGGACTGACCGCGGGCGGTGCCCCGGGATGACGCATGGAGGGGCCACCGGCAGCGACATGCGCAGTCAGGCGCGAATGACCTCGACCCCGGCCGCCGTGAACGACTCGGTCAGCTCGTCCGAGGCGGCCTTGTCGGTCACCAGGACGTCGATGTCCTCCACCGGGCAGATACGGGCGAAGGCCCGCCGGTCCAGCTTGGAGGCGTCGGCGACCGCGACGACCTGCTGCGCGCGGCGGGCCAGCGCCCGGTTGATGCTGGCCTCACCCTCGTGGTGGGCGGTCGCCCCGTGGGCCACGTCGATGGCATCCACCCCGATGAAGACCTGGTCCAGGGCGATCTCCGCGAGCAGTTCGGTGGCCAGCGGCCCGATCAGCTCATAGGACGCCGGTCTGGCCACCCCGCCGGTCACCACGAGCTTCACATGGCGCCGTACGACCAGCTCGTTCGCGATGTTCAGGGCGTTGGTCACCACGGTGACCGCCGTCTCCGCACCGCCGGAACTCAGATCGGCGCGGGTGGCCAGCGCCCGCGCCACCTCGGTGGTCGTGGTGCCGCCGTTCAACCCCACTACGGCGCCGGCTTTCACCAGGGCGGCCGCCGCGTGCGCGATCCGCTCCTTCTCCGGAGCGTTGCGCGCGGCCTTGTAGCGCAGCGGCAGGTCATAGGCGATCGCATTGATCACCGCTCCGCCGTGCGTGCGGGTGACCATCTGCTGGCGGGCCAACTCGTCGAGGTCGCGCCTGATGGTCGCGGCGGAGACCCGCAACTCCTCGGCAGCCGCCTCGACCTCGATCCGCCCGTCACGCGTCAGCATCTCGAGCAGCGCGCTCCACCGGGCCTGCGGTGCCGCCATGTCTCACAACTCTCCGTCGGTGGTGTACGCCACGATGTGCGCACCTCCATGAAATCACAGCGCATGAATGGGTGTTTTATCGCGGCCAAACGAGCAAAAGATTGCACATTCCCAGGCCTTTCCTGCTCCTCCGCTGTCCGCCGAGCGCAAGCGGAGGTCGGCAGCGGCGCTGCCCCCACCGGCAGCTCGCACAGGATGACCACGCGCACCGCCCGGCTGGACCACGCGCTCATCGCCCGCCAAGCGGAAGCGCGTGAGGCTGAACCCCGTCGGCCTCGGCAAATTTCGAGATTCTCGCGACGGACCTCGCACGCCTCCCCGTAGAGCAGACGAAGGCCCCGCCCGTACCGCCGCACACGAACGCCCTTCGTCCGACTCGGAACCCTTGAGGTGCTTGTGGCTCTCCTCTCCGCACTCTGTCGTCAGCGTCACCCGCGGTCGCGGGGGCGTGTCGTCCTCGGGGTGCTGGCGCTCGTCGTCGGCACTCTGCCGAGCGTGTCGGCCGACGCCGCCACCCCGCGCTCTGGAACGGTCAGCGACACAGCACCCACGATTGCGTGGAGCGCCGGTCCCTTCGCCGTCCCCAACGTCTCCGGCACCACCGGGACGGTGAGCTGCGGGAGCCCGCAACTCTGCGACGACTACGCCCTGAGGGTGTCGGTGCCCGCGGGCTACGACACCGGTCACAGCCTGCGCATCGAAGTCAAGTGGCCCAACACTGCCGCCGACTTCGACCTGTACGTCCTCGACGCGGACGGCCACGCGGTGGCCGCAGCGGCTTCCACCAGCGACCCCGAGCGCCTGCTGCTGCCCGCGGTGGCGGCGTCGTACACGGTCCGCGTGGTGCCGTACGCGCCACTCGGTGACAGCTTCACCGGCACCGCGAGCCTGGTCGCCAACCCGGTCGATCCGGCTCCGAGTTCGGCGGTTCCCCCCACCTATGCGAACTCCTCGGCGCCCGACAGCCTCACGCACGCACACGACGCCGGTGAACCCTCGGTCGGCGTCGACCGCGCCACCGGCGCCGCGATGTTCCAGGCGTACACCTCGACGCTCAAGGTCACCTATGACAGCGCCGGCGCCGCCACCTGGCAGGACAAGAGCGCGGGTGCGGCCAACGGGTGCCCCCAGGGCAGCACCACCAGCCTCGACCCGATCTTGTTCACCGATCCGGCCACCCACCGCACCTTCGAGTCGCAGCTGGCCGGAAAGACCGCCCTGACCTGCTACACCGACGACGACGGCGAAACGTGGACCCCGACGGGTGGCTCCGGCATCAACTCCGGTGTCGACCACCAGAGCATCGGCGGCGGCCCCTTCGCCCCAGGCGGCCCCGGCCCTGTCACGTCGTATCCGAACGCCGTCTACTACTGCTCCCAGGACATCGCCGACGCCTCCTGCGCGGTCAGCCGGGACGGCGGTCTGACGTATGGGCCGGCCGTTCCGATGTACTCGCTGCTGGACTGCGGCGGCCTGCACGGGCACGTGAAGGTCGCACCGGACGGCACGGTGTACGTGCCGAACAAGGGCTGCGGCGGCAACCAGGCCGTGGCCGTCTCCGAGGACAACGGGCTCACCTGGAGCGTTCGCAAGAACCCCTCCAGCACCCCCGGTGACTCCGACCCGAGCGTGGGGGTCGGGGCCGGCGGGACCGTCTACATGGGCTACCAGAACAGCGACGGCACCGCACGTATCGCCGTCAGCCACGACAAGGGCAGGACGTGGCTGTACGACCAGAACGTCGGGGCGTCCCTCGGCATCAAGAACATCGTCTTCCCGGCCGTGACCGCAGGTGACGACAACCGCGCCGCCTTCGCCTTCCTGGGCACCACCACCAGCGGCAACTACCAGGACGCGGACAACTTCAAGGGCGTCTGGCACCTGTACGTGGCCACCACCTACGACGGCGGACAGTCCTGGGTCACCGTGGATGCCACCCCCACCGACCCGGTCCAGAAGGGTTCGATCTGCACGGGTGGCACCACCTGCGGCAAGGACCGCAATCTCCTGGACTTCAACGACATCACCATCGACGCCCGGGGCCGTGTGCTCGCCGCCTACGCCGACGGCTGCACCGGTGCCTGCGCCACCGGCGCCGCGCAGAACTACGACGCACTGGCCTCCATCGCCCGCCAGACCTCCGGCAACACGCTGTACGGCGCGTACGACGCCATGGTCGCCGGCCAGCGCAGGAAGCCGACAGGAGGTCAGTAGATGAAGCCCTGGCCTCTGGCTGCTGCCGTACTGGCCGGCGCCGTCCTCGGTCTGGCGGCCATCACCGGGTGCTCGGCGCCGAGAACAAATGCCGGGCCCTCGCCAGCGACGCCGTCCGCCACCGCGCCCGCCCGCTGTCCCACTACCGCCTCACTGCGGCTGCCCAAGGACTTCCCGGCGAACCTTCCGATGCCGGACGGCGCGCTCGTGACCTCGGTGGAGCGCCGCTCCGGCGAGCGGCTCGTCGTCGCCACGGTGGTCAGGAGCGGTTTCGACCGCACGCTGGCCTTCCTGCAGAAGCAGCTCCCCGAGGCCGGATACACCCTGAAGGACGGCGAAGTGGAGGAGGACGACGCCGAGTCGAATTTCTCCTCCGCGGCCTTCGACGGCCGCTGGACCCTCCGCAAGATGCCCGACTGCGGGGGAGGGGTGTACCTGACGTATCTGACGGCTCCGGCCACCTGAGCTGCGGCGGATGGTGCTGTAACGGCCGCGTGAGCCGACGCGGCCGTTATGAAACCGCGGTGCAGGGCGCAGCGTCTTCGGACTCAAGACCGGAGGAACGTATCCGAGTTACGTCATCCCGGACCTGTGTGAAGTACCAAGAGGGGTGGGTTCGAAATGACACGCCGGAACCGTTCTCTGTATCGCGGTGCCACTCTGGGGACGGCCGCTGCCGCGGTGGCCCTGCTCACGAGCTGCACGCAGCAGGGCAGCACCGCGACCAGTAGCCTTCCGAGCGCGACGCGGACGTCCACTTCGTCACCCGTGGCGTCGCCGTCGGTGAGTAGTTCGGCCGGGCACACGGCCGCGGGTTCTCCGGCCCAGGCACGCGGCTGCCGATCGCTGCCCGCGTCGCCCGCCGTCAAGCTGAGCGTCACAACGGCCTACCGCGGACAGGCTCAACCGCCTCTCACCCACATTGCCCCGGTCAAGGGCACGTTCTACTACGGCAGTTGCAACGGGACCTTCTACGCCGGAACCCGCTTCCAGCCCACTCCCGGCAGCACGGAGGCGGAGCAGGTCGCCCTGCAGGATGACGGAGCTGCGATGAAGTACTTCACCGATCGCCCGGGCGCCGGTTGGCACTACGTGGCCGGCGACGGTTTCCCCGCCAATGCTCGGGGCTGCGCCGGCATCGCCCAGATCCCGGCCCGCCTCGCCGCCCTGTGGAACGACTGCCGGTCCACGGCAGACCAATAACGATCCGCGGGCCCACCCCGTGTTCACTGTGCAGGTCCGCTCTTCGATCGCACTCGTCCGTCATTCGCCCGCCTTCGGCCGTCACGCCTTGGCGGCCAGTGACCGCCACGCGTTCCAGGTGTCGAGTCGCTGCTGGTAGTCGGCTTCTACGACGGGATAGGGATACGTGCCGAGGAAGAGCCGGAGGGGCGGTTCGTCGGTGTCGACCAGTTTGAGGATGACGTCGGCGGTGGCCTGCGGATCCTGGGGTGCGCGGGCGGTCGCACCGGCCCGGCGTGCCTCGCGGACGGGTTCGTACGCGGCGATGGGCTCGGTGTGCACCGCGGAGGAGCCGGACCAGTCGGTGCCGTAGGGGCCGGGTTCGACGAGCGTGACGTGGATGCCGAGCGGGCCGACCTCCTGGGCGAGGGCTTCGCTCATCCCCTCGAGCGCCCACTTGGAGGCGTTGTACAGCCCGAGGGTGGGAAAGGCGGCGAGCCCGCCGAGGCTGGACACCTGCAGGATGTGCCCGCTGCCCCGTGCCCGTAGGAGGGGAAGAGCCGCCTGCGTCACCCACAGGGGGCCGAGCAGATTGGTGTCGAGCTGGGCGCGGGCCTGCTCCTCGGTGGCCTCCTCGACCATGCCGAACAAGCCGTAGCCCGCGTTGTTGACGACCACATCAAGGTGGCCGAAGGCTTCGGCGGCCTGCCGTACGGCGGCGGTGGCGGCGGCCCGGTCGGTGACGTCGAGCACGAGCGGGAGCACGCTGTCTCCGTAGGCGTCGGCCAGGGGCTGCAGGGTCTCGGGACGGCGTGCCGTGACCGCGACGCGGTCGCCGCGAGCGAGGGCGGCTTCGGCCCAGATCCGGCCGAAGCCGCGGGACGCGCCGGTGATGAACCAGGTCTTCTTCATGCCCTCGACCCTGCGCCCTGCGCTGGACCGGAGCCAGCACCCCCGGAGGGTTACCCTGCGGCCATGGCCGCAGACAACGCGCTCGGAGAGTTCCTGAAGGCCCGGCGGGGACGGGTTACACCCGCGCAGGCGGAGCTGCCCTCCTACGACCGGCGCCGGGTGGCGGGGTTGCGCCGGGACGAGCTGGCCCGGCTGGCCGGGATCAGCGAGCCGTATCTGATCCGGCTGGAACAGGGCGTCGACCGGCATCCGTCACCGCAGGTGCTGCGGGCGCTCGCACGGGCGCTGGGGCTGGACGCCGACACCTCGACGCACCTGTTCGCGCTGGCCGCTCCAGCTCCCGTACGGCCTGCCGAGGGCGAAGTTAGCGCGGACGTACATCAGTTGCTCGACGGGTGGGCGGGCACTCCGGCGTATGTGCGCAACCGGCGGTTCGACGTGCTGGCCGCGAACAAGTGGGCCCGTGCGCTCGCCCCGATGTATGAGCCCGGGCACAACCTGGCCCGGGACGTGTTCCTCGACCCCCGTTCCCGTCGGCTGTTCCCGGACTGGCCGGAGATCGCCGCGCAGACCACCGCGGCCCTGCGCGCCGAGGCCGACCCTCGCGACCCGAGGACCGCGCGGCTCGTCGCCGAGCTGGAGGCGGACGAGGACTTCCGCAGTCTGTGGGCGCGACACGACGCGCGACCCGCCCGCGACGAACTCAAACGGTTCGTGCATCCGGTTGTCGGGGAGCTCGCGCTGCGGCGGCAGGCGCTCACCGTCGGGGGCGCCGAGCAGCAGGTGATCATCGTCTACCAGGCGGTACCGGGAAGCCCCTCCTCGGCCGCCCTTGCCAGGCTTCTCTGACGCCCGGCGGAGAAGGTGGGCCAGACCGCCGCGGGCAGAGGCCCGATGGTCGCCGAGATCGCGGAAAGGAATGCGCCAGCCCGGATGGCATCGGGGCTGGCGACAGCGGCTCATCCGTGCCCGCCCCGGGTGTTGATCCGGCCTGGCCTCCCTGCGACGGCCCGTGGGCCGGCACGAGGCCTCTCCAGTGGCTCTGCTCGGATGGCTGACCCGGTAATCCAGGTGGCCTGCCTGCTGGGCAGGGAGCGGAATCGCCGTCAGCACACGCCCCGGGCGTACGCCCTAGCCTTGATCGGCTGCACCACCAAGCGGGACGCCATCCATGCACGTGCCCGAGACCATTTCCACTGCGCTGGAGAATTCGTCCAGCGCAACGGGCGACCGTGCTCTTGGATGGTTCGCGTGACGTCGCCGATGACTTTGACCGTGGACCCCACTTCGACCGCGCCGGCTCTGACCCTCCGCCCCTGGCAGGACTCGGACATCCCCACAATTGTCGCCGCCCACTGCGACGAGGCGATGCGCCGCTGGTTGATGCGCCCCATTGGCGACGAAGACGCGGCCCGCGCCTGGCTCACCTACCTGGACACACACTGGGCGGACGGCACCCTTCTGAGCTGGGCTGTCGAAGAGGCAGGCACGGTCGTCGGCCACTTCGTCATCAAGGCGGCCAACCCGCCGGTGATGCTTGCGACCGGCGTGGGCTACTGGACGGTAACTGAAGCCCGCGGCAGGGGCATCGCCTCGCGTTGCGTCGAGGCTGCCACAGAATGGCTGTTCGGCGGCCAGGACTTCATGCCCGCCGACGAGATTGAGCTGTTGCACACAGTCGGCAACGAGGGCTCGTGTCGCGTCGCGCAGAAGTGCGGTTACGTCCTGGATTCGGTGCTCCCGCCGATGCCGCCGAAGTTCCCGCACGAGGGACACCGGCACCTGCGCAAGCGGCCCAGGAGCGCGGGATAGAAAGCACCCCGAAGGCAATCTGGGGATGGTCGGCGTCCAGGTCGCCCTGCGTGCTGAACGTCTCTCCCGGCCGTTCACTTGGGAGAGTTCCGCAGTGGCCCGACGCTGCGGGCAGGGGGGCAGAAGCCGAACGGACACGCGCCCGCGGCGCACGCCTCAGGCATGATCGGCTACACCACGTCACGGGACGCCATCCGCGTCACGCGGGCCTTCGCCGGGCACTGAGTCCATGTACGGATGGGTGGGTCCGGGGCGAAGCCGGCTTCGGATCTACACGGGCGTTGTGCCATCGGACGTACTCGGCGATGGCGGCGTTCTGCTCGTCGTGAGTACGGTGGTCGGTGCCGTTGAGGGACCGAAGTAGCGCAGAGCCGCGAACTCCGACTCGATCCGGTAGATCTTGCCGGTGGCCAGATCCAGGCCGGCAAGCATGTGCATCACACCGCCGTACAGGTTGTAGGTGGCTCGCAGGCGGCGGGGCCTGTTGATCGGACGCAACGCTTCGCCTTTGCGTGGCTGGAGGTTGAACGGTCCGAACTCGTCCGCGCATATCACCCACCCGTCGGCCGGCGGGGTGTCGTACAGGGCCAGAACCTGGTGGATGGTAGGCGGCTTCGGTCGTGCTGAGTTGAGAGGTTGCCCGAGGGTACGGCGCGCCTGTGCTGGTGCCGGGGTCGTGGGATTGCGCCACTGCAAGAGTCGGGCGGGTTCGAGCCGCCGATCGCCAAGAGGCGGAAGCTGCGGCTGACCGGGGTCGACAAGATGGTGCTGTCGCTGTCCGCGCAAGGGCTCACGCACGGCGAGATAACGGCCCAGTTTGAGCGATGAAGGCGTGAACGCTCCCGCGGTGGCCCCCACCGAAGCAGCCTTGCGGCGCCGACTCGTTGAGTTCGGCGCCGCCGTGGTCGCTCCTCGGTGGCTCGGCGTCGCGGTGCTTACCTGACGTCGACGAAGTCGCCTGGCGCGGTCGAGGCGGCGGTGGTGGCGGTGCCGGCGAAGACGTAGCGGTAGTACCCGTCGGCCGTGGCCGTGGTGGTGGTTTTCAGGACGCCGGTGGTGTTGGTCTTGACGGTCTTGAGGGTGCTGTAGGTGCTGCTGCCCTTCTTGCGGAACTGCAGCTTCGCGGGCTGGTTCGCGTAGCCCGCGTACTTGCTCGTCGACCAGTTCGCGCGGGCGAGTTTGCCCGTGACCGTGATGGGCTTGCCCTTCTTGACCGGCTCGGGCGTGGCGTCGGCGGTCAGCGTGGAGAGCTTCTTGATCGAGACGGTGGCGACGTCGTCGTTGTAGCTGGCGTTCGCGTACAGGTCCCACCCGCCCAGGAACAGCTTCCAGATCCCGGCCACGCCGTTGTTCTTCATGTCGGTGGCCGGGTGGATGTTGAAGACGGCCTTGCAGTGGTAGACGCCCTGGGTCGCCGTCTCCGTGCAGGCGGGGTCGTCATCCGTGCCCAGGCCGCCGGTGATGCCGTCCGTGGTCGAACTGTCGGTGCCCTGCCACAGGAAGGCCTCGGTGAGTGCGACGCCGTTCTGGTCGGTGGCGGTGTACGTGACGGTGACGGACTTCGTGCCGGTGGTGCCGAGAACGATGTCCTTGCCGCCGTTGATGACCGCGTTCGAGAACTTGGTGTTGCCCAACGAATCGTTCGGCCGAACGGCCTTCGAGGCAAAGGAGCTCAGCTTCGCCGACACACTCGCTCGCTCCGCCGCTTGAGCGGCAGCCGGAAGAGCGAGCGCGGACAGAACGACGGCACCGGAAACCACGGCGGCCGCGACGGGTATACGCATGAATCCCCCACGGGAACGTGAGAGGCCCGCCGAAGTCTCCCTCCGGCCAGCCTCGTTGATCTTCGCATCATATGAACTGGCGTCGGGAATGGTGAAGATTCTCTGTGCAATAAGTGCGTAACGGGCCAGCGGCGTCCGCCCGATCACGTGCCCGCATCCAGCCGCCGAGGCCTGTATGTCCGATCGAGGAGTCCAGGTGAATCCTGCCTCCAGCTAGGCCAAGGTCTTCTCCTCAGCTCGAAGTTCAAGCACCTCGAACCAAGAACGGAAGCACTGGAGGACCTGAGGGCCGCGGCTACACAGGGGCTGCACCTAGTGCTTCGTGGTCGGCACCAAAGTGCTCATGGCCAACGCCAGTCCGACGGAAATCGAGACCGTTCAGCACCTTCGAGCAGGCGCTGCACGAACGGCTCGTGGAGCGAAGGAGTTAAGGGTCAGCATCCGGTCGGTGCAGCGGTGGCTGCGGGCCTGGGACAGGAGCGGTCCATGGGCGCTCCGGTCGGAGGGTGCGGCCCCGCCACTGTGGCTGAGTGAGGCCCAGTTCGTGCAGTTGGAGGCGGAGTTGGCCAACGGGTCGGTCGCGCACGGCCGGCCGGATCAGCGGTGGACACTGTCGAGGATCAAGACTGTCATCGGTTCGTCGGTTCCACATGAGCTACATCCTGCAAGGGGTTCGCAAGCTGCTGCTCCGGCGCGGCTTCTCCGGCTGCTCGATGACGCCGCCGACCGCTGGCACCTGCCCGGCGCGGCCACACCCCCGTCATCCGGGTTCGCGGCCGCTCCCGGCGCCGCATCTCCCTTGCTGCCCGACCTGCTACAAGCCGGGTGAACGCTCCCGGCTGGTCTACCGGCCGCGCCGCGGTGACGGCTGACGTGACGGGCGCAAGAGCTTCCCTGGACCGACTACCGCGCCTGCTCATCACCACGCATCAGCAACTCGGTGGGCCGATCGTGCTCGTCTGGAACAACCTCAACGTCCATCTCGCTTACGGAATGCGGCAGTTCATCGCTCGGCAGGACTGGCTGCCCGTAGACCAACTGCCCGCCTACGCACCCGACCTCAACCCGGTCGAGGGCATCAGATCGCTGCTGCGGCGCGGCTGGCTGTTCAACACGGCCTTCACCTGCTGCGGTTTGGTCGCGAATCCGGTCTTGTCACCGAGTCCGGCGGCCCGGCAGCGATCGGGGGCCGAGGTCCAGGAACGCGGAACGTTCAGTTCCCGGTCTACCGCGGCGTGTCCGCGGCGGCCGACGCAGACGAGATGGACGGCTACCTGCGCGTTCTCGATCCTGCCCGCGGTGCCCGTGTACGGGCGCTGGGCACCGACGGTGTCGGTGCCCTTCTTCACGTCGCCGGTCCCGTCGACCACCAGAACCGCCTGGTCGTCCCGTAGATGCTCCACCACGTAGGCCCGCACGTGGTCGCGGACCTGGCCGGCCTCCCACTTGGCCCGCCCGAGCGGGTGCTGCATGCCGTCCGGGGTGCTCTCTCCGGCCCACTCCGCGTGGTCCAGCACTTTTTGCGCGGCAGGTCCGACAGCAGCCCGAGCAGCAACCGCCCGATCCGACGTCGAGGTTCGACCCGTGCGAATCGGCCCGCGATCTGGGCCATCAGGCTCTCGAACGCCTCCTGCCAGCGGGCAGGGTCTACGCTGCGACCTGCGGTCACCGCATGATCTTCAGTCTTCACACACCGATGATCAACGGTGGCCGGACCCGTCTCCACAGCGCGTCAGGGCCGCGCAGCGTCTGTCTGCCGTCATGTGTCTGGAGGACTTGTGCAACGTGGCGAAGTCTGGTGGGTCCAGTTCGACGAGCGGAGGTTGGTCGTACTGCTGTCGGGAGACGACACGTCCGGGATCCGGGTGATGCAGGTCGTCGCTCCGGCGGGCGTCGACATCGGCGGTCTGGGCATCGAAGTGACGGTCGGCGCCGGTGAAGGGCTGCCGTTCGAAGGCGTGCTGCGGCTCGCGTTCCCGCGTCCAGGCTTCACCCCGTGCACGTGGCTGACCACTGTGTCCCGGGACGACCTGATAGAGCGGGCGGCCGTCCTGTCCTCCGTGAAGCTCAGCGAGATTGACGACGCCCTCCGACTCGCTGAACAAGCGCAGGAGCGGCCCCCGGCCACGACCGCGAAGCTCAGCGAGATAAGGGATGCCCTCCGTCTCGGTGAACCCGGGTAGACGGAGAAGGAGCCGACGCCCACGACGGCGTGTGCGGTCTCGGGCGAGATGATCGACGCTGGAGACCTGCTGCCTCGGCGCCCCTCACCACCGAGATCACGATCTACGGCCGGAGTACCAGGGGCGGGTGAGGCGGGTGAGAGTGACCTCGTTGGAGAAGGCAGTGCGCGCGGCGACATTGAAGACGGTGGGGTCGAAGGCACCGTCGACTACCGGGACTCCAGTGTCTGGCCGGCGCCCGGGTTTACGAGCGACTCCAGCCGGACGAGGCCACGATCGCCCGCCAGCAGGCGGCCGACCGCGACCGGGAAACCTACGCTGAACTGATGCGCGAACTCGTCGGCCGCATCACCTCCTTCCGCACCGGCTACCTCGTGCTGCTGGAACTCCGCCTTGAGGTCACCCGCCGCCCCGAACTGCGCAAGGTCCTCACGGAGCGAGTCCGAGCAGAAGTCGACGCGAACGTCGCCTATCACGAGGCTTCCGACCTCCCGGGCGACGCCACGGCCGTCAAGCTGCTCATGCTGAAGCTGAACTGGCTGATCGTTGAGCACGGCACCTTGCCGGACGTCTTCACGGAGAAAGTGCGTGAACAACTGGTGACGGCCGCAGTGGAGCGCATCGTGGCGGCGGAGTAGAGGGCGCGGCCCCAGAAATGACGCCCGCCCGGCTGCTTCAGCGGAAGCGGACCGGACCGGCCTCGGCATGTGCGGGAACGTTCGCCGGGTTGAGCGGAGGGTGGATGGCGGTGATGGCTTCCGGCGAAGAAGATCTGCCTCATAGGATCTTGAGCCCAGGCACGGATGTCGGGGGGCGACGATGGAACAACCGCGGATACGCCTCGGCAGCGATGATGTGTGGCTGGAACTGGTTCGGACCGATGGCGACAGCTGGCAGGTCACTGCCGATGGGTGCTCGTGGCTGACGGCTGGCTTCACCGCGGATCTCAGCGCTGCGGAGGTCGCGGCCTTCGCAGCCCGCGTGCTCTCTCACCTGCGCACGCCGTCGGGGGGACACTTTTCGGCGGCGGTGACTCCGGGCCGGAACCGTCCGCTGACGTTGAAGGCGGAGCCCGTCGGGAACGGTTTCGCCTTTTTCGTGCGCCTGACTCCCAACGGCGACGACGACGTGTGTCATTTGCAGATGGAGATCGATCCGATCGCCACGTTGGAACTTCGTGAAGCATTCGATGCGCTGCACGCGGCGCTGGTTGTGTGACCCGCCGGAACGTCTGGTCAGGCCGCCATCGTGAGCGGGCGTCCGTCCCATCGGATGCCCTTCTCGCCTCGGATGCGGGCGCGAGCAGAGACGGAACAGCCCCGGCTGGACGGGGGAGACCAGCCGGGGCCGTAAGCGGTGACGTGCGGAGGGCGGTCGCCTCTCGGCGGAGGGCTCCATGGGGCTTCAGCCGAACGATCGTCCCCATGGGCTATAGGTGAGGCCCGGGGACACTGTCCCCTCCGCAGCCACGTGTAGATGAACGGTCAACCACTCTGATGTGTTCCCGGCCCGCCGCCTCAGGGACGGTGACCTGGGGCACACTTTGCCGGAGAGCTCAGTCGACGAAGTCGGCGACCAGGACGGCGAATTCATCCGGCGTCACCGTGCGAATGCCAAGGGTTTCAGCCTTGGCCTGCTTGGATCCGGCGCCGTCGCCGGCAACGACCAAAGTGGTCTTCTTGGAGACGCTGGAGGAGGAGCGGCCGCCTGCGCGTTCGATGAGCTCGTTCATCTGGTTGCGGCTGAGCCTTTCCAGCACGCCGGTCATCGCGCCGGTGACCACGACCGTCATCCCGGCCAGAAGCCTCCCTGCCGCATCCACGGCCCCGCCATCGGTGCCCGGTTCTCCGGTGGTCGGCGCGGGCGGGGTGGCGCCGGGCTCAGTCATGTTCACCCCGGCGACGGCGAGCTTGTCGATGAGCGGGGCGAGTTCGGCGAGTTCGGAGACGATCGAGGGGGCTTTCTCGGTGCCGATACCCTCGACCTGCTGCATCGTTTCCGCGTCGGCGGCGCGGATATTGTCCATGGTCGCGAAGTACCGGGCGATGCGGCGGGACATGGAGCGGCCGGTGCCGCGCACCCCGAGCGCGCACAGCACCCGCGACAGCGGCTGACCCTTGGCCGTGTTGATCGCGGCCAGGAGGTTGTCGGTGCTGGTCTCGCCCATCCTTTCCAGCGCGAGGAGCTGCTCGCGGGTGAGGGTGAACAGGTCGGCGAGATCGGTGACCAGGCCCGCCTCGACCAACTGCACGACGCGGGTGGCGCCGAGGCCTTCGATGTCGAGCTGGTCGCGGCCTGCCGCATAGGAGAGAGACGCGACGAGATGGCAGTTGCGACCCTGTTCGCACCGCCAGCGTTCCTGGCTGGTATCGATGGCGGATCCGCAGCGCGGGCACACCTCGGGGAAGGCGATGGTCTGCTCGTCGCCGGTGCGCAGGTGGGCGACCGGGGCCTCGATACGAGGGATGACGTCGCCGGCCCGGTGGACCATGACATGGTCGCCCAGGCGCAGGTCGCGGCGGGTGATGTCGGCCGGGTTGTGGAGAGTCGCGTAGGTGATGGTGGCGCCGTCGATCTCCACCGGCTCCAGTACGGCACGCGGGGCGATGATGCCGGTGCGGCCGACGTTCCACTCCACCTCGAGCAGCCGCGTGATCTTCTCGACGGCCGGCAGCTTGTAGGCGATCGCCCACCGCGGTGCCCGCGTTCCTGAACCTGCCGCCTGCTGGTCGGCCGCGAGATCGGCCTTGATGACGATCCCGTCGATCCCGAACGGCAACTCGGCCCGCAGCGCGGCTATCTCCTGCACCCGGGCCAGTACCTGCTCCACGGTGTCGGCGGTGACGCCGGGCACCGCGGTGGCAGCGGTGGTGTTCACCCCGAACGCGGCGGCCTGCGCCATCAGGTCGCTGTGCGCGCTCGCACCCAGCCGCGCGGCGAGCTCGGTCTCGGTGTCGGCCAGGGGCAGCAGGCCGTAGCCGAAGAACGTCATCGGCACGATGTAGGCGCGCTCCTTGGCGCGCAAGGTACCCGCGGAGGCGCCGCGCGGGTTGGCGAACGGCTGCCCGCCCTGCGCGGTACGCACCTCGTTGGCGTGCTCGAACTGGGCGGTCGTCATCAGGACCTCGCCCCGGATCTCCACGGTGACCGGCTCGGCGAGTTCGGTCGGCAGACCCACGATGGTGCCGATCGCGTGCGAGACGTCCTCCCCGGCCGTCCCGTCCCCACGGGTGATCAGCTGTCTCAGGCGGCCGCCGGTGTAGCGGGCGGCGACCGCGAGCCCGTCCAGCTTCGGCTCGACACTGAACCGCTCGACCTCATGGCCGATCCTCCGGGCCAGGGAGGCGGCCCAGGAGGTGAACTCTTCCGGCGAGAACACGTTGTCCAGACTCAGCATCGCCACCGTGTGCGGGACATCGCCCTCCACGGCGCCGCCGGCGACCTTTCCCGTCGGTGAATCCGGCAGCACCTGATCGGGATGTTCGGCCTCCCACGCGGCGATGCCCCGCACCAGCCGGTCGTAGGCGTCGTCATCCAGAGGAGAGGAGCCGCCCTCGTAGTAGGCGGCCGACGCCTTCACCGCGTCCTCGACCGCCTGCGCGTAGGCGGCTGCATCCGTGATCAGAGCTGCAGGTGTTGTCATGCCTGTCATCCTGCCTGCCACCACTGACATCGCCCGATCCAGCGGGAGGGCCCCGACGAGCGTTCGCTCGCGGCTCCAAGCCATCGTCGCGCCCGGTGCAGGGAAGCCCGTTCCCGCCCTGGTACCACCTGTTACCATCAGGGGATGGCGAAGACACAGAAGGGCTGGCGGGTCGACGACGAGATCGCGGAGCTGGCCACAGCCCGGGCCAAGGACCGCGGCATGAGCGTGGGCGATTACATCGCTGCTCTCGTGCGGGAGGACGTCGGCGGGATGCGGCAGCGGGGCCTGGACGCGGCGCGGCGCTTCCTCGACGAGCACCAGGCGGTCTTCGACGAGGCCGAGGACGCCGACCGCCGCTCCTCGGGGGCGCACGCCGCGTAATGGACCTGTACATCGACGTTCCCTGGGTCCTGCAGGTCGCGGAGGTGGCGGGTGCGGCAGATCCCGCCCCCGAGGATTACGGGGTACCTGTGGCTGCCGTGGCCTGCCACAGAGCCGAACTGCTGGAAACTCCCGTCTACGACGGCCCCTACGCCCGCGCTGCCGCGCTGGTGCACATCCTCGGGCGCTGTCGCTGGCTGGAGCGCTCCAACATGGCCGTGGCCGCCGCTACAGGCGTGATGTACCTGGAGGCGTCCGGGATCCCGGTCAAGCCCACCCGGGAGGACGCCGTCGCCCTCCGCGACATGCTGCGCGATCCTGCCTGCACCACCGGACGCATCGCCGCACTGCTGCAGGCCTGGCCGCGATCCACCTGAGCCGCACCACAAGGCACGGGGATGCAGGCGGCGTGGTCTTCCGCCTCGACCGTGATCCCGCATGCTCTTCCGCTGGAGGCGCTCTACCAGGAGCGCTGCCGCCATTGCGGGGATCATGCGCCGAGCAGGACGGCGTCGATGGTGCCCTTGAGGACCTCGACGTTCGTCGCGCCGGCCTTCGTCGCGTTTTCGAGGGAGAGGGCGAGCATCTCGTCGGTTTTGTCCAGTCCGTACGCCTTGCCGGTGGAGCCGGCGCGGCGGGCAGAAAGCAGGACGTCGATGCCGTCGCCGGAGCCGAGTCGAGGACGCGCTCGCCTTCGCGTAGTTCGGCGACGGTGGTGGGGTTGCCGCAGCCGAGGGAGGCGGTGGACAGCATCGGCGGGCAGGGGCGTCGCGCTCGTCCGCGGTGTTCAGGGTGCGGCCGAAGGTGTCGTCGGCCTGGGCCGGCTCGGGCCCGTAACAGGCGGCGGCGCCCTCGGTGACCTTCACGGCTGCTGAGGCGTACCGTCGGGCGTTCCGCGCGAGGCGATCACCGACTTAAGGTGACGTCGCCGGCCTCATTCGAGTAGACCAGTCGTCTAGAAGCTCGGCTTCCCGGCCGCTCGGTCAGCAGGTCTCCGCGGATGGCGCGGGCAAGCCCGCGGTGCTCCTGGGCAAGCCCGCGTTGTCGGTGGCGGCTGACAGGCTGGAGCAATGAACGGAGATGAGCAACTGCTGCGCGGCCGGGTCTACGGCTTCGACCACGAGGACCCCGACCCCGGCCCCCGCCCGTGTCGGACCTACGCCGCGCTCGTAGGCGGGCCGCTGGACGGACTGCTGCTGGACATCACGGGCTGGCGGCCGGAGGAAGTCGACGACGGTGCCGCCCTGCCCACCGAGCTGTCGCGGTGGCCGGGCGGCCGCGCCCTGTACGACCCGCACTCCGGCGAACCGCGCACGCCGGGCCCGGGCGTGACGTGCCGCTTCTACTACTCCGGTGACACGCCCTGAGCTTGTTCCCCAGACTCTCAACCGTCGGGTAGGTGCTCAGCGTCGTCTCGCGGATGCCCTGCCGTGCTGCGGCGCCGCTGTCATGCTGACAGGCCGTCACAGTCGGTTCACGACGACCGAGTTGATCGGAGTCAGGTTGTACACGCCGAGCTCGTTGAGCCTGGTGGTGACTGTGCATTCGCGCCGTTGTGGACATTGCCCTACCAGGCGGAGGCGGTGGCACCCGTGTCGGCCGCAGCGCCGTCGGGGCGACCACGGCAGTTCGCCGTGCTGGCGAATTGCCACGGGCGGCTCTCACCCAACCCACTGTCAGTGGCGTGTGCGACAGTCGGGAGGTGATCGACAGTGAGCGAGTCCTGGAAGGCCTGGACGAGGTGGATTGGGCCGAGCTGGGCCACGCGTACGGGAGAGCGCAGGACGTCCCCGGACAGCTCACCGCGTTGTGCGGCCCGGACGAGGCCGCCCGTGAGAGTGCCCTGATGGCCTTGTCCGGCAACATCTTTCACCAGGGCACCCGATACTCCGCCTCACCGTACGCTGTGCCTTTCCTGGCCCGCATCGCCCTGGCCGGGCCCCGCACCGTCCGGGACGGGGTGCTGTCTCTGCTGATCAGACTCGCGATCGACTGGCACGATGAATACGACCTGCCCGGTGGCATCGACATCAAGGCTTGGCGGGCAGCAGTCGCCGAACTGAGCATGGATGAGGCACTGGCTTGGTACGACGAGCAAGTAGCGGCCGAGCCGGACGAGGACCAGCGCAACAGGATCAGGGGGATTCGTGCGGAGTGGGCCGCTGGGCGGCTGATGGACTCCCGGGCGAGTGCCCTGCTCTCCTACGACGCGGTCCGCACCGAGCTGCCCGGGCTGCTCCCGCTCCTCGACGATCCCGCCCCTGCCATCCGGACCAGGGCCGCCTCTCTGTCGGCCTGGTTCCCCGAAGAGGCCGCGACCGTACTGCCCTGTCTCCTGGACCGCCTGCAGGTCGAGGACTCCGTGACCGTGACGGCCACCAACCTGGTGGCGGTCGGTCTGCTCGGCGACGTCACCCTCACCTCGTCGCTCAGCCCTTACCTGGACGCCGCGGAGCCTTTGATCCGCTGGGCGGCGGCGACGGCACTGGCCCGGATCGGCAGCGCCGAGGACGCCACGGGACTCGGGGCCGGTCTGACGAGACGCGTGATCGCCGAACTCACCACGGCGGCGGCGAACACCCCGATGCCGGCCATCGACTACAACAAGGGCGACATCCCCGGCTACATAAGCCGCTCGCTTCTGTCTCTTGCCGACCATGACCGGGAACGTACGTGGGCCTTCCGGACGACGGCCAGGATGAGCGGACTGGGTGCGTCTGGGGTTGAACAGTGGCCACTGGCGAGTTGGCCCGCGGCGGTGCCGTGACCTGAGCTGTCTCTTTTTGGCTCTCTGGCCCTGAGGACGCTCCTACGGGAGGGCTACCCACGTGTCGGGGGAGCCTCCGTACCAACGCCACGCATGGTCCAGCGCGATGGCCAGCGTCTCCCGCTCCCGCTCGGTCATCGCCACCCCATCGCAGAGGGCCGGTCGTAGTCCAGGCTGGAAGAGTGGCCCAGCCGGGTTACTGACCTGCGGCGTCTCAGTTGCATGGCCAATCGGCCAGCGAGTGGCCATCGGCCGTGAGATTCGGCCACGGAATGACAGAGGAACCACAGCGAGATGTTCCGGAGGGTGAGAGTCGCTCCCCTGCCACCTCGATACTGTGACTTCGCATGAACCACTCCGAGATCGAGATCACCGCAGACCTGGTCCGGGACCTGCTGCAGGAGCAGCATCCGGACCTCGCTGGGCTGGCCATCCGCGAGGTGGCGGGCGGATGGGGCAACCAAATGTGGCGCCTCGGGGACGAGTTGGCCGTGCGCATGCAGCGCATGGACCCGACCCCGGAGCTCCAGCTCAAGGAGCGGCGGTGGCTACCCGTGCTGGCACCGCGCCTGCCGCTCCCAGTGCCGACCCCGGTGCGGTTCGGCGAACCGTCCGAGCGCTTCCCGAAGCACTGGACCGTGATGACGTGGGTTCGCGGCGAACCGCTGGACCACTGCTCGATCAGCCGCGGGGCCCACGCGGCCGACACGCTGGCGGGCTTCCTCCGGGCGCTCCATGTGGAGGCGCCCGCCGAGGCGCCGATCGCTACGGACCGCGGCGCCCATCCCAGGAACTGCACTGACGGCTTCGAGAATTTCCTCCAGGCAGTTGCCCTCGACGACATCGCTGCCGATGTCCGGGCTGTCTGGGACGACGCCGTTGCGGCCGGCGCGTGGGAGGGCCCGCCGGTGTGGGTGCACGGTGACCTCCATCCCGCGAACGTCGTCGTCTCGGACGGAACACTCTCGGGCATCGTCGACTTCGGTGACATGTTTGCCGGCGACCCGGCGTGGGACCTCGCCGCCGCGTGGGTGCTGCTACCCGCGGGCACGGCCTCACGGTTCTTCGACACGTATGCGCATGCAGACGAGGCGGCGATCCGGCGCGCCCGCGGGTTGGCAGCTATGAAGAGCCTCTTCCTCATACTCATGGGGCAGAGTGGAGACCGGGGCCTTCCCGGCGGCAAGCCGCACTGGGGACCTGCAGGTCGGGCGGCGCTTGATCGTGTTCTGAAGGGCGTTTGATGTGCGCTTCTTCGGTCATGGTCGGGTTTCATGTGGCAGAGGGTCCCTTGGACCGAAGCGCCTCCATCCGCTCTCCCGCCAGCGCGCAAACCAAGCCAGTGAGCCGGATGCGCTGCCCGCCCACCCCCTTACGCCTCTCAAACGGTCGGCTTCAGAGAGGTGCGGCGCCGAAAATGCCAGCGAGACCCACAGTCCGGGGGAGACGATGTCCCCATGGACGCCACCAACACCGAGTCTCCGGCAGACGACTGGTCACCGGCGGACAACCCGTACGCGATCGCTGTGTCGGAAGCTCGGTGGGCACGCGAAGACGTCGTTCTGTCCGTCCAGCGCATGCATGCCGGCTCTGAGGGGATCGGTTGGTGCGACTCGCGTCAGATCGACGCCCGGCATCTCTGTAATGCCCTGCGTCAGCTGCTGACAGCAGCGACGTCGGAGCTCGACGCGCTGGAAGAGCTGGGCATCGACCCGGCTGTCGTGCAGCACCTGGTGGAGGCCTGCCGGCGGTTCCAGAAGCAGCTGCCCGGCGTGAAGGACATGCGTGACGGTCTGGCCCACTTCGAGGACTGGTCCCGTGGCAGGGGCCGAGGCCCACAGAAGGAACGCGTCAAGGCAGGGGAGATCCCTCGAGACGTGGCCCGTCACTTCTGGGGCTTCGGCTACGACCCGGCAACCGACACGGTGACCATGGGGCCGTACAGCATCAACGCCACCACAGCGGTCCGGGCTGCCTCCGAACTGTTCAACGCGATCTACGCTGCCGCCCGCGAGGTCGACCGGAGGGCTACGGCCGAACGACGCGCCGCCGTACTCAACGCCCTCAGCACGGCCGGCATTGCCCACGGACCCGGGGAGGCCGTGCTCGTCTCCGCCGGGAACGACATGAAGGTGTGGCTGTCCCTCGCCCTGCCGGTCCTCCCCGACGAGCGCGCCCGCGCCGAACTGGCCCAGCGCACGGTCACCGCGCTCGCCGACGCGGGGCTCAATCTCACGTCTGTGATCGAGCACGTCAACGCGGCCCCGAGGGACCGACTCGCTCGTGGAGAGATGCTGATGATCGCGTGAGCCAAGGGCCCAAGGCGGTGTCACCGGTGGTCGATAACGTGAGCGCCGTGATGGTGGGAACCGACAACACCCGGCTGGTCGTACTGCGCGGCAACAGCGCCTCAGGAAAGTCGTCCGTCGCGGCCGGCCTCCGCGACAGGTTCGGCCGTGGCCTGGCCCTGGTCGCCCAGGACAACCTCCGCCGCACCGTGCTGCGCGAGCGCGACAGGCCTGGCGCCGCGAACATCGGCTTGATCGACCTGACGGCCCGCTACGCCCTCGATGCCGGGTATCACGTCGTGGTCGAGGGCATCCTCTACTCCGACCACTACGGCGACATGCTCGCGCAGTTGCGCGCCGACCACCGCGGCCCGAGCCACGGCTTCTACCTGGACGTGCCGTTCGACGAGACCCTCGCCCGGCACGCCACCAAGCCGATCGCCGACGACGTCAACGAGAGGCAACTGCGCGACTGGTATCGGCCGCGCGATCTGCTGCCCGGCGGCATCGAGACCATCGTCGGCGTCGACAGTGCCCTGCACGAGACCATCGACCGCATCATGCTCGATACCGGCCTGGCCCATCTGCCCGCACTGGACCGCTGACCAGGACACCGTTGCGTCAGGCGTGCCGGTGCTGCGCCGTCGGCGTCATCTGCTGACGAGTCGTCACGGTCGGTTCAGGACGACCGAGTTGATCGGAGTCAGGTTGTAGACAGCGAACTCGTTCAGCTCAATGGTGATTGTGCAGTCGACGCCGTTGTAGCCGTTGCACAACTGGGCGGTGGCGTTGGCGCTGCCGTACTGGTTGTTGAGTACATAGTGGTTGCCGAACTGGTTGCTGAGATCGTGGGCGCCGTAGCTGTAGAAGATGTTCGTCGGCGAGCTCGTGTGGATGTCCGCCCCTTCGGGATAGATACACACCGCCCCGCCCGGGCAGCCGTACACGGTCCTGTCGCTCGCGTGCGCCGAGCCGCTGCCGGCTGCTGCTATCGCGGCCGTGGCAAGTGCCAGCGCGGCGGCGCCGCGTGTGATCCTGCGCATCGTGGTGTCCCTCCGTTTTACGGCCGATCTCCGTCGGCCGTCACCACCGGTACTCGGCGCATGCCGGGCCGGTCCTTCTTCGACGCGCGCCGGGCCGTGGCCTGCACGTCAGCAGATTCCGCACCCTTCACATGTGACGGGTCGGGGCCTGTCGTCGTCGCACCAACCCTCCGACGGCTGCACCGCCCCGTCTATGAATTCGATCGAGTTCGAAGCGCTGGCGCTGAGCCTGCATCAATGTGACCGCTACCCCGGTGATGAGAGATTCCAGACACGGGTGAGCCGTTTGCGGCCCAGTGCGCCACGTTGGCCTTCTCCTCTCGATGAGACCGGTCGGCTTCGCTACGTCCGTGAGGCCATACGGTGGCGAGCAAGACTCGCGGCGCCGGCGGGATCGCCCTGGCCGTCGTACCGTACGCGTACACCAGACGGCTGATCGTGACCGTGCCGATCGCGGGGTCGTAGGCCTGACCGAGCATCAACTCAGGGGCCTTGCCCGCTTCGACGTCCAAGGGTGCGCTCGACCAGCTCACTCCGCTCCTGGCCGGGAAATCTCGCCCCTCGGAGGATCACGGTCAACAGCGTGCTGCCCGGCACCATGTGGCTCGGGGAGTCGCAAGAGGTCGCCGACGTGGGCGTCTTCCTCGCCACCGACCAGGCCCGCTGGATCACCGGCCTCTCTCGATGCCACCAGCGGCAGCCTCCTCGGACAGCAGCCCGCAGGGCGCCGTTCTCGCGGTCCGTGACGGCGGAGACGACTGCCGCTTCGCCTGCCGCGGATCCCGCCCCACCCCAGCCGCCCGTCTGCTCGGTCCCCGTTCGTCTCATCCCTCATCCGCGCTCGCCGAAGTGAGGAGGTGGGCGAAGCGCAACAAGGCCCGTCGGTGAGCGCCGGGCAACGGCCGGAGTATGAGAGCCGGGGCGAAACTTGCCCCTGGCTCTCGTGGTTCACCATTGCTCCGTGGTGCGGCTTCGTCAGCGCGCGAGGCCGACTGCTCGGGAGATGACCGTGTCGTAGGCGCGATCGGGCAGGATCCGGCGCAGGGCGATGAGGGGGCGGGCGCCGAAGCCTTTGACATAGCGGGTCTTGGGACGGCGTGCGGTGACCGCCTTGCCGATGGCGTCGGCGATGACGGAGGGCGGCGAGTTGCGGTTGGCGTTTGCCTCGGAGCGCAGGGAGGAGGCGACGGCGCCGGCCTGGGCGGCGTAGGCGCCGTCGGTGGAGGACTTCTCCAGCTTGTCGGCGGCGATGCCGCCCCATTCCGTGGCGATGCCGCCGGGCTCGATGACGACGACGTCGATGCCAAAGGGCTTGGCCTCCACACGAAGGCAGTCGCTCAAGGCTTCGAGGGCGAATTTGGTGCCGTGGTACCAGCCGCCGAGCGGGGTGTGGACCTTGCCGCCCATCGAGGTGATGTTCACGACGGTGCCGGAGCGCTGGGCGCGCATGTGGGGGAGGGCGAGCTGGATCAGGCGGATCGCGCCGAAGACGTTGACCTCGAACTGGTAGCGGGCCTCGTCCAGCGGGACGTCCTCGAGGGCGCCGTAGGAGCCGTAGCCGGCGTTGTTGACGAGCACGTCGATGCGGCCCGCCTCGGCGATGATCTTCTCGATGCCGGTCTGCATGGAGGTGTCGTCGGTGACGTCCATGGCCAGGGGGCGGATGCCTTGGCCGGCGAGGCTGTGCAGCCGGTCGGTGCGGCGGGCGGCTCCGTAGACGGTGTAGCCGAGGCCTTGGAGCTTGAGAGCCGTGGCTTCGCCGATGCCCGAGGAGGCACCGGTGACCAGGGCGGTCTTCGTGGGCATGGCTGTTCCTCCGCAAGTAAGATGAACTCTGGTTCAGCATCTATCCTGAACCACGGTTCATGTTGATGCAAGTCGAGATGGAGGCGAGCCCGTGCCCCAGGCCAGGGCGCCGCGCGCTGATGCGGTCCGCAACCGAAAGAAGATCCTGGCCGCGGCCGGTGAGCAGATCGCCAGGCACGGGCCCGAAGCCGGGATGGACGAGATCGCCGCGGCCGCGGGCGTGGCGGTCGGCACGCTGTACCGGCACTTCCCCACCAAGACGGACCTGGTCGCCGCCGTCGTCGCCGAGCACGTCACGCGCGTGGCCGACGACGCGGAAGCCACCCGTGCACGGGTCGCCACTGGCGCCCGTGCACTCGATGAGCTGACAGCGTTCCTCGGCCGCCTCATCGAGGCGTCCGTGACCGACCGGGCGATCAAGGCGGCTGCACAGACCCTGGGAGCGGAACCCGGTGACCGCACCGACGAAGACCGTGCCGGGGCAGCCGTCACGGCCCTCATCCATGCAGGCCAGGCAGACGGTGACATCCATCCAGACGTCACCGTCGACGACATCTACCTGCTGTTCTCCACCGCTCCCACCGACCAGCCGCCGCCGGCCCGCGCCCGCTGGCTCACCCTCGTCTCCACGGGTCTGACCACCGCCCGAGCAGCGACTGCGGTCAGGTAGCGCCGCCTGCCCGGCGTCGCCGCCCGCGCCTGCCGAGGGAGGTTCTTGAGGGGTGGCAAGGTGTCGATGCAGGCTGTGTCCTGGCTCTGGCGGTGGCACGGAGGGCTCCAGTGCGTCACCTGACGACAAACGGCCAGGAAGGTCCTGAGTCGTTACGGAGCCCGCAGCGGGCGCTGTTGCTCGCACACGGGTCTGTGGCATCCGACAGCCTGTCAGGTCGATGGAGCCTCCACTCTGACGGTCAGCAGCTGTTCCGGTTGAGCGGCCATGGCATGTGAGCGCGGCAGCGAGGGGCTCACTTCCTCAGTGCGGGCAGCAGTTGACTGAGTACCAACTCCGCCGTCGCGTCGGCCGTCTCATGAGGGCGTGACGTGAGACGGATGAGCAGGGCGTTGGTGTGATAGGCGCCGACCTCGGAGGGGAGGGAGGGACGCCCCGTGCTCGTATGTACCGGCATGCCACGGATTACGTTCCGCTCGCACATGGGTCATTCACCCTCGCCTGCGACCTGGAGCTCTCGGGGCCTGCCTTGGAGGAGCTCACCGTGTCGGCCTTCACCCCCAAGCGATCTCAACCGGACGATCAGGAATGGGTTTTCCGCGCCGGCGAGGGCGATCCGAGGAAATTCACCTGGTACAACGTGACACCCAATCAGACAACGATCGTGAGCTGGCGGCGCCAGTCCTCCCGCTCCGGCATGTGATGCCGCCGGCAGAGTGGTCGCGTGCGTCCATGGGAAGGCCTGCCACCACGCGCCGCGGAAGAACCTGCGGTGGCGGTGAGGACAGCGTGACCATATGGCGTGGGTCCTTGCCCCTGCCGGGACCCTCAGGGCAAAGCCTCCCTGGTGATGAGGCTTCTTGGACATTCCCAGTGTCGCTCCACCAGGCCGCAGACAACGGGCGCCTCACACGTCCACTGACGTGGGAACGCAAAGCGAGGATTTCGACTGCGGCAGCCCGTCGGCTCGGCGACTCACGGCCCTCGTGACAGGGGCACCATTCGGGCGACGCACGCCGCCTACGACATGACTAACCGTCACCGGGAGATTACCGTGTGCCTGTGATCGAGTCGTGGGTCAGCAGGGGCGGGAGCGCCGGGCGTTCCCGTCGCGCCGGACTGCTGATCGGGCTGATCGTGGTCATCGCCGCCCATCTCACCGGCTCAGCGCACGCCTGCTCGTTCGCCGGGGCGGACGTGAGTGCTGTCGCGACGCACGAGGTCCGGCAAGCCGCGGACGAAGGCGACGACCCGGGCTCGACGACACCGCTTCCCGGCCCTCACCACGCGGCGGATGGCCACGTCGACCATGCGGCGGACCGGCCGCGCGCGGACTTCGCCGTCGCCGGGCCTGGCGGCGATGCCGCCGGGCCCCCTCTGCCCGCCGTATCGAGGGGGCACTTCGTGCACGCCGGGTGGCGCAGCCCGCCCGGCGTTTCCCGTTCCTGCGACAGCGGCTCCGCGCTCGCGCTCCTCTGCGTCCTGCGGCAGTAGGGCCGCGCCCGCGCGCCCGGACCCGCTCCACGGGTCGGGGCGTGCCCGCGCGCCATGCCCACTCGCACTCCCCCCGGCCTCCCACGATGCCGGGGGCGAAGGAGCCGTATGCACATGCACCTCTCTCTACTCGAACCCCTTGGGACGCACGCCCCCCGACCCGTGATCGCCCGATGCCCCGCCCAACTCGTCGGCGACACCCCGATCCTGTGGGTGGACGAGCCCTTCTCTCCGCCTGGCCGCGGCTTCCACGCCAAACTGGAGGGCGCCAACCCCGGAGGCATCAAGGACCGTCCCGCCCTGCACATGGTCCGTGAAGCCCGTCGGCGCGGGGACCTCGCGCCGGGCGCGCCGATCGTCGAGTCCTCCAGCGGCACGCTCGGCCTGGGCCTCGCCCTGGCCGGGCTGACCTACGGGCACTCGGTGACGATCGTGACCGACCCGGGCATGGAGCCGCCGGTGGCGCGGTTGCTCACCGCGCTCGGCGCACGGGTCGACCAGGTCAACGAACCGCTCCCCGAGGGCGGCTGGCAGGAGGCACGCCGCGAACGCGTCGCCGAACTGCTGTCCCGCACCCCGAGGGCGTACTGCCCGGACCAGTACCACAATCCCGACAACGTCGCCGCCTACCGGCCCCTCGCAGCCGAGTTGAGCGCCCAGCTCGGCTGGGTCGACGTGCTGGTGACCGCGGTCGGTACGGGAGGGCACTCCGCCGGCGTTTCCTCCGTGCTGCGGAAGACCTTCCCCCGGCTGACGCTCATCGGGGTCGACGCGGTCGGCTCGGTGATCTTCGGTCAGCCGGGCGGACCGCGGCTGATGCGCGGCCTGGGGTCCAGCATCCACCCGGACAACGTCGACTACGCGGCCTTCGCCGAGGTCCACTGGGTGGCCCCGGCGGAGGCGGTCTGGGCCTGCCGCCAACTCGCCCGCCACCACTACGTCTCCGGCGGCTGGAGCGTGGGGGCGGTGGCCCTCGTGGCCGGGTGGGCGGCGCGCACGTACCCCGCAGGGACGCGTATTGCCGCGATCTTCCCGGACGGCCCGTACCGCTACCTGGATACCGTCTACGACGACGCCTGGTGCCGCGATCACGGACTGCTTGGCCAGACACCGCCGCACGAGCCCGAGGAGATCGCCGAGCCGGACGCGTACACGGTGGCGCGGTGGACGCGGTGCGACCGGGTCCGAGATCCGCTCGGCCGGGACCTGGCGAAGGCCGCTGCCCGATGAGGCGGCTACGGGCTCAGTTGGCCTCCTTCGACCGCCCGGCACGGCTGCTGATGGTGAACCAGTTCGCCATCAACCTCGGCTTCTACATGCTCATGCCCTACCTGGCCGACCATCTCGCCCACGGCCTCGGTCTCGCGGCCTGGGCGGTCGGACTGGTGCTGGGCGTGCGGAACCTCTCCCAGCAGGGCATGTTCCTCGTCGGCGGCACGCTCGCCGACCGCTGCGGCTGCAAGCCGATGATCCTGGCCGGCTGCGCGCTGCGGACGGTTGCCTTCGGACTGCTGGCAGTGGCGAACTCCCTCCCCGCGCTGGTTGCGGCCTCGGCTCTGACAGGTCTGGCGGGAGCGCTGTTCAACCCGGCCGTACGGGCGTATCTGGCGGCGGACGCGGGGCAGGAGCGCCGGGTGGAGGCGTTCGCAGCCTTCAACGTCTTCTACCAGGCGGGCATCCTCGTCGGCCCGCTCGCTGGACTGGCCCTGCTGGCCTGGGACTTCGGCGCGGTGTGCACGGCCGCGGCGCTCATCTTCGGCGCCTTGGCCGTCTTCCAGGCCCGCGCCCTGCCCGCCGGCCCCCCGGCCGACCGTGGTGCCGAGCCGGTCTGGCGGGCAGTGGCCGCCGACTGGCGTACGATCGCCGCGAACCGGCCCTTCCTGCTCTTCGCCGCCGCGATGAGCGGCTCGTACGTCCTGGCCTTCCAGGTCTACCTCGCCCTCCCCCTGCGCGCCCGGGAACTGTTCGGCGGGCGCACCGGATTGGTGACCGGCGTGATCTTCGCGGTCTCCGCGCTGGCCGCGCTGTCGGGACAGCTGGAGCTGACCGCGTGGGCGAAGCAGAACCTGCCAGGACCGCAGGCCATCGTGTACGGGCTCGTGGTGATGGGGGCGGCCTTCCTGCCCCTGCTGCCAGGTTTGTACGACGCCTGGGCCGGGGCGGGAGCGCTGATGGTCTGCGCGGCTCTGCTGGCCTGGGGCGGGGCGCTGCTCTACCCCTTCGAGATGGACACCGTCGTACGGCTCTCCGGGGACCGGCTCGTCGCCACGTACTACGGCGCCTACAACACCGCCTCCGGCATCGCGATCTCCCTGGGCAATCTGGCGGTCGGGGCACTGTTCGACACAGGGGTGCGGTGGCTGCCGTGGGCGGTACTGGCCGCGATCGGTCCCGGGTGCGCCGGACTGGTGGCATGGCTGCACCGGGCCGGGCACCTGGCGGCGCAGCCGGTGCCGGTGCCTGGGTGAGGTACCTCTGCCCGGTCTCCGGACGTTCGGCGGTTCGTCCGCGGTGGGTGGGGCCCCGGCGACGGCTGTGACGACGCTCGGCGCTGCCGAGCCAGTGGTTTCTGAGGTGGGGTGTTCTGGCCGCTGTTACCCGGGCACTGTCGGGGAGGTCGCGTCTCGTTGATCAACGGCCCATTGGCCCGGGCCAGTTGTCACGGGCGGTCGCACACCCTCGGCCTGTCTCAGCATGCCGACTCCCGGAGCGGCACTGATGCTGCTGGAGGGAGCGTTCGGAGAAGGAGCTGTCCGATGCCGAGCGGTCCCGGCTGATCGACGCGTTCAACGCGATCAACCAGTCCGGTGTGCCGGGGAGGTTCGTGGCCGTCCATGCCGACATGAACCACCATCAGCACCGCATGTCGCCCACAGACAACCTTGGAGCCCAGCGCTTCCTGCCCTGACGTCCGGAACTCCTGGAGCGGGTGGAGACGGCACTGCGCCGGATTCACACCGACGTCACCATCCCCTACCGGGACTGGACAGCCGACCATCGTCGACCGGCGCCCGGCGCCCGGCGTGTCGGCGCCGCGTCGGCGGCGGTCGTGTGGGCCGAGTCGTCAGGGCGGGACGCCGTGCCCGACCCACTCGCGGGGGTACCTCTGCGCCGGGTGCCGGTCAGCTGCGCAGGTAGTCCCAGGTGTGGCTGCGGACCATGCCGTCTGCGCCCCCGGTGATGTGGTGGTGGCTCTGGAGCCACGTGACTGCCCTGCGGGCCTGAGGGTGAGGGCCGAAGCTGCCGTCGAAGGACAGCGTGATCGGGTAGTCCGTGTGCACGTTGATGACGTCCTGGATCTCCCTGACGGCAGCAGCGTTGGAGCCAGTCACTGACGCGCCCTCGATCACCTTGCGGTGGCAAGGCAGCGAGCGCGCGCTTCGCAGCCCGAGCCTCAGGTAAGGCAGATTTGAATCCAGAGGGCGGTGCAGTTGGCCAAGTCGCCCTCAGGGCTCGGTTGGGCACCCACGGCATTTGTAGTCAGATTCGTCGCGGACGCCATGGCCACGGCGGATGCGGTCGTCGCCGAACCTGCCGCAAGAGCAAGACCCAGGGCAGCAACGACCGCGACTCGTGAAATGACCTTCATGTGACCAACCCTCTGTCTGCTGTTCATGCGCATTACGATGCATACCCTTGTGGCCAATGTCGCGCCGAGCGTGGCTGAACGGGTGTCACACTCCTGGGGCGAGGGGCCGGTTGTAGGGGACCACCGCATCTTGATTTCTACGGGTCGTGGGGCCGTGCATGACCGATGGAGACGGGGACTGGAAGCTCCGGCTGGGGGGCGGGCGGCCAACACCTGAGAGCGGGCAGTCGCTCGGTGAGGCAGCCGGGCGACAGGTCACGCACCCCGCCCCCGTACGGTTCGGCAAGCGGGCACAGCGCCGTGCGGGCCGACGGCGTGATCGGCGCTGTTTCCAGAGCCTGGCGCGTCCGCCGGTGACATTCGACGATCATCGCCTCCACCGCGTCGACGGCGCCCGTCCTGACGAGGACGTGTCGCACGCGAGCGGCGCCTTCCTCACCCAGACCGCGTAGGCCGACAAGCTGATCAAGAAGGGCCTACTGTCGTGTGGCAGTGTGCTCACGCGCGATGGCCGGCCGCAGGGTGAAATTGCGGTCCGCAGACCTTCCACCACCGACTGCCCGATCTGACGGGGCGCGCCGAAGACGCCGAGCAGCCATCACGCAGTTGGAGAGACTCTGCGGTCGGCAGAGCATCAGCGCTCAACGCCGCCTGCAGCCGCCGCCCGCTCCCGCGAGGGCTGCACCGACTTGCAGAGGTCGCACGAGGGTGCACTTCGCCGTCTTGTGGCGCGCCATCCGCAACGCCATCTCGATTTCGGCATACGGCCGCCGCGGCGGTCAGGTAGAGGTACTGCCCGCGCACGAGCTCGGAGTGCATCGGATCGATGTGCGGAAGGGCCGCGGCCAGTTGCGCCGGTTGCAGTCCGGCGGCGGTGCGCAGGAGTTCGTCGGACCAGGCCAGAGCCAGATCCCCGGCGAGGATGGCGGCCCCGACCCCGACCCGTCCTTTCTCCGGGCCCGTTGCGGCCTGGCGCGTACTACTCGCCTGTTGCCCCATCGAGGAGCTCTCGGGCGACGTCGAGCTGGCGGAGGTGGCGGGCGTACTCCTGGAGCAGGTGGAAGAGGATTCGTCCGAGGGTGACATGCGGGTCAGTGCATCCAGCCCAGCCAGCCGGGGTGTTCATGTCGAAAGGCCGCTCTCGGCGGCGCGACGGGAAGGCACATCAGCCCCCAGTGCCATCTCCCTGGTGCGGTACGGTCTCGCGGCCCACGGCCGGCGACGGCGTCCGCGAGAGGCGCAGCCAGGTCTGTCTGTGTTGTATGTAGTGTGCGGAGATGACAAGAAGCGAGCGGCTCGCGGAGCAGTTGGACTGGTACTGGCACAAGAACCTGCGGCCACGGCTGGACGGTCTTACCGATGAGGAGTACCTCTGGGAGCCGGTGCCCGGCTGCTGGAGCATCCGCCCGCGTGGCACGTCCCCCGCACCGATGTCGGCAGGTGCGGGGGAGTGGACGTTGGACTTCGCGTCCCCGGACCCTGTGCCGGCCCCGGTGACCACGATTGCCTGGCGGCTGGCGCACATCATCGTCTCGTGCCTGGGCTATCGGGTCGGATGGTACTTCGGTGGCCAGGACATCGACTCCGAGACATTCGCCTACGCCGGGACCGCTGACGAGGCCCTGAAACAGCTCGATGATATGTACGGGAGATGGAACGCGGGGGTCCGCGAACTCTCGGACGCTGACCTGGACAATCCGCCCCCGGTGGGTCCTGAGCGGTTTCCCATGGAGAACCGGGTCCTGCACGTCAACAGAGAGCTGATCCATCACGGCGCCGAAATTTCCCTGCTGCGCGACCTCTACCGCTGGCAGGACGGAGCCGTGCCGCGCCGCATATGAATGTGTCACCAGAGGACGAACAGAGTGGTTCGCTTCCTTTCCGGTGGTGGTGAGCTTTCGGGTGGGAGTGGCCTTGAAGCCGGTACTGACCACGGGTCATCCGGGTCGCCGTCCAAGCCGAGGAAGCCGAGATCGGCCGGGACGTCAAGGCCGACGGTGCCGGGTGGGACGGGATGCGGTCACGGGCGGTGGCGGTGATGTCGTGAGTGAGGCCCGGCCGAGCCGCAGAGATCCAGATCAGACGGCCCCGTTCGTCGGTGAGGGCGAGGACAGCGGGTGGGTGCGATACCACGAGGAGAACAGGTGGACTGCCCGGTGTGCGGGCGGTCGTGGACGGTGAGGGAGAGCGGTCGAAGGCGGCGGGGTACTGCTCGGACCGTTGCGGGGTACGTGCCTGCCGCCAGCGGCGGGCGTCGCGGAGCGCTGTTTCGGAAACGCTATGGCCGAACGCCTCGCGCATACCTCAAGTGGAGCGCACGATCGGCTGGCCCATGAACGCCCGCCGCGACGCACGCGACTACGAACGCCTCCCACAGCCCTCCGAAGCCCACCTGAACTGGGCACTCGTCACCACGATGACCCGACGCCCCACCCGCAATAGCCCGCGAACCAGCCAGTGGACGAGTAGAACTCGTGACTGATCAGGAGCAGCTAGGTCCCGTGGCTGAAAGGCATCGGCCCCGTCGCGGCGACAGCGCATCTCCGAGTAAGACGATGTCTTGATTGGCGAACTGGGATACGTGCACTGCCCTACGGATCTTGGTCGGGTGCCGTGATCCCGAGGTCGATACGCATGACGTGGCGCATTCTCCACAGGGGATCCCAGAGCTTGTCGAAGCTTTCCCGCGCGGTGTCCAGGCTCTCGCCCTCTCGGGCGGTGCCTCCGTCGAGTCGCATCAACAGGCCGTAAAGTTCGCCGAGATGACGGTTAGCCGTGCTGGCTTCCTCCGCCACGCCGTCGGGAAGCACCATCTGGGCCTCGGCGTGACGCAAGCGATGGTCGCGGCGTGCCCGGTCCAGATCTGACCGCAGCTCCTTGGTCACCTCGCCCCTCTCCAGGGCATGGATGACCTGTGTCATCACGTTGGCCAAGTCACGACTGCCGGCGCTGAGAGTGGCGTAGCACGTGCGCCGCGCCTCAAACTGCGCCTGGCGCGTGGCGTACTCGCGTTCATCTTCCTGGAGTTGTCTCGTGTGCTCCAACTCGCGGGCCCTGGCGCGGTCGGCGCCCCGCTGTGTGATGACGGCGGCCGCGAGCGTGCCGCCGACACCTATAACCGCGATCACGATCTGGCTGATGGCGCTGTCCAAATTGCCTCCCCGAATGCGATGGGCTCGCCGGGACTGTACTTGCTGCCGGGCGTTCTCCTCAGCGGACGGAGCGCCTGTAGCAGATGAGGGCGCTGGCGAGGCCGACGAAGGCCAGAAAGTGCTCGTCCTTGCGCTCATAACGGCGGTGCAGGCGGCGGCAGCCGCCCAGCCAGGACAGGGTGTGCTCGATCACCCAGCGATGCCGCCCGAGCTTGTTGGAGGTCTCCACACCGCGGCGGGCGATGCGCGGCACGATCTGCCTGCGTCGCAGCCAGTGACGCAGGTGGTCGAAGTCGTAGCCCTTGTCCGCGTGGAGCCGGTCCGGGCGGCGGCGCCGGGGACCGCGGCGCGAGCGGATCGGAGGAATGCCGCGCATCAGCGGTATGAGGGCCTGGCTGTCGTGCACGTTGGCGGCGGAGATCCCCACGGAGATCGGCAGGCCGTTGCGGTCACAGATGACGTGGATCTTCGCCCCGTTCTTGCCGCGATCGGTCGGATTCGGTCCCGTCAAGGACCCCCTTTGACGGCGCGGACGCTGATCGAGTCGATCGCGCAACGCGACCAGTCCACATTGCCCTTGGCACCGAGCTGGTCCAGCAGGACCCGGTGCAGCTTGGCCCACACCCGAGCAGCGGACCAGTCAGTGAAGCGCCGGTGCACCGTCTGCGCAGAGGCGCCGAAGACCGGAGGCAGCTGCCGCCAGGTGCAGCCTGTAGTCGCCACGAAGACGATCCCGGCCAGCACTGCACGGTCATCGCACCGCCGCCGGCCCCCGCCCTGCGGGCGCAGTGGCGCCGGCGGCACCACGCCCTGGAACAGCTCCCACAACCCGTCCGGCACCAGCCGCTCAACTATGCCCATGCCCACAACAACGAGCTACCGCCAACTGAGACATCGTCTAAAGCGCCGCCCCGAGCCGAGTACGTCCGGGATCATGAACCATGCTCCCGGACGCCTGGCACCTCACCGAAGACATCGACGACTTCCTCGCCCGCGCCGGAGACTTTCTCCGCTCGCGCCCCGCTCTGCACAACACGCCACTCACCACGCTGGCAAAGTGGCGAACTCGACCGGGCGCATTCACTCCAGGAGCCGTCCTCTTCGGCCGGCTGGAGTCGGGGGGCGAGACCCAAGCGGTCTTCTACCGCCCGCCGACCCGCCGGCTGACCCTCACTCCACTCTCCCCCGAGCGGGCCGACACCCTCGCCGCCTCACTGACCGGCCTCGGCCACACCCTCGCCGGCGTCACCGCGGACCATGACACCGCCACCGCATTCGCCGAAGCCTGGCAGCGGCACACCGGCGCGACGCCCACACTCCGCGTCCGGATGCACCTCTACCGCCTCGACACCCTCACCCCGCCCGACCCGTACCCGGACGGTCACAGCCGCCCGGTCGGCGAGCAGGACCGCGACCACCTCATGCGCTGGTGCCGTGGTCTCGCCGCCGATCTCGGCGAGAACGTCACCATCGACGCTGCCTCCTGGGCCGGCACCCGCTTCGCCGAGAAGACCTACACCTTCTGGGAGACCCCCGACGGCACCCCCGTCTCCATGGCGGGCCTGAACCCGATGATCGCCGGGATGGTCCGGGTAGACCCCGTCTACACCCCGGCTCACCTCCGCGGACGCGGCTACGCGGCGGCCGTGACCGCAGAGGTGAGCCGGGCCGCACGCGCCGCAGGCGCCACAGAGGTCGTTCTCTTCACAGACGCGGGCAACCCCACGAGCAACGCCCTCTACCAGCGCCTCGGATACCGCCGGATCGCCGACTGGGCCCCGTACGACTTCGCCGACGCCAAACCGGAGCCAGCTGGAGAGCAGGAGCCTGACAGGCACAGACAACACCGCACCATCCCCGGGAGTCAGGCTTGTACGGACTCCGGCACCACCCGGAATACGCCCGCCTGAACCTCGGGTGGCTGGAGGCCGGTAGACGGCACTCGACACGAGCGGTCCCTACGGCGTTCGGGGAGAGGCTGACGGCTGTTCAACAGGTCCAGTGGATGAACGTCTGCCTGGGGGTACACAAGGGCGCCCTGTGTGGCGGGGTGGCCATCAAGTGTCTCGACTTTATGGGCAGTTCGTGGGCGAATGGGACGCGGGCGCAGATCCGGTCGCACACAGGGGCCGCCCACCATGGAGTGGCGGCTGCGGCAGGGCGGCGCGGGCTGTGCCGGACAGGGGGCGGGCATGCGACGGGTGGTGGTGGCGGCGGTGTGTGTGGCGGTGGGGAGTGGGCTGCTCGCCGGGTGCACTCCGCCGCAGAAGCAGTTGATTGCGGTCTGGCTGGACGGGCACGGGCAGCCGGTTGCGCGGGTGCGCCCGTGCGGCGACGACCGGGCGAGCGGTGCGGAGTTGCGCTCGTGGGTGACCGACGCTACTGGCTTGGCCGACTATCCGGGCGACGGCTGGCGGTCTCGGATTCCCGAGGGGTTCGGCGATACGACGTTCCCCCTGTTCGCCCCGCCGAGCTCCTGGCGGGTGCGGTGGAGCGGGCCTCAGAGGATGGTGCGGGGCCGGTCGTACAACCTGTCCTTCACGGTGCATGACGATGACTCCACGAAGTACTCCTCGGAGCTTGTTTTCTCCGGCTCCGATCTGACCGCTCTCAAGCCCGGCGAGGTCTGGGCGGGGGATCAGCCGATGAGCCGGGGCGACTGGGACGACCTGGTAGGTGACCAGTGCTGAGCCGCGGCGAGTCGTCAGTCACGGGGGACCGACGTGATGGTGAGGACGCCCCGCCGGCCCGGTTCGCGGAAGGGCGGGGGCCTTCTGCCAGGAAGTGTTTGAGGTGTGGTCACAGTGACCGCCAGATCAACGTGAGTTGGACGGCCGCCTTGTAGCGACCATCCACGGGCTTGATCGGCGCCTCAAGCCCGTGTCAGGACGTGGTCCCCCCTGTCTCTGTTTCGTCATTCGAGCCGTACATCTCGACCAGCAGCCGCCGACGCGCTGCCGCCAGGCGCTCGTCATAGTCGGGCATGAAGATCTCAGCGAGGGCCGTTTCCAGCACCCCGGAGATCGCGTAGATCGGAGACCAGACTGCACGGTCCGTCTTCAACAGGACATCCAGCACGTCGGACTGGTGCATCGTTTGATGGAGCCAGTGCGACAGCACAAGAGCCTGATCCCGCGTGAACTTGACGGTTATCGGTTCCTCAGCCACGGGGGAACGGTAATCGGTACACCCGCTGACTGCTCAGGTGGGACGGGTGGGGGGCACTGCGACGGGTCACATCAGACTCCACGAGCACATCTCAAACACTTCCCAGGGGTCTCACACGTCCCAGGCCGGGCTCCGCCCCTCGTCGACAGCTGTGGCGAGCCGCTCATCGTGTGACGTCGAGCAGCGGTTTGGGGCCCGCGGCAGCAGGGGTGACCGTCTGCCGTGTCGACTCCGGACAGTGCGGCGTGAACACCGTTGTGTTTGCACCCAGTTGGCCGTTGCCGAATGCGGACAGATCCGGGTGAACAGTGCCTGTCGGGGTGCCATCTCATGGGGTGCGGCGAAACGACCGATGCGGCCGGTCGCTCTCCGGGAGCAGGAGGAGGTGCCGCGTTCTGACAGACCATGGGGGAGCTTTCATCATGACCACGCACCATGCCCGCCGTACCACCGGTTCCGCCGCCGCCCCGGCTGCCGTCACCGCAGCGCTGGCCCTGGGTCTGACCGCCTGTGGCGCCGCCGGGGGCTCGGGCGGCGACCACACCGCCGACACCACGCAGAGCCGGTCCGCGTCGAGCGGAGACGGCAAGGGCAGCGCGGAGCGGGCCAAAGGCGGTGGTGACAGCCGGGAGGGGTGAGACCGGCGCCCGTCTCGAGCGGGACGGACGAGTCCGGGAGCAAGGGCACACCGACCGGGCCCAGCCGCCGAAGAAGGACACCCTGGGCGGCGACAAGCAGATCACGCTACGACCCGGAGGCCCAGGAAGCCGTACGACTTCTGACGGCCCGTCGGCCAGGTTCGTCAGTTGCTGCGCGAACGCCCGGATCTCGCAGCGGCGGCCGCGAACCTTGTCGAGGATCATGGAATGATCGCTTCGGTTCGCTCCCGGCTGCGTGAACTCGCCCGCAAGGCTGTCGAATCGTGTGGCCCAGCCCTGGAACCGAGTTGCGCCCTCGGAGAGACCTCCTCACGGCGGCCTTCGCCGAGGAGGACGTGCGGCTCGAAGCGGTGTACCTGAGCGATCACGCGCTGTTGATCGCCGTCGGCCGCCCCATCACTGCGGTGCATACGGGAGAAGTCAGCCCGCGCCGTATTCGGTGCGTGTTCGGCTGCCCAGCCGGGACATACAACTCGCTTTCCCCATCGCGGTTTCCTCCACCGGCAGCCAGGACGACAGCCGGCACCACAGGTGGCTGGCGCAGCGTAACGCCCACGGGCAGACGCTGCGCGCCGCGCTGCTGTTGCTGCGTGACACCCACGGCATCGACGTCCGCATCCACTTCCGCGCCCTGCCGTTCACCCCCAGGGCCAAGCTGTACCTCGTCAACCATGCCGAGGCCCTCTTCTCCTACTGCTGGTTTCGGGGGTCCGACGCGCCCCCATGGCTCTGGGTCTTCCCGGCCGAGGACGGACCGACCGGCACCGTCAGGTGACTGCGGCCCTGTACCGCTTGGGTCTGCGCTCCTCAAGCCAGGGCCGATCCGGGGAGGTTCATGCGGCAACGCGAATGTGCTGAGTTCCTGATGGCATGTCGGGGGCCGCTGACCGGCGGGTGTGATGCCGGTGGGGGCGGGGGTGTGTACCGGTCGGGCCGCGAGGATGCGGTGTGGGAGATTTTCGGGTGTGTGATCCGATACGGTGTCACGCACCGTGTTCGCACGGTTTCTGTGTCAGCGTGTTGTGCGAGATTGCATGGTGGACCCTTGCTGGTTGCGGTTGCCTGCCCGGAGCGGTGCTGGTGGGCTGATGCTGCGTGGTGAGATCCGCCGATTCGCTAGGACTGGTGGGACGATATGACGATCTGCTACCTTGCATATAGCATCGTGTGGGATGGGAGGTGCGCATCGTGAGCACGCCAAGTCCTGCCATTCAGCGTCTTCGGTTGCGGACAGAATTGCGCAATGCCCGCACGCGGGCGAATCTGACGCAGCGTGAAGTGGCCGCGAAGATGGACTGGCATCCCTCGAAGCTGATCAGGATCGAGGCCGGTGAGGTCGCGGTGACGGTCAACGATCTGAAGGCGTTGCTGGCCGAGTACGGAGTGTCGGACCGCCGCAGGTCGGATCAGCTGCTGCAGCTGGCCCGGGGCAGCAGGAAGCTGCCGTTCAGCGAGTACCGCGACATCTACGGCAAGGAGTTCTTGTCGTTTCTGGCGCTGGAGTCGTCCGCGTCGGTCATCCGCGGGTTCCACTACTACGTGGTGCCGGGCCTGTTCCAGACCGAGGAGTACATGCGGGCGATGCTCACGGACACGCAGTGGGAGGCGGGCACCTCGGCGGAGCTGGACCGCAAGGTCGAGGCCCGGCTGGCCCGGCAGGACATCCTCGAGGGCGACGAGGGCCCGCAGCTGTTCATGATCCTGGACGAGTCCGTCATCCGCCGCCGGGTGGGCGGGCCGAGGGTGATGAGAGCGCAGATGTTGCGGCTGGCGGAGCTGGCCGACCACCCGCGTATCAAGCTGCAGATTCTGCCCTTCAGCATCGGCGCCCACCGCGGCCTGCTGGGCCCCTTCACGCATTTCGAGTTCGCCGAGGAGGGCATGCCGGACTCGCTGTATCTGGAGAATCCGCGCGCGGAGACCTACGCCAGCAACGACCCCGAGGAGACCGGCCGGTTCCTGCAGGCCTTCTGGGAGCTGGAGGACGTGGCCCTGGCCGACCACATGAGCCTGCGGCTGCGTCAGGTCGCCGAGCACGTCGGCGACGTCAGCGCCGACCTTCACATCCCTGATCCCGACGCGGGCACCGACACCAACCCCGGCACGGGCGCCGATGGCGGGCAGGGTGATGCCCCGTCATGACTCCCGCCTGACGGCCGCATGCGGCACCCCCCGCCCGCCGCATGCCGGGCCCACGGGCCGGCAGCCGGCCGTCAGGATGCTCGTCTTTGAGGAACGGCGCCGCCCGCAGCCACCGCACGGCTGCGGTCTTAACGACTGACCACGTCTGGGGTGTGGGATGGACACAACGGGGCGCTCACCGGCCGCCGCCGGGGCCGAGTAGGGGGTGAGACCATGGCACGGCGTGAACCCGCCGGCGTGGACACCTGGGTCCGCCTGTGCAACGAGATCGTTCATCACGTCCTGAATGACCGGACGCGCACCGTGCATCTGCTGTGGGTGATCACCATCCCGCCGGCCGTGCTGGGTGGCGTGTGTCTGGTCTTCGTCGAGGTGCTCATCCCCCACCCCGCCGGATGGCTCAGCGTGGCCGGCTGCGGCGTGGGCGCCATGGTCACCGCCCGGCTGCGGGCCTGGCTGCGCGGCCGCTCGCTCAGTGCCGCACCCGCTCCAACGGCCCGCTCCCGTCCCGACGCACTGAGTCCGCCCGCACCCGACGAGGAGCCGGCCCCAGACGCTGCACCACAGCAGCCCCCCACCAGCCCGCTGCTCCCGTGACCACCACGGCCACCGCCACACCCCAGGCTGCGGTGCCGGACAGGCGGGTGGCGGCGTAGCCGGCGCCGTACGCCAGGATCCCTGCCGCCAGCGCATACAGGGACCACACCACACGCGGCGCACGCAGCCGTTGAGTGAGCGTCGAACGCGTCATGGACCGTCCCCTTATAAGCCCCGGCTCAGGCCGCCCAGTCTAGCCGCGCTGGATGTCCCCGTCCGCCCCGCCGTAGCCAGCACACGCCATAACACGTCAACTTCACCCGCCGCACGAACCTCATCCATCCCGCCACCGACCAGGCCCACAACCCGCCTTCCCCCCATCCGCCAGCACACGTGATCATGGCAGAAACCACCGTATTCGCATTCCCTGCAGCCGTTGTTATCCTGGCGTAACGTGCTGTGGCCAGTGCCGCACGTGATGGCTCTCAGGCAAGCGGGGGACGGCGGGACGGGCCTATCCGGCCCGTGAAAGGCTTGCGCTGCAAGCAAGTTGCCCGCGCCCGCCCCCCGGCGGGTGATGCGACAGGAGGCACGCTGGTGCTCAAGCCGCGGGCATGGCACAAAAGCAGCTTCAGCGAAAACATCAACTGCCTGGAAATGGCGCTCACCGACACCCAGGTGATGATCCGGGACTCCTTTCGCACCCCCGGCGCGATCCTCACCTTCACCCCGGCCCCCTGGCAGCACTTCATCACCCACCTCACCCGCCCGCTGGCCACCGAGACCCCCGCACCTCGCCCCTGAACACGGGCTGCGCTACCCCGCGCCGAGGACGTACACGATCCCTCGAAGCAGCCTGAACGCGCCGCCGCGCGCGTACAGTTCAGCGTCCGACGGCAGCCAGGCCCTGGGCCGGTCTCAGCCGATGCTGCCAACAATGCCGGGCATGCCCGGGGGGCCCGACGAGGAAGTCAACGGATTCCCATCTGCCGTCATGGTGTCTGTGGCCGTGGAAGACGGTGGCAGGTGGTGATGCCGCACGTGGTCTCGAAGGGCAGCACCGACGCAGGCGGCGGCGTCCTGCAGAGTCCATACAGTCGGACCAGGACCACGCAGGTGGTTTCCCATGGGTGGCCCCCGACTGTCGGTTACCGGTCTTGACCGCGCTGTCGCGGTCCTTCAGGCCCGTCTGCCGACCGGTGCCATCCTCGACCACGCTCTTGATCAGCGTTTTGATGATGGTGGCGGCGGTCTTCGGAGACATCGCATCCTTGCACGAGGTCCCTCGGCGTGCAGGGTGGCCTGCGGGAGCGTCAGGTCCCTGGCATGGCGGCTGAGGCAGCGCTCGGAAGCCGCCTAGACGCCGAAGGACTGCTCTCCGAACGGCACGATGTTGAGGCCGGGCTGGTGGTCGCGGGCCTTGCCGCGAGTTGCCGAGTTCACTCGTTGGCGGTGTTCCTCGTGCGCGCACCCCGCAGGCCAGCCATGGTGGAGGAGACCGGACCCGGGACGTGTACCTGTATCTGCACGGCCACGCCTGGGACGCAAGCGTGCATGTGCGGGAATTCAGGAAGGAATCGAGTTGTCCAGAAAGTTCGCGGTTATCACGGCAGTCGTCCTCAGTGCTTTTTGCGGTAGTGCAGGAGTTGCCTCCGCCGACACGAACACGGTCATCACCGGTGGAGACGGCTTCTCGTCATCCACGGTCACCGTCAACGCCCCTCAGCAGGCCCTGATCCTCTCGAACGGCAAGCCCCTCATCGACCTCCACTGCCTCGGCGCCGGCGCGCCGAGCGACCACTACGCGGCGTGTGAGTAGGCGCCGACCTGACGATATTCGTTGCCGATTACGGGACGCTCGAATCATCGGGCTGTCTTCCCTCACCACCCGGCCGGCGTGAGGCCCCCATCGGGCGGCGGATCCCACGGGGACAGAACGTCTCCGGGGAGTTCCTGAAAGGCGCTGCGTACAAGCTGGGCAGCGGCAAGGCGATCGGGGCCGATGGCGAGTTCGACGATCCAGTCCGGGGCGGGCGGGTGTCGCCGCCGGCCCTGTTCCTGCTCGGCTTTCCTCTGCCGGACGGGGTCGATCTTGTGGTCGGATCCGCTGCAGTCACATGGCGTGCCGCACCCGGAGCGTGCGCATGCGCTCCAGGTCAGGGAAGCAGATCGTCGAACACTGTCATCCTCGGTTCTTTCACTACGACGGAGCACCGTGGTGTGCCAGTGGCTGCGACGAAGGTCCTGGTCTTGGGTCCGGTGGCGCACGACAGCTTGCGAGCTTGGCGCCGAAGCCCGGGGGAGACCCGCACTATGCGGATCTCCTGCTCAACTCCCCGGAAACCAGTTGGCCTTCGCGGTGGGGTCGGACAGGATGACGGGCGTGATCCTGAAGTACCCCTGCGTGTGTTGCGGCTGTCTGACCATGGACGAGCCGCCGGGCTCGTATGAGATTTGTCCGGTGTGTTTCTGGGAGGACGACGCTGTCCAGCTTCGCTGGCCGGACTACTCAGGCGGAGCGAATCGGCCTTCGCTGATCGAGGCTCAGGAGAACTACCAGGCTTTCGGAGCCTGCGAGGAACGGTCCGTGGAGCACGTCCGTCCGCCCAAGGACGACGAACCGATGGACCCGAGCTGGCGCCCCATCGATCCCGATCGTGACCGCTTCGAGCCCAGAGGTACTGAGCTGGCAGCGTGGCCCAGCGATCGCACTGCCCTCTACTGGTGGCGCTGTCGGAGCACGGATTTTCGGCGTCTCGGCGACGGATGATGCCGTCACCCGGCCTGTTGGTCGAGGCGGGCTTGGAGGTCGTCGAACATCTCCTCGGGACGATCCGGCCCCTGGCCGCTTCCTGTACAAGCCCGCTGGCGCTACCGCTCACCCATAGGAGGGCCAGAAGTCTCTCCCGTAGCCAACCTGCTTGAGTGGCTGGCCGCATACGGACTCCACCCGCAGGCCTCCTGTCGCTGTGTCAGGCCAGGTTCGCCGTCGTGGCGATCAAGCGTCGGCGCTCGTCGGTGGCGTGGGCTGCGGACGTATCAGCCCAGATGTCGGGCGAAGAATCGCAGTGAGTCGTCCATCTCGGACCGCGGCAGATCTCCGTGTTTGCCGGGGTTGGCGTGCAGTGTCTTGTCGGCTGAAGTGATGGCATCGAACAGCGCCAGGCTCTGTGCACGGGGCATCAGCTCGTCGTCCCACTGGAGCAGAAATTGCACTGGCACGGTGATCTGCGCGGCGTTCCCGGCCAGCACGGGCGCCCCTTGCAGGCCCAGCACCGCGGCGCGGACTCGAGGTTCTGCGGCGACGAACGGGATACCGAACGCGCAGCCCAGCGACACGCCCCAGTAGCCCACCGGTCCGCCGCCGATATGGTCGAGTTGCTGGAGTGAGGTCAAGACCGCCTGCCATTCCGCGACAGCCTGCCCGACTATGAGCGTGTACATGGCGATGTCCTGTGCGGCCGTATCCTCTCCGGCGGCCACACGCGTCCGGTACTCGTTCGCGATCCGGTCGAACTCCTCGTCCGTCGGCCGTTCGCCGTGGTTGGGTACATCGATCGCGGCGACCGCGAATCCGCCCTCGGCGGCGAAGCGATGCGCACGGGCCAGGATGCCGGGGGCCTTCTTGTGTTGCCCGCCGCCGTGTCCCATCAGGATCAGGGGGCGAGTGCCGCGGGCGTCTTCCGGCGTCCACAGCACGCCCGGGATCTCGTCGAGAGCGAAGAGCTGTTCGGTCACGCCGCGCAACGACGTCCTGGAGATGAAGCGCATAGCGTTTCAGGCCTTTCGATACCTTTTGCAGGCGTTCCCCAGACCAGCCGAGGGAGGGAGCCCCAATCTGTCACAGCGTTGGCCCTGCCTTGATGAAGGTCCTCACAGGTTCGGTGTCGGGCTGCGGCAAGCGTCCTGGGCTGGCTTGCGCACACGGATGATCCGTGCAGTCACTCCGGTTTGGCCGTGTTCACCGCTGTCTCTTGCGGCGCCGTGATGTTTGCCGTGGCGTCGGCCGTGATGGGGGGCTCCTGGCCGGGCTGCCGTGCGCCGACGTAGGCGAGGGCGGGCGTGGCGATGATGGCCAGGGCGACCACGGCGGCTCCGGAGAGAAGGAAGGCGTTCTCGACTCCGGCGTGGGTGACGGCAGTTGAGGCCACAAGGGGGGAGGTCGCCAGGGCTCCTGCCACTCCGGTCTCCCACAGGCCGAGGGCCTTGGCCAGATGGTGGCTTGGTATGCGCTGGACCAGTGCGATCAAGGGGATGTCGGTGGGGCCGAGACCAGCCCGGCGGCGGTGAGGAGGACCGCCGCCACAGCATGGGAGGTGGCCGTTCCAAGGAGCGCCCGGAAGATTCGAGCAGGGCGCAAGCCAGCACCGCGGCGATTGCGAGTCTGCGGATGCGCAGGCCCGTCAGGAGCAGGGTGCCACTTCGGCGACCCGTGCGACGCCGAGCAGCAGGCCGTACTGGCCGCCCTGGCCCGCTCGGCGACCTCCGACGCGCACTCGTTCTCGACCCTGACAAAGTTGGCTGCGTCACTTCCGGTGGGTGTTATCCCCTCGACGTGCCGTGCGTTGGCTGACAAGCCAGTAGATGAGCGCCGCAGGTGGCGAGACGCACAGCAGGACGATCAGCAGGCGGGAGTCGAGCACACGAGTGGGTGACGCAGGCTGTTCCGCCTCGCCGGGCAAGTCCCTCAAGAGGGCATGGAGTTGCTCACGGGTGCGCGCCTCGTAGGCCGCGGCCACGCGTTCTTCGAGTTCGGGAAGTGTCAGTCGGCCGACTGCGTAGTGGTGTTGCAGTTGCGCTTCGACCTGGTCGCGTTCGGCGTCCGAGGCTCGTAACGCAGGGGTGGTGGTGTGTTCATCGCTGTCATTCATGGCGGCCTCTCAGGCGGGGGCGTCCGGGGTTGGGCGGTCTTGGAGGTCGACGACCGCGATAACCACCCGCGTCCAGACCCCTGGGGCGTCACGGTCCCCGAATCGGGTGGCGAGCTGTTCGATGTGGCCGCGCAACTCGGCGAGGGCCTCGTCGGTCAGTCGCAGCGCACCACGATGCAGGTCGATCTCCCGGCGGCCTCCGGTCTGCTGGGACCGGTAGGCAGCGTTGATGTCCGCCCGGGTGGCCTCCAGCATCGAGCCGAGGAACTCAGCCATCTCCTCCGGGTTCGCGGCATCGCTGGGGGGTTCTGTAATCGCGGGGGTATAGACCCGCTCGACCTTGCCGCGGGCCAGCGGCCGGTATTCGGCGATCTCGATCAGCCCAGCCCGTTCGAGCTGATTGAGGTGGTAGTAGAGCCGGTCAGCTGGAAGATCGACGTGGTCGGCGAGTTCCCGTGCGGACTGAGGAATCTCCCACAACGCCTCCAGGAGCCGGATGCGCAGGGGATCAGCGAGCGCCTTGTGCACCCCACTCCATCGCCGGGTCGATGCCCCGGAGCCCTGTGTCCTCATCGATCCCCGTTCATTGTATTTATCTACACTGGTTGGAAGACTCTACAACCAGTGTGGGGATGCGGCCAGTTGGAGCTGCAGATGCGGAGCCAGGCCAAGGTTTCCATCCCGGACGGGCCGGTGCGATGCTTGGGCGACCGCGTCAGCCGGCCGAGGCCTGCTGGGTTTCCGGCGCTAGTGTTGCCGCTGCGACCGGTCTCGTGCTCGCGGACGAGAGCGAGCAGAGCGTCGATGAGCTGCTGGCCGTGATCGAGGAAGCCGCCGAATGCGGCGGCTCGGAGCGCAGGGCGAAACTCAGCGCGCTGCCCGTGGTCCGGGGACTGCTGACCGATCAGGCAAGCGCAGCCGAGGTACTCGGAGCGACCTTCGCCCGCGATCAGAGCGAGTTCTTCGGCCTGGTCCTCGAGCTCGCGGACTTCGCTGCCACATGCATCAGTATCCGCGCATCGCGCTACGGATGCCGGTCGCCGTGAGGTTGGCAGACCCCGGGGAAATGCTCTAGGAGTTCGGCGATGCATGATCCTGCGTCGTCTAGGGCGGGCGCTTCGCCGGGGTCGGGCCAGGTGGAGGCCGAGCGTTCTGGTGCGCGGCGGGATGTGGGTGGCCCGGGAGGTGGCGGAGACCGCCGTCTCTGTCTGACGGAACTGACCTGTCGGCACCGGGCGTCTGACGTCTCGGTAAGCCGATCGGCCGTGGATCACCGACCAAGGACGTGGCAGTGGTGTCCCTCGAGTGCGCATCACCCACGGGTAGCCGGCGCGCATCTGCTGCGGCTGTGGCGCTGCTCCTGCTCGCCGCGGCCCTGACCGGCTGCGGCAGCTCCACTGCCACGAGGGCGTCCGCCGCCTCGGGAGCCCTTCGGGCCGACGCCTCCGGCTGCCCGAAGACCCGGGGCGATTTTGTCATCCCCTGGCCGGGTCAGGTCACCTCGCCGGCCCGCCTCGGGCGGCTCTCCCGCCTGGACCGGGCAGTCGTGCCCGGCCTGCGGCCGGCCCGCTTCGCCGTCACCGTCACCAATCCCACTTCAAGGACCACCCGTCGGGCGTCGCTCGCGTTCACCATCAGCGGGCCTCAGAAGATTCCCACGTTCAGCGGTGGTCTCCAGATCCACTACCGCCACCGATGGTGCGAGATCGCCACCCGGATGCGGGAGGAAGCCGAGGACTCCCCGTCCGTCTCCGCAGCGATTCCGCTCACGCGGGACCCGCGCAGCAGCACCGTCCTCCACTTCCGGCTCTCCGGTTCACGGCCGACGCCCGGGGGCCGCTTCGAGGAGGTCGTCGGCTACACCGTCGAGGTCAACCTGCTGGCCACCAAGGACGTCCGGGGCCACCAGCTCCACTTCGACCTCGCTCCGGCCCCGACAACCGGCCCGGCGCTGAGCTCCGCATCCCCCTCGTGAGACGGGACAGTGGCGCATGATTCTTCTGGCGATCAACGAGCGGCTCGCTGCACCACCCACCACGGACGTCGTTCTCACCGCTGCCGGAACCAACATCGTCCGCCTCGGCGGGCATTTTCCGCCAGGCACCATCCCGCTCCGGCCGCCCCGACGCACCGGCCAATTCCAGCGCCTCTGCCGGAACTTGAATGAATGGAGGTCGCCAACAGCATTGATGTTGGGGAGAGGTCGCAGAGGGTGACGGTGTCGTTCGATTCGAGGGAAGGTACACGAGCTCCAGGTTCGTCAGCGTTCACGCATTCTGGTCCACCACCAGCCGCACGTTGCCAACTCGATGTAGTTGGGCTCTGGCAATGTACGGCGCTCGAATTCCTCATCGATGCGCGTGATCAGCCGGCCCAAGTCTCGTTTGGCTCCCGGAGGAAGGTGCCGCATCGCCCACTCCAAGTCATCACGGGCATCGTTTATCCCGGGTGAGCAGAACGCGGAGGCATCCAGGTACCGGCCAGGCTGCTTGAAAGCCCACTCGATACGGGAGAGCGCGTTGGCGACCGCGTTGGGCCACATCTCTTGGTCTTCGACCCGGCGGATCGCTGCACGAGTTTGTGCGGAAACGCCGTGGACCTTCAGGACCGGGCACTGCCATCGTGGCCGCCACCGCTGTGCGCGGACGGCCTTGGGACGCCTACGCGGCATCGCCCTTTCGGATCAACATGGGGCCATCCTGCCACGGCTGGGCACCTACCTGGGCCCGTTCGCGCCGAAGCCGAACCCATTGCCACCGCGGTCACCACCCCCGACCGCTCGCCACACCCCGCGCTCAACCAGCAGACCACGACACCTTGATCAACGGAGCGGACCCCAAGAAGACTTCACCAAGACGAATCAAGATCGCCAATGGCATCCAGAAGCTGAGCCAGAACCCTTCTCACGTACATAGCCAACCGGCTGCCATACGGCGCGGCATCGCGGCTACTTCACCCGTGACGGCGGCCACGAGCAGATCCCCACGAACGGCCGGATACGAAGCGGTAGTCCTCCCCCCCGGATGTGAATAGCGATCAAACCAGTCCGGCGCACGCGGCTCATCAGCCCGTCGGGGGCCGCGGCCGCCAGCGCGTCCAATGCCGCTCGTAGTGTCTCCCCACCAGTTCCAGACTGTTGAGCTGCCGGATCGAGGCCAACAAGTACATGGGTGGAGCCGGTTTGTGCTGCCGGCCCCGCACGTGAAACAGGTCCGCGAACGCTTTATCGGTGAAAGGCAGGCCCAACCAGGGTCCGTCTTGAAACGGATCTTGCCCAGAGCAGGAACGATGCGAGGGTGACCGCAGCTTCGTAGGAGGTGGCGGCCTTCTCGTATCTGGTCGCGACGCAACGGAAGCCCTTGAGCCGGTTGAAGCAGCGCCCGATCATGTTGCGCCGCCGGTAAGTCTCAGGTCGAACCCTGGCGGGCGGCCGCAGCGGCAACCGCGCCTCAGCCGGAGCCGTCGATCCGTTCCAGCAGCGGGGGGGGGCTTTTGGCGGTCAGTCCTTCATGGGATCGACCGAGGGCGTGATCGTCCGGTTCGACCGGCCGGTGCTGCCCCCCCTTTTCGGGCTGTGACGGCGGCGTGCTGGTGGGCGCGGACGATGGTGGAGTCGATCTGTACCAGCCAGTCGATGTCGTCGGCCGCATCAGCGCGGGCCTGGATCTGCTGCAGAGCGCGGGTGAACACACCGTCCAGGGCGTAGCGGCGGAAGCGGGTGTAGACCGTTCTCCATGGCCCGTAGCGCTTCGGCAGGTCACGCCAGGAGATCCCTGTGCGGATCTTGTAGACCATCCCGTTGATGACCTGCCGGTCCTCTGCACGCGGCCGACCCGTGACGGCCCGCGGTATCAGCGGAGCGAGTAACTCCCGCTCCCGATCGCTGAGTTCGTGGCGACGTATTACCCCGCCGTGATCCACCATCCGACGATCTTTCAACACGGACCCTAGCTCAGGCACCAGCAGCAAAAGTAGGTCGCGCAGTACCGCTGGGCCCAGCCGAGGGCCGCCGGGTGCGATCGGCGGCCCTCCGTTTCACGGTGCTGTCTTGGCCGAATGACGGCCGGTGGGTGCGGTCAGGCGCCGCTGGTGTCGGTCGGTGTCGCCTCACCGAGCATGGCGAGGGTCAGCACGTTGCCGGAGATGCCCCAGCCGCCGTCGGCGACCTCTTCGACCAGAACCATGGTGTTGTTACGGGCACGCTCGCCGTAGATCTCGACGTACAGCTCCGTGGTGCGGGTGACGATCTCCTCCTTCTGCTTAGGGGTGAGGGTCTTCTCGGGGACCTTGAAGTTCGCGAAAGGCATGACTGGTTGTTCCTTCTCTCAGTGGGGCGTTACAGGGGGCTGCCTGCGGTGAGCAGGCTGTCCAGTTCAGTGCGGCGGAAGAAGCCGGCGTGGACGCGGTCGGCGTCGGCGGGGCGCCTGCCTCGGCGAAGTGGTTGGTGCCGGTGGTGAACGCGCCGGGCACCAAGATCACGGTGTCGGCGCCGAACGGCGCACCTCGGCGGCGTAGCTGACGGCCAGAGCGTCCATCGCCGCCTTGGCGGCGAAGTACGGGGTCAGGAACGGAGGGCAGCCGCCGCGGGAGCTGGAGCTGCCGATCCCTACCAGCAGCCCCGAACCCTGCTCACGCATCTTCGGCAGGGCGGCGCGATTGGCACGCTGGGTACCCAGTACGTGCACGTCGTACGGGTCCGCGAACCGCTCGGCGGTGAAGGCCTCGGCGGCGCCCAGGACCATGTGTCCGGCGTTGTGTACGACCCCCTCGCGATCCGGCGGATCCCCGCATACACGGTGTGACCGGCGAGAGCCGGAGCACGCCCGGACAGCGCGCCGATAAGCCGCCGGAGGCCCCGGTGACCCGGAGGCCCTTCCCGGTGTCGTCGTTCCTCATGACAGGGTCTTTCGTTGATCGATGGGGTGGCTGCGGACGGTTCAGATGATGCCGCCGTTGGCGCGGACGACCTGGCCGTTGATCCAGTGGCCGGCCGGGGAGGTCAGGAACGCGACGACCTCGGCGATGTCGGCCGGCGTACCGAGGCGCTCCAGCGGAGGCTGGGCGGCGAGGCGGGCAATGGTCTCCTCGTCCTTGCCGTCCAGGAACAGGTCCGTGGCCGTGGGGCCGGGCGCGACGGAGTTGGCGGTGACGTCCCGGCCCCGCAACTCCCTGGCCAGAATCAGCGTCAGCGCCTCGACAGCGCCCTTGCTGGCGGAGTACGCGCCGTAGTTCGGGAAGGCCAGCCCCACCACGGACGTGGAGAACGTCACGATCGCACCGCCGGGGCGCACCCGACGGGCGGCCTGCTGGACGATGACGAACGTGCCACGGATGTTGGTGCGGTGCAGGTCGTCCAGGACGGCCAGGTCCAACTCGGCGATCGGCGCCATGTGTGCCCGTCCGGCCGCGTGCACGACGACGTCGACACCGCCGAACTCCGCCTCGGCCGCGTCGAACAGAGTTGCGACGGCGTGTTCGTCGGCGACGTCGGCGCGCACCGCGACCGCCCGGACACCGCTGTTGACGGCCTCCTTCACGGCGGCTTCGGCCTCGTCCTGATGGCCGGCATAGCCGATCACGACGGCGTACCCGTCGGCGGCCAGCCGGCCGACGATCTGGCGGCCGATGCCGCGCGAGCCACCGGTGACGATCGCGACACGGGGTGAGACGGAGGGCTGGGCCGCAGCAACGGTTCCGACGGGGGAAGGGGGGATAGGCATTGCTGACTCCTGTGGTGGATGCGGGTCGGGCCGCGGCCTCGCCGTCGCCCTGCTGCGTCGTCAACGATCGCCTGGGCCCCCACCCCTAGCCAGGGCTGTGCTTACCCAGGGGATGCCACCCCCTGGCTACGGCTCGGCGCGCGAGCGACCATGAAGTGGTGAACCTTCCAGAACTCGGTGCCTTCCTCAGGACACGCCGCGACCGCATCAGCCCCGCCGAGGTCGGTCTTCCCCAAGGCCCGCGCCGGCGCGTCCCCGGGCTGCGCCGCGAGGAGGTCGCCCAACTGGCAGGGCTGTCGGCCGACTACTACACCGAGCTGGAACGCGGCAGCGCAAAGAACGGCGTGCAGCCCTCGGCCCAGACCCTGGCCGCCCTTGCCCGAGCCCTGCGTCTGAACGGCGACGAGCGCGACCACCTGTTTCACCTGGCCGAACGGCCGGTTCCCCCGTCAGGACACGGATCGTCGGCACACGTGCAGCCCGCGCTTCTCGGACTGTTGGACCGGCTGTCCAACACCCCCGCGCGTGTCATCACCGACCTGCACGAAACCCTGGTGGAGAACGACCTGGCCCGGAACCTGCTCGGCGGGTCCCCGGCGCACCGCGGCCCGGCGGCGAGCTTCGTGTACCGCTGGTTCACCGACCCACAGAGCCGGGAGAGGTACCCGCTGGAGGATCATCCGCACCACTCCCGGGTGTTCGTCTCCGACCTCCAGGCAGCGGCCGCCCGGCGCGGCCGGGACGCGGAGGTCACGAAGATGATCGCCGTACTGCGCCGCCGTAGCCCGGAGTTCGCGGCTCTTTGGGACACCCACGACGTCGCGGTGCGCCGCATGGACCACAAGAAGATCGTCCACCCCACGCTCGGCGTCATCGAACTCGACTGCTACAACCTCCTCAGCGAGGACGGACGCCAACGCCTGCTGTGGTTCACGGCCCCGCCCGGCAGCCGGGGAGCCGAGCAGCTGGAACTGCTGTCCGTCATAGGAACCCAGGACCTGAGCATCACCGAGGGCATGGCACCGGAGGGGTTGTCCGCGGCCGAACCCGGATCGCAGCGCTGATCCGCGTCGCAGAGGGAGGGCTGCCTTCCCGGCGCCCTGCGGTGAAGGGGCCGAGTCGACGAGTTTGCGGTGACGATGCATCAGCGGCCGACTGGCTGATCCAAGCGCAACAGCACGGTCTTGGTCGGTCAGGTGCCTTCCGGGGCCGCCTCGAAAGTGAAATAGGCGCGGCGGGCCACGAGGCGCCCAACCCAGCGCCGGCCGCAGGGTTCACAGGGCTGAGCGCCCTGGGCGTGTAGGGGGAGGGAACCGGTGTGTTGTCGCGGTTGGAAGCCCTTTCACTCGGCATCGACGGCGTCCCGGTAGCGCTGCACGCCGTACTCGACGCTCCAGCGGTGCCAGCACGAGCCACAGGTGAACTCGACTCGTTCGGCGGCAAGTTCGGTGATCACGGCACGGCACCTCCCATCCGGGTGGTGACTGTGGTCCCGGGCGCTGTGAGCGCGGGGGCCCCTTTGGTCTCCGTCTCGGCCCAGCCGTTCTCCCTGTGGGAGGCGAGGAAGCACCCGGACCACCAGCCCGGAGAAGCTCTTCCGGGAGGAACTCGCCCAGCTCATACAAACACTGGGAATCCCGCGTCGGCACTGAGCGCGAGGTCCTGACGGAGAAAGCCAGCGAAGCCCCTCACGGGGTTCGGCGCGTCCTGCTCCGCCGGCCGGATCCACTCCAGCAGCAGGTAACCACGCTGGTGGCGGACCAGATCGGCGAACGCCGCGCGGGTGGGATCGGGACGCGCTCGGTGCCGCAGTGGGCCATCAGCGGATGGAGCCGGAGGTTTCAGAGCAGCACACGGGAGGCGGCAGCCCCTCGTGGTTGGTGGCCCTGAGCCGCGGTGATGAGCTGAGCCCAGGAGCACCGGTGCCTTTTTCAGGTGTGCCGGCAGTGCTTGGCGACTTGGATGAAGCCACGCACCAGTGGGCTGCATGCTGTCCTCGGCCAGGCCACCACTAGATCACTGGGCGGGCGATCACTCAGCGGGACGACGACCAGGCCGGCGGGCAACGGCTGATCGACGGGAGCGAGAGCCGATGTGCCGTTCCACAGGACCGCTTGGAGGCACTCCTGGATCGTTCGCATGACCGGCGACGCGTCGTTGTCGTTGTCTCCACTGCCGGTCCAGTACGCCGTCCATACCGGATCGGCGCCATCCGGCAGCCGCACCCACCGGCGGCCGATGAGGTCGGTCGACGAGACCGAGGCATGGCCGGCGAACGGGTCATCATCACGCATCACTACGCCGACGGGTACCGAGCGCAGGACGTGCATGCCGATGCCGGTGTCGGCGAAGGGAGTTCGGGTGATGGCCACGTCGACCAGCCCGGCGCGGAGTCCCGCTGTCGGGTCGCCGAGATCGGCCTCGTGGAGGGTGACGTGGACGTGCGGATGGCGGGCCCGGAACAGTGACACCAGTCGGCCGCCGACGTGTTCGGCCGCGTCCGCCAGAGTTCCGACGGTGAGGGGCGCCGTACCCGCCGCAGCTGCCACTCGCCTGCGGATCCGGTCGGCTCGGGCCAACAACGCCCCCGTTTCGTCGTAGAGAACCTTTCCGGCGGGCGTGAGGGTGACGCCCTTGGGGGTGCGTTCGAACAGGAGGACGCCGAGTTCGTCCTCGAGGCGCCGGATCGCGCGGCTCAGTGGTGGCTGCGTCATGTGCAGGCGTTGCGCTGCCCGGCCGATGTGGCACTCCTCGGCGACGGCGATGAAGTACCGGAGCGAGCGCAGGTCCACCTCAAGCACGATACCCGTGCGGTATCGGACGTTCCCAACGGGTCTTGGACACCGGGCAGCGCGACGGCCAACGATGGAAGCAGCAGAGCCGACGAGGAGGAGTATTCATGGCCGCCCCTGCCCTCACGGTCGGGTGCTTCCCGTACGACACGACGCGGGCGCTGTTCGATGGGACGGTAAGCACCGACGGCATCGACGTCACGATGAAAACCGCGGCGACCCTGCCGGAGCTTTTCGACCGGCTGATCCGCGGAAACGAGTTCGACGTCGCTGAGCTCGGTCTCACCTTCTACCTGCGGCTGCTGGAGACCGGACTGCCGTTCGTGGCGTTGCCGGTCTTCCCGAACCGCGTGTTCCGTCACTCGTGCGTCTTCGTCAACACCCAGAGCGGGATCACGGAACCGGCCGATCTTGCGGGCAGGACCATCGGCGAGTTCGGTGTCTACGGTCAGGACTCCGGTGTGTGGGCCAAGGGGATCCTGATGGACGAGTACGGATTCAAACCCGAGGAGAGCCGCTGGGTGATCGGGGGCCTCGAACACCCCGCGCCGCCCTTCGACTTCATCCCCCATCCGCACCCGGCCGACGTCGACGTGCGCGCCGCGCCCGAGGGAAAGTCACTGAACGCGATGCTCGACGCCGGTGAGATCGACGCGCTGTTCTCGGCGAACGTCCCGCAGTGCGTGCTCGACGGATCCCCGAACGTCACCCGCCTGTTCCCCGACTTCGAGCCGCTGGAACGCGACTACTACCGGCGAACCGGCATCTTCCCGATGATGCACACCATCGTCGTCCGGCGGGAACTGCTACGGGACCAACCCGGACTCGCGCACGCCGTCTACCGTGCCTTCTCCCGGGCGAAGGACGCCGCCGCCGAACGCTACCGCCACGGCCGTAGGCTCTACCAGGTCCAGACCATGATCCCGTGGATGAACGCCCTGGTGGATCGCAACGGTGAAGAGTTCCCCGAGGACTGGTGGCCCTACGGCATCGCAGCCAACCGCGCCGCACTCGACACCTGCCTGCGCTATCACCACCAGCAGGGCCTGACCAGCCGGCGGTGGAGGATCGAAGACGTCTTCGCTGCGCAATCGCTCGACACATAACCTCCCTCCTGGTCCCGGCACCTCGGTCCCGCTCTCGGTACACGAGTGGCTGGCGGGACCATGCAGGAGGGGCCGTTTTGGGGCACGCGATCCAGCCGCTCCCACGCCTGGCCCCCGGTCGACCTCAGCCCACTGCCTTCTTCACGAGGGCGCTGATCAGCTGTTCGTCGGCCGCGGTCAGCTCCTTCAGGGCGTACGCGGTCGGCCACATCGCGCCCTCGTCGAGTGCCGCCTGGTCGCTGAAGCCGAGCGTGGCATACCGCGACTTGAACTTCTCCGCGCTCTGGAAGTGGCAGACGACCTTGCCGTCCCTGGCGTACGCGGGCATCCCGTACCAGAGCTTGGGCGCGAGGTCGGGAGCGGCGGTCTTGACGATCTCGTGGATCCGCTCGGCGAGAACCCGGTCCGCTTCCGGCATCTCGGCGATCTTCGCGAGCACGTCCTGCTCCGCTGCCGCCTCCTTCTTCGCCCGGGACGAACCGCGCCGCGCCACCGCCTTCTTCTGTTCGCGTGCGTGCTCCTTCATCGCGGCCCGCTCCTGGGCGGTGAATCCGTCGTACTTCTCGGCGGTCGTGCCGGAGTTCTCGGCGGGCGACTTCGTGGACGGCATGGCAGGTTTCCTCTCGTAGCAAGGTGAGACACGGCGGTGCGGAAGTACAGGATCGGACGTCAGGAGGGTGTGGGGGCGGGCGGCGCGGCGGCCTCCCAGGCGAAGCCGTCCGGGTCGGTGAAGGCGCCGGCGGTGCTGCCGAGGACGATGCGGTGCGAGCCGGTGCCGTCGGCGGGGACGCCGAGGTCCTTGGCCAGCGCGTGGCGCTTGTACAGCGCCAGCTTGACGGGGCTGGACTGACCGGGGGCGAACTCGGCGTACTTGCCGCCGAAGCTCTTGGCCACGGTCAAGCCCCGGTCCACGTAGAACTGCTTGGTGGCCTTCACGTCCTCGACACCGAGCAGCAGGACGACCTCATCGATCTCGCGGGTGGCGGGGCCGGTGTCCTTCTTCGCCGAGGTGGCGATCTTCCAGATCGTTCCGTCCGGGGCCTGGACGACGCCGCCGTAACCCCACAGCGACTTCGTGGCGGGCTTCAGCACCGTGGCGCCGGCGTCCACGGCGGCGGCGACGAAGCCGTCGACGGTGGCCGGCCCGGACACCGTGAGCGCCAGGGTGAAGCCGCGAAATCCAGTCGGGTGCGTCTCGGACGGACGCAGGCGTATGTACGTGTCCACGCCGAAGGCGCCGTAGAAGCGGCGGGCGGCCTCGGGGTCGGCCACCTCAAGGGTGACGGACGTGAGGATCGTGGGGGCTGCGGTGGAAGCGGTGGTTGCCATGTCCATCACGCTAGGGGCTGGGCGGTGGCCGGGGCTTCTCGATTCCTGACCGGTCTCGCCACCTTCTTGGCCACGCACGCGGGCATCCCCTCCACAAGTGACTTCGAGTCCGCGTCACGGGCCGTGTCCGGGGCATCGGCAGGGGCGGGCGCAGCATCCAATCCGCGCTCATCGATCAAGACCACGTGGTAAGAGTTCGTCGACGGTACGCTGCCGACCGGGGACGTTGCCTACGCGCGGCGCAGGGTTCCGCGGCCGTCTCCACCACGGTCAGAAGGCCACCGCCGGCTCGCCGACGAGGTAGCCCAAGATGGCCTCGCGGCTGCACAGCAGACACTCGATGCGGTCGGTCATGCGTCGGCGCTCACTGTCCAGGGCGACGAACATCTCAGAAAATTAGAACATGATCGAACGACTTATTCGGTGGACTAAGTCGTTATCATGGGTTCATGGCTCATGTTTCTGCGGCCGAGCGCCGTCCTCAGCTGATCAAGGCCGCCATCGACCTCATGACGAGGGAAGGTGTGGCTGCCGGAAGTACCCGTGCCATCGCCGCCGAGCTGGGTGTGGCCCAGGCGACAGTGCACTACACCTTCGGCACCAAGGAGGACCTGTACCGGGCCGTCATGGAGCAGCTCACCCATGATCTGATCGCGCAGGTCGAACGGGCGACGCCCGCGGACGCCGGCTTCGAGGAGACACTCACGGCACTCGCCGCCGCCCTGTGGCAGACCGTGCGCGAGCAGCCGACCACCCATCAGCTGCTCACCGAACTGTCCATGTTCGCGCTCCGGACGCCACGGCTGCAGGAGGCCCTGGAGGGCCACTACCGCGAGGTGACGGCCGTGACGACGAAGCTGGTGACCGAGGCGGCCGAGCGCACCGGTCACCAGCTCGCCCAGTCGGCGGAGACCCTCGCCCGGTTCTTCCTGGCGGGCTTCGACGGCCTCTCGTCGCAGCATCTCGCACTGCCCGACGAGGAAGCCGAACACACCTGTCTGCAGGCCCTGGTCTCCGCCGTCGTCGCTCTCGCCGGAGGCCGAATGGAGTTCGTGACCCTGCCGACGAGCTGACGGCAGGGTGGTACGGGCCGGCCCTCCCTCGTCGCCGTCGCGGCGCGAGGAGTTACGGACATCGGCCGGCCGGAAGGTGCCGGGATCCGCAGTGCGGGGCCGGTCGTAGACCCCCAGGTTCCGGCGGCGTCCCCTCCCTTCCTGGAACTGCATCTGCGCCCCGTTGCCCGGGCGCTGCGTCCTCAACGCCCAAGCGGCCGCTGCCCCTGACATCGGTCAGGGGC
>NZ_JBSFHW010000033.1:0-122142 GCF_053597275.1 Streptomyces sp. NPDC001492 | reverse complement strand
CGGCCAGCGCTGGGACAAGCTCGACACCGATGACCAGTCGTACTGGGAGCACCAGGCTGCCGCAGTACGCCGCGCGGTCGACCGTGGAGGCTTCACCGGGGGCTGGCCCCCGGGTCGGGACGGGTAGGGGCGGCGGGGGCGAGACCCCCTACGGCACCACCACGATCTTGCGGCCCACCCCCGCCGCGAACTGCTCCAGCGCCTCCGGATACCGCTCCAGCGGAATCCGGTCGCTGATGAAGACCTCCGGATCCAGCACCCCGTTCGCGAACAACTCCGCCGCCCGCTCGAAGCTGTGCAGGACCGCCATGGAGCCCGTGATGGTGATCTCCTCGTTGTAGATGCGGTATGGATCGATCGTCACCCGAGTCGCATAGTCCGCCACCCCGAACTGCAGAAACGTCCCCGCCTTCGCGACCCGCCCCAGCCCGTCCTGGATCGCGGCCGCGTTCCCGGTGGCGTCGACCACGACGTCCCAGCCCTGCGGCCGGTCCAGTTCGTCCGCGTTCGCAGCCGACGCCGACACCCCCAGCCGTACCGCCGTCTCCAGCCGCGCCGGGTTGAGGTCGACCACGTCCACGCTCGCCGCTCCCGTGCGCTTGGCGAGCTCCAGCATCATCAGGCCCATCGTCCCCGAGCCGTAGATCAGGACGTGGGCGCCCAGGCGTGACTGCAGCACGTCGTAGCCCCGGACGGCACAGGAAAGGGGCTCCACCAGGGCCGCGTCCTCGGTACGCACGTGCTCGGGCAGTTTCACGCAGTTCGCCACCGGGGCCACCGCGAACTGCGCCGCGCCCCCGGCCGTCGTGACGCCGATCGCGGCCCACCGTTCGCAGAGGTTGTTGTGGCCCGTACGGCAGTACCGGCACTCGTAGCAGTAGAGCGACGGGTCGACCGCCACCCGGTCGCCGACGGCGACCTCCGTGACCTGGGTGCCCACCCCGACCACCTGGCCCGCGAACTCGTGTCCGGGCACGATCGGCAGCTTGGGTGCGAATTCGCCCTGGAGGATGTGCAGGTCCGTGCCGCACAGGCCGCAGGCGGCGACCTCGACGACGACCTCGCGCGGGCCGGGTGTCGGGTCGGGGACCTCGGTGACGACGGCGCGGCCCACGGACTCGATGACGGCGGCCTTCATTTGACGGCTCCCAGTGACAGGCCCTGGACCAGCTTGTCCTGGGCGGCGAACCCCGCGGCGAGCACCGGCAGGGAGATGACGAGCGACGCGGCGCACACCTTCGCCAGGAACAGGCCCTGGCTGGTGATGAAGCCGGTCAGGAAGACGGGGGCCGTCTCGGCCACCACGCCGGTCAGTACTCGGGCGAACAGCAGCTCGTTCCAGCTGAAGATGAAGCAGATCAGGGCCGTCGCTGCGATGCCCGGCAGGGCGATCGGGGCCACCACGCGGGCGAGGATCGTCGGCAGCCGGGCGCCGTCGATCTGCGCCGCCTCGATCACCGCGACCGGCACCTCGGCGAGGAAGGACTGCATCATCCACACCGCGATCGGCAGGTTCATGGAGGTGTAGAGGATGACCAGCAGCCAGATGTTGTCCAGCATCTCGGTGTTCTTGGCGAACAGGTAGATCGGGAGGAGCCCCGCCACGACCGGCAGCATCTTCGTGGACAGGAAGAAGAACAGGACGTCCGTCCACTTCTTCACCGGGCGGATGGAGAGGGCGTATGCCGCGGGGAGGGCCAGCAGCAGGACCAGGACCGTCGAACCCACCGACGCCACCGCCGAGTTGACCAGCGCCGGCCAGGGGCTCGCGCCGCCGCCCGTGCCGAAGAACTCGCGGTAGCCGTCGAGGGTGAGGGCGGCGCCGAAGGACGGCGGGTTGGTCGCGGCGTCCGACTCCGAGTGGAAGGACGTCAGCGCCATCCAGGCGATGGGCAGGAAGAAGACGAGGCCGAGCAGCCAGGCCACCAGGCCCAGGCCGACTCCCTTGCGGCGGGGGCTCGTTCGTACGGCGACCGTGCTCATGCGCGGGACACCTCCTCGCGGAACAGGGACGACACGACGCGCAGGGCGAAGGTCGCGATGATGATCGAGCCGATGACCACCAGGACGCCGGCGGCCGAGGCCAGGCCGTTCTCGTGGGCCTGGTAGAAGCTCTGGTAGACGGTGTAGGGGAGGTTGGCGGTGCCCAGGCCGCCGGAGGTGATGGTGAAGACCGCGTCGAAGTTCTGGACGATGTAGATCGAGCCGAGCAGGGCGCCCAGTTCCAGATATCTGCGCAGGTGCGGGAGCGTCAGATGGCGGAAGATCTGCCAGTCGTTCGCGCCGTCCACGCGTGCGGCTTCGAGTTGCTGGCTGTCGCGGCTCTGCAGGCCGGCCAGCAGGATCAGCATCATGAACGGCGTCCACTGCCAGATCAGGGAGGCCTCGACCGCGAGCAGCGGAGTGTGGGAGATCCAGTCCGGCTGCGGGCCGCCCACGTAGTGCAACAGGCCGTTGAGCAGGCCGTATTCGGGGTTGTAGAGGACGTGCTTCCACAGCAGGGCCGCGGCGACCGGGACCACCAGGAAGGGTGCGATCAGCAGGGTGCGGACCACTCCCCGGCCGCGGAACCTCCGGTCCAGGAGCAGTGCGAGGACCAGGCCCAGGACCAGGCTGACCAGGACCACCGTCACCGTCAGCAGGACCGTTGTCCACACCGAGTGGCGCAGGTCGGCGTCGGAAAGGACCTGCTGGTAGTTGTCGAAGCCGGTGAAGTGGCGGGCCTTGGGATACAGGGCGTTCCAGTCGAAGAACGAGATCACCAGGGTGGCCACGAACGGCAGCTGGGTCACGACGATCATGAAGACCAGGGCGGGCAGCAGTGGGGCCCGGGTGGACCAGGCCTTCAGCCGGGCGGAGGGCCTGCGGGTGGTGCGTACGGGAGTTGCGGCCAGGGGAGCCGTTGTCGTGGCGGTCATCGTCCCTCGTACTCCTTCGAGATCTTCTCGGCGAGCTGCTGGGACTTGCGCAGCGCCGAGTCGACGGACTGGCGTCCGGCGATCGCCGCGCTGATCTCCTGGGAGACCTTGGTGCCGAGATCGGTGAACTCGGGGATGCCGACGAACTGGATGCCGGGCGCGGGGCGCGGCTGCACCCCCGGGTTGTTGGGCCTGGCGCCCTCGATGGCCTCCCTGGTCATCTCCTGGAAGGCGCCGGCCTCCTTGCGGTAGTCCGCGTTGGTGTACGTCGACGCGCGCTTGCCCGCGGGGACGTTGGACCAGCCGCTGGTGTCGCCGACCAGCTGCTCGTACTGCTTGCTGGAGGCCCAGGACACGAACTTCCAGGCCTTGTCGGGGTTGCGGGAGGCCTTCTGGATGCCCCAGGCCCAGGTGTAGAGCCAGCCGGCGGAGTCCGTCTTCTCGACGGGGGCGGGGGCGTAGCCCAGCTTGCCCTTGACGGGGGAGCCCTTCGCCTCCAGGGAGCCGGCGGCGGAGGTGGCGTCGTACCACATGGCGACCTTGCCCTGGGTCATGTTGTTGAGGCACTCCGCGAAGCCGGACTGGGCGGCCCCCGACTCACCGTGCCCCCGGACCAGGTCGACGTAGAACTTCGTCGCCTTCTCGAAGGCGGGGGAGTCGAGTTCGGCCTTCCAGTTCTTGTCGAACCAGGTGCCGCCGAAGGTGTTCACCACGGTGGTGAGGGGGGCCATGACTTCGCCCCAGCCGGGCAGGCCGCGCAGACAGATGCCGCGCATCCCGGACTTCGCCCCGTCGACCTCGGCGGCCAGCTTGGCCACCTGGTCCCAGGTGGGGTGGGCCGGCATCGTCAGGCCCTTCTCGGCGAAGATGTCCTTGCGGTACATCAGGAAGGACGACTCGCCGTAGAAGGGCTGGCCGTAGAGCTTTCCGTCGTCGGCGGTCAGGGACTGGCGCATCGGCTTCAGGACGTCCTGCTCGTCGTAGCCGGGGTCCTTGGCGACGTACGAGTTCATCTCGTGCAGCCAGCTGTTCTTGGCGTAGATCGGGATCTCGTAGTTGCTGAGCGTCGCCACGTCGTACTGGCCCGCCTGGTTGGCGAAGTCCTGGCTGATCTTGTCGCGGACGTCGTTCTCCGGCAGGACGGTGAAGTTCACCTTGATGCCGGTCTCCTTGGTGAAGTGCGCCTTGGTGAGCTTCTGCAGCTCCACCATCTGCGGGTTGTTGACCATCAGGACGTTGACGGAGTCGCCGCCGGAACCGGACCCGCCCGCCCCGACCCAACAGCCGGAGAGCAGCGGGGCGAGCAGCGTCCCTGCGGCGGCCATGGCGAGCGTGGCTCGCGGCGGCCGTCGTCGGCTCTGGGTGCGCATGGATCGCTCCTGAACATATGGGGAGATAAAGGGCGGTTGCGGGCGTGGGAGTGCCCTGGGGGAAGGCGAATTGGACGTGCGGACGCGCACAGCGCGGGCGCGGACGAGTTCCCTAGACGCGGATGACCTGTGGGCCCAGCAGTGAGTAGCGGTGCGCCTCGGACGAGGGGAGCAGGGTGCTCGTGACGATCGTCTCCAGAGCGCCGATCTCCGCGAACCGGCAGAAGCTGACCGCCCCGAACTTGGTGTGCACGCCGGCGAACACCGTGCGGCGCGCGGCCCGGATGGCCTGCGCCTTGACCTCGCTGACCGCGGGGTCGGGGGTGGTCAGGCCGTGCTCGCGGGAGATGCCGTTGGCGCCGATGAAGGCGAGGTCGAGGACGAAGCCGGCCAGCATCTTCGTCGTCCAGTGGTCGACGGTGGCCAGGGTCCCGGGGCGGACCCGGCCGCCGAGCAGCAGCACGGAGACGGCGTCGGCCTCGGCCAGTGCGCCCGCGACCGGCAGGGACGCGGTGACCACGGTCAGCGGCCGGTCCCTGGGCAGTGCCTCGGCGATGAGCTGCGGGGTGAAGCCCTCGTCGACGAAGACGGTCTCGGCGTCCCCGAGCAGCTCGGCCGCGGCGGCCGCGATCCGGCGCTTCTCGGGTACGTGGCTGGTGGCGCGGAACTCGAGCGTCGTCTCGAAACCGGCGCTCTCCACGGGGTAGGCGCCGCCATGGGTGCGGCGGACCAGGCCGTGGTCCTCCAGGGCCCGCAGATCCCGCCGTACGGTCTCCTTGGCCACGCCCAGTGCGGCGGCGAGCGCGGTGACGTCCACCGAGCCGGTGGCGCGCGCGGCCCGCACGATCTCCCGCTGGCGCTCTTCTGCCGTCTTCGCAGAGTTCGCCGTCATCGCCGTCACCCGCTCCCGTGCCGTGCTGCCCGTTCGGGCCCGGTGGGGCCCTCGCAGGAAGTTCTACCCCCGGGCTGCGGCGCTGACCAGGCCTGTTGCAGGGCCGATGCTGCCCGTGTGTGCCCGTTTGCCGAGCGGAGTGCCCGCCTCGGACCTGCGGGGCTGTGGGCCGGGGCGTGAGATCGGGCAGCTGCGATGCCCGAATACGAGGGCGGACGGGCCCGTTCGGTGCCCGCCCGCCCTCGCGAACGATCGTTTCCCGCCTTTCGACGGCGTCGGTGACCTCAGTACGGCCAGATCGGCGGGTCGCTGACGAAGTGACCGCCCAGGTAGGCGTGGGCGATGTTGTCCGGCTCCAGTTCGCCCTGGTCGGCGATCAGTTTTGCCGCGTACGGCTCGGAGTCGTCCTGGGGGTCGTAGCCGAGCGCCCGTGCCGTGGACAGGTCCCACCACAGGCGGGTGTTGGCGGAGGAGCCGTAGACGACGGTGTGACCGACGTTCTCGGCGGTCAGGGCCGCGTGGAAGAGGCGGGCGCCGTCGGCCGGGCTCAGCCAGATGGACAGCATGCGCACGCTGGTGGGCTCGGGGAAGCAGGAGCCGATGCGCACCGAGACCGTCTCCAGGCCGTGCTTGTCCCAGTAGAGCTGCGCGAGGTCCTCGCCGAAGGACTTGGACAGTCCGTAGAAGGTGTCCGGGCGGCGCGGGGTGTCGATGGGGATCAGCGCGCTTGCCTCGAGAGGTGTGTCCCCCTGGGGGCGGGGGGTGAAGCCGACGGCGTGGTTGGAGGAGGCGAAGACGATGCGGCCCACGCCCTCCTCGCGCGCGGCTTCGTACAGGTTGTACGTGCCCTCGATGTTCGCCGCGAGGATCTTCTCGAAGGGGGCTTCGAGGGAGATGCCGGCCAGGTGGATGATCGCGTCGACGCCCCGCACGGCCTCGCGCAGGGCCTTCTTGTCGGCGAGGTCCGCGGTGACGGCGTCCGGGTCGCCCTCGATCGGGCGTACGTCGAGGAGGCGCAGCTCGTAGCCGAAGGCCGGCAGGAGGTTCCGCATCAGGGTGCCGAGCCCGCCGGCGGCGCCGGTGAGCAGAACGGTGCGGGGGGCTGGCATCCTCGCTTCTCCTTCGGTCGGCGGGCGCATGCGTGCACCTTATTCACATCCATGGACACGCTAGGGAGCCGGGCCGGACCCCGTCAAGTGCTCTGCGAAATGCTGAAATCCGCTGATGTGATGGCGGTGAGCGCGCTTGACCGGTCGTAAAGGGGCACCTTAGCGTGGTGGCGTTCAGAAATGTAGACGCAGATCATGAGCGTGGAATCGGTATCGGAATCGGGAGTGCCCGTGACGTCAGTCCCTCTCGCCGCTCGACTCGGCATCCCCAGCGGGCCGCTGTTCTTCCCGGTCACCGCCTACGGCCCCGACGGCTCGGTCGACCTCGACGTGTACCGCGCCCATGTGCGCCGCGGGGTCGAGGGCGGGGCCGCCGCGGTCTTCGCGTGCTGCGGCACCGGCGAGTTCCATGCGCTCGCGCCGGAGGAGTTCGAGGCGTGTGTGCGGGTGGCGGTGGAGGCGGCGGACGGCCGGGTGCCGGTGGTGGCCGGCGCCGGGTACGGCACCGCGCTCGCCGTCCGGTACGCGCGCGTGGCGGAGGCCGCCGGGGCGGACGGGCTGCTCGCCATGCCGCCGTACCTCGTTCTCGCCGGTCAGGCGGGGTTGCTGCGGCACTACCGGGAGGTGGGCGCCGCGACCGCGCTGCCCGTGATCGTCTACCAGCGCGACAACGCCGTGTTCACCCCGGAGTCCGTCGTCGAACTGGCCCGCACGGACGGGATCATCGGCTTCAAGGACGGCCTCGGCGACCTCGACCTCATGCAGCGCATCGTCAGCGCCGTCCGCACCGAGGTTCCCGGCGACTTCCTCTATTTCAACGGCCTGCCGACCGCCGAACAGACCCAGCTCGCCTACCGCGCCATCGGCGTTCCGCTCTACTCCTCCGCCGTGTTCTGCTTCGCCCCGGAGATCGCGCTCGCCTTCCACCGGGCGCTGGAGCTCGGTGACACCGCCACCGCGCACCGGCTCCTCGACGGCTTCTACCGGCCGTTCGTCGAACTGCGCGCACAGGGGCGCGGCTATGCCGTCGCGCTGGTCAAGGCGGGCGTACGGCTGCGCGGGCTCGACGTGGGGGAGGTCCGGCCGCCGCTGCACGAGCCCACCGAGGAGCATGTCAAGCGGCTTGCCGAGCTGATCGAGCGTGGGTATGCGCTGTTGGAAGAGAACAAGTGAAGGCGGAGAGCAAGTGAAGGCGTCGACTTTCGTCTACCCCTGGGACGTCAACGGGGACCCGCAGGCCGCGGGCCGCATCGCCGCGCTCGGTGTGCAGCAGGTGACCCTCGCTTCCGCGTACCACTCCACACGTGCGCTGACGCCCCGCCACCCGCGCCACCGCATCGTGACGGCCGAGCACGCGGCTGTGCTGTATCCCACCGACGGCCGCTGGGAAGGACGTGCGCTGCGCCCGTACCCCGCCGGGGACTGGGCACCGGGAGACGCCTACGGCGAGGCCGCCACTGCGCTCGCGGACGCCGGCCTGGAGGTGCACACCTGGGTCGTCCTCGCCCACAACTCCCGCCTGGGCGCCGAGCATCCGGACACCTCCGTCGTCAACGCCTATGGCGACCGCTATCCGTGGGCCCCGTGCATCGCGCAGCCCGCCACGCGCGCGTACCTCGTCGATCTGGCCGTCGAGGCCGCCGTACGACCGGGAGCGCTCGGCACGGAGCTCGAGTCCCTCGGCTGGTACGGCCTCCAGCATCTGCACGCCCACGACAAGACCGGCGGGGTGGGTCTCGGCGACACCGGGATGTACCTGATGGCGCTCTGCTTCTGCCCCGCCTGCCGGGCGGGCTACGGCGAACAGGGACTGGACGCCGACGAGTTGGCGGCCGCCGTACGCGAGGCGCTGGAGCCGCTGTGGCAGGGTGCGCCCGATGACGGCGGCTGGGCCGGGGTCGAGAAGCTGCTGGGCGAGGCGAAGGCGGCCGCCACGCGCGCGTGGCGCGACGAAACCGCCCGCACGCTCCAGGAGACCGTGGTCCGAGCGGTGCGCGCGGCGGCCCCCGAGGGCTTCCAGGTCCTGCTGCACGCCGACCCCGTGACGTACCACGTCGGCGCAAACCCGGGCGTGGACCCCGCCCACATCCTGTCCGTCGCGGACGGCGTGGTCGTGCCCTGCGCGGGCGGCCCGGACCTGCTGACACCTTTCGCCGAACAGCGCCGGGAAAACACGGTCATCGCCGCCAACTTCCCTGTGATCGCGGGAATGGGCGGCAGCCCGACCACACTCCCCACGGACGCGCCCCGGGCACAGCGCCGGGGAGCGACCGAACTACGGCTGTACCACGCTGGCTTGGCGTCGAACGCGGACCTGGAGGCGCTGCGCTCGGCACTGGCCGGACTCTGAGGGAGCCGGGTGGCGGTGACCTGGCAGGGCGGCCAGGGGTCTGCCGGCCTCTTTTGCTGGGAGTGGGCGGCGGCCCGGTCTCGCTGGCTGGATGTGCTGGCCGGACGTCGGGGGTGTGAGCGAACTATGGCTGTGTCTTGGCGGGGTGGTGTCGGGCGGGGGTGTGGTGGTGCGCTTGGCGCTTGTTGGGGGTGGGGGAGGCGGGTGGCGGTGACCCGGCAGGGCGGCCAGGGGTCTGCCGGCCTCGTTTGCCGGGAGTGGGCGGCGGCCCGGTCTCGCTGGCTGGATGTGCTGGCCGGATGCCGGGGTGTGAGCGAACTATGGCTGTGTCTTGGCGGGGTGGTGTCGGGCGGGGGTGTGGAGGCGGTGCGCTCGGCACTTGCCGGGCTCTGAGGGAGCCGGGTGGCGGTGGGCGCGGCAGGACCGTGCCAGGGTCTGCTGGCTCCCTTCGTCGGGGATGGGGGCTGGCCGGTCTCGCTGGCCGCGGAAGCGGCGCATGAGGGGCGGCGGGGCGCGACCGGACTGCTGTTGTATCGCGCTGGTCGGCGTCGGACGACGTCGGGCACTCGCCAGGCTTTGAGTGCCGTACGGCGGTGGCCGAGCTGCGCCAGGGGCCCGCCGGCCCCCTTTCGCCGGGAATGGGCAGCCCGGTCTCGCCGGCCGCGGGCGCGGCGCCGGCGGAGCACCAGCTCCACTGTCTCGCGTCCGCCCGGGTCGCCGAGGGCGGCGGTCGCGGTGTGGGGTGGTTCGTCTTGTGGCTGTGTCACGTCGGGTTGGCGTCGGGCGGGGATGTGGAGGTGGTGGGCTTGGTGCTGGTTGGGGGGTGGGGGAGGCGGGTGGCTGTGGTGAGCAGGGCTGTGCCGAGCGTGAGGAGCAGGAGGCGGTAGTCGGTCAGTTCGACCAGGGCTGCCCCGGCGGCCAGGCCGAGTACGTTCGGCGCGAAGAGCAGGGTGTTGGCCGTGGCGGCCGTGCTGCCCAGCACAGTGTTCGGTGTTTCGCGCTGTACCGCGGTCAGCGCGGCGATCAGGACGCAGGGGAGCCCGGCTCCGATCGCTGCGCCGCAGACCAGGGCCACCGGGTCCGAGGGGATGGCTCGGGCGGCGACCGCGACGCCCGTCAGGGCGATACCGCAGGCCGCGAACCGGTGTTCGCCCAGGCGGCGCAGGGCCGGGCCGGAGGCCAGACCGATCGCGACCGATCCGGCGCCCTGGACGGCGTACAGGACGCCGGCGTAGGCGGGGGAGTGGCCGAGGCCGTCGATGACGGCGTAGAGCAGCGCCCCGGACATGCCCGCGCAGAACATCGTGGTACCGCCCGCCAGGACGAGGGGGCGCAGCCCGGGGTGGTTCCAGAGGTGTCCGATGCTCTCCGCGGTCCGACGTCGCCGGCCGGTCATGGGCGGCTGCGGCTGCTCCTCGTGGACGCGCAGCAGCGCGTACACGCCCGTGGCCAGCACGAACGTGACGGCGTCCAGCAGGGCGACGCCCGGGCCGCCGTACCCCGCGAACAGGGCCGCGCCGGCCAACGGGGCCACCAGCTTCATGGCCTCGGTCGCCGTCATGCGCAGCCCGTTGAAGTCGCCCAGCAGGGAGTGGTCGACCGCGGCGGCGACGAGGGCCGACTCGGCCGCGTCGTGTACGACGCCTGCGGCGCCGTACACGAAGAGGACCGTGTAGAGCAGCCACAGGCGGCTCGGGGAGTCGACGGTGAAGAGGGTGAGCAGAAGGGCGGCCAGGAGGAGGTTCGCGCCGAGGAGAAGGGGTTTGCGGCGGAACCGGTCGGCGAGCGTGCCGAGCAGGGGCCCGGCGAGCGTGGGCGCCCACATGGCGAGCAGGCACAGCGCCGCCAGTCCGTCCGAGCCGGTCAGCTCCTTGGCCCACACTCCGGACGCCAGCCACAGCGCCGACGTCCCGAAGCCGGAGATCACCACGCCGGCGAGATACAGGCCCGCATCGCGGTCCCGCAGGACCCGCACCACCGCCCATGTCGATGTCGTCATGCCTGGCCATGGTGGGTCTAAGGCCCCCGGCCGGGGATCAGGCAAGTGCCTTATGGGCGGGCCCGGCCGAACCAGCCGACTGCTCGTCGCCCACGTGGGACCACCCACGCTCACCCGACTTCCTTTGTCAGAAGCATTGACGGAACATGCGCCCCCTCCTACCTTCAACGCGTCGTATTTCATACGTCATATATGAGACGCGATACACGAGATCAGATACCCCGGATCTGATACGTGACTTCCGAGAGGCGCGCATGACCTCTGTGCCCACGCCGATCCCGTCCCGCACGCAGTACGTGCTGGACGCGATCAAACACCGCATCCTCACCGGGCAGTTGACGCCGGGCCAGGCTCTGGTCGAGACCGAGCTCGCCGCACAGTTCGGGGTGTCCAAGACCCCGGTGCGCGAGGCGCTGAAGACCCTGGCGGGCACCGGACTCGTCGTGATGAGCCAGTACAAGGGCGTCACGGTGCGCAGGGTGGACGCGGACATGGCACGCGAGGTCTACGACGTGCGGCTGCTGCTGGAGCCCGAGGCGCTCAGGCGGGCGGTACGGCGAGGAGCCTCCCTCGACGCCGCACGCACCGCGCTGACCCGGGCCGACGACGCCACCGACACCGCCGAACGGTCCCTCGCCAACCGGGAGTTCCACCGCGCCCTGTACCTGCCCTGCGGCAACCCGCTGCTCGGCCGCATGCTCGACGAGGTCCGCGACCAGGCGGCCCTCGTCTCCGCGGTGGCCTGGGCGGCCTCGCCCTCCTGGGAGCGGGAGGCCGGCGAGCACCGGGAGATCCTGCGGCTCGCCCTGGCGGGCGACGCCGACGGCGCGGCCCGCGCCCTGCACGCCCATATCGCGTCCTTCGTCGAGCGAGCGTTCCCCCAGGCGACCGACCGGGTCACGGACCAGGCGGCGAACCAGGAAGGCACCACATGAGCAGCGTGACGTTCGAGACCCAACGGGCGGCCCTGGCCGACGTGGTGGCGATCCCGGTGACTCCGTTCGCCGAGGACGGCACCGTCGACCAGGACGCCCACCGGGCCCTGTTGCGTCGGCTGCTCGAAGGCGGGATCCGCATCCTCACCCCCAACGGAAACACCGGCGAGTTCTATGCGCTCTCTCCCGAAGAGCGCTGTCTCGTCACCGAGTCGGCCATCGAGGAGACCGGCGACCGCGCCGCGATCCTCGTCGGCGTCGGCCACGACGTGCCCACCGCCGTCGCCTCCGCCCGGCACGCCCGTGAGCACGGCGCCCAGATGGTGATGGTCCATCAGCCCGTCCACCCGTACGTCTCCCAGGGCGGCTGGGTCGACTACCACCGCGCCATCGCCGAGGCCGTCCCCGAGCTGGGCGTCGTCCCCTACATCCGCAACGCCCAGCTGACCGGCACCCGCCTCGCCGAACTCGCCGACGCCTGTCCGAACGTCATCGGCGTCAAGTACGCCGTCCCGGACGCAGCCAGGTTCGCCGCCTTCGCGCGGGACGCGGGGCTCGACCGCTTCGTCTGGGTCGCCGGCCTCGCCGAGCCCTACGCGCCCTCGTACTTCTCCGCGGGCGCCACCGGCTTCACCTCCGGACTCGTGAACGTCGCCCCGTCCGTCTCGCTGAACATGATCGAAGCGCTTCGATCCGGCGACTACCCGGCCGCCATGAAGGTCTGGGAGCGGATCCGCCGCTTCGAGGAACTGCGGGCCGCGAACGGCTCCGCCAACAACGTCACCGTCGTCAAGGAGGCCCTCGCCTCCCTCGGTCTGTGCCGCCGCGACGTCCGCCCGCCGAGCAGCACCCTTTCCGAGGACGAGCGCGCCGAGGTCGCCGCCATGGCCGCCGGATGGTCGACATGACCGACAGAATGCGTCCCGAGGAACTCAGAAGCCACCAGTGGTACGGCACCGAGGGCCGGCTGCGCACCTGGTCGCACAACGCCCGTATGCGCCAGCTCGGTTACGAGGCGGAGGAGTACCGGGGCCGCCCGGTGATCGCCGTCCTCAACACCTGGTCCGACATCAACCCCTGCCACGTCCATCTGCGCGAGCGCGCCGAGGCGGTCAAGCGGGGCGTGTGGCAGGCCGGCGGCTTCCCGCTCGAGTTCCCCGTCGCCACACTCTCGGAGACGTACCAGAAGCCCACCCCGATGCTCTACCGCAACCTGCTCGCGATGGAGACGGAGGAGCTGCTGCGGTCGTACCCGGTCGACGCGGCCGTGCTGCTCGGCGGCTGCGACAAGTCGACACCCGCGCTGCTCATGGGCGCCGCCTCGGCCGACGTGCCGTCGATCTTCGTACCCGCCGGGCCGATGCTGCCCGGGCACTGGCGCGGCGAGACCCTCGGGTCCGGCACCGACATGTGGAAGTACTGGGACGAGCACCGCGCGGGCAACCTGACGGACTGCGAACTGCGGGAGCTGCAGGGCGGGTTGGCGCGTTCGCCCGGTCACTGCATGACCATGGGGACCGCGTCCACGATGACCGCGGCCGCGGAAGCCCTCGGCATGACCCTGGCGGGCGCCTCCTCGATCCCGGCCGTCGACTCCGGGCACGAGCGGATGGCGGCCGCCTCCGGGCGGCGCGCCGTGGACCTCGCCTGGACGGGGCTCAAGCCGTCCGGGATCCTCACCCGCGAGGCCTTCGAGGACGCCGTCACCACGGTGCTCGGGCTCGGCGGCTCCACCAACGCGGTCATCCATCTGATCGCGATGGCGGGCCGCTCCCAAGTGCCGCTCACCCTCGACGACTTCGACCGCATCGCCCGCACCGTGCCGGTGCTGGCCAACGTCCGTCCCGGCGGACAGACGCACCTCATGGAGGACTTCCACTTCGCCGGCGGCCTGCCCGCCTTCCTCTCGCGGATCACCGACCTGCTCCACCTGGACCGGCCGACCGTCAGTGGCACCCTGGGCGGGCAGATCGAGGGTGCCGTCGTCCACGACGACGACGTCATCCGCACCCGCCACAACCCCGTCGCCGCCGAGGGCGGAGTCGCCGTCCTGCGCGGCAACCTCTGCCCCGACGGCGCCGTCATCAAGCACATCACCGCGGAGCCGCACCTGCTCGAGCACACCGGTCCCGCGGTCGTCTTCGACGACTACAGGAGCATGCAACGCACCATCAACGACCCGGAGTTGAACATCACGGCCGACAGCGTTCTGGTGCTGCGGGGCGCCGGACCCAAGGGCGGCCCCGGCATGCCCGAGTACGGCATGCTGCCGATCCCGGACCACCTGCTCAAGCAGGGCGTACGGGACATGGTCCGCATCTCCGACGCCCGGATGAGCGGCACGAGTTACGGCGCCTGCGCACTGCACGTCGCGCCCGAGTCGTACATCGGCGGCCCGCTCGCCCTTGTCCGCACCGGCGACCTCATCACCCTCGACGTCGAGGCGCGCACCCTCCATCTCCACGTGGACGACGAGGAACTGGCGCGACGCAAGGCGGCCTGGACACCCCCGCCCACCCGCTACGAGCGCGGCTACGGCGCGCTCTACAACGACCAGATCACCCAGGCGGACACCGGCTGCGACTTCACGTTCCTGTCCGGCCCGGGCAAGGTCCCAGACCCTTACGCCGGCTGAAGGTGCCCCTTCAGGGGCAGGGCGCCGCATCGCCCTGCGGGCGCTTCGCTGTTCGGAGGTGTCAAATGAACCCCATGAGTATCGCCGTACCCATCGTCCTCGCAGGCGCGCGCGGCCACGGCCGCTGGCACCTGGACAACATCCGCCGGCTCCAGGACAAGGGGATCGTACGGCTGGCAGGCATCTGCGAGCTGACCCCGCTGACCGCCGACGAGATCCCGGACGGCCTCGGCGCGCCCGAGCAGTCCGCCGACTTCGGCGCGCTCCTCGACTCCACCGGCGCCCGGATCGCCGTGATCTGCACACCGATCCCCACCCACACCGACCTGGCGCTCACGGCCGCACGCAAGGGCGTGCACCTGCTGCTGGAGAAGCCGCCCGCGCCGTCGTACGCCGAGTTCCGGCGGATGGCGGACGGGGTCGCCGAGGCGGGCGTGGTCTGCCAGATCGGCTTCCAGTCGCTGGGCTCGCACGCCGTACCGGCGATCCTGGGGATGATCGCCGAGGGCACCGTCGGTGAACTCGTCGGCGTCGGCGGGGCCGGCGCCTGGGTGCGCCCCGAGGCCTACTACCGGCGGGCGCCCTGGGCGGGCAAACGGCGCCTGAACGGCGTCGACGTCATCGACGGCGTGCTCACCAACCCCCTCGCGCACGCCGTGGCCACCGCGCTCGCCGTCAACGGCACCACACGCGCCGAGGACGTCACCTGCATCGAACTCGAACTGCTGCGCGCCAACGACATCGAGTCCGACGACACCTCCTGCGTCCGCGTCACCACCGCACCGGGCCGCAAGGTCACCGTCGCCGCGACCCTGTGCGCCGAGCGGGACGACGAGCCGTATGTCGTCGTGCACGGCACCCGCGGCCGGATCACCTACTGGTACAAGCAGGACCGCGTCCTGCTCCAGCGCGCCGGCCACGGCCCCGAGGAGTACGAGTACGGCCGCACCGATCTGCTGGAGAACCTGGTCGACCACCTCACCGACGGCGCCGACCTCCTGGTCCCGCCCGACGCGACGGGCGCCTTCATGAGGGTCGTCGAAGCGATTCGGCAGGCACCCGATCCGGCCCCGCTGCCCGCCGCGGCCTGGCATCTGATCCCCGACGAGGGCCGCAGGGTCGTGCCCGGCATCGACGGACTCGTCGCGGCCGCCGCCGACACCCTCGTCCTCTACTCCGAACTCGGCGCCACCTGGGCCCCACCGCAAGAGGTGAGCACCTGATGACGACCACCGACTCGCCGGTCCTGCGTGTCGCGGGCCCGGCGGGGCGACGATGAACTGAGCGGTGCCGATCCGGAACCCTCCCGTCCAGAGCGCTTGACCCGTTTTTTGCCTGTGGAGGAGATATCGATCAGGCAACGGGTCTCGCGCCCGCCGGGGTGACGCGCGTAGAAACCTGTCATGCATAAGCCACTGCGTATCGCGGCGATCGCCGCAGCGTGTGCCCTCGCCGGCGGCGCCCTCTACGGCGCCGGTGCGGCCACGGCCGGCCAGTCCACGGCCAACTCCACCCATGAGCCGTACAACATCGGTCTCCTGGTGAAGGACATCGACACCTACTACGGCACGGCTGCCGACGCGGGCGGCGTGTACCAGGCGTCCCCGGACAGCCCGTACGCCCAGGACCTCGCGCGGATCGACTCGGCCGCCCGGAGGTACATAGACCAGGCCGCCCGAAAGGCGCACCACCACGGCGAGAAGCCCGCGGTCGTCTTCGACATCGACGACACGCTGCTGCTCAGCCTCGACTACGAGAAGCGCTACAACTACACGTTCAACCCGACCACGTGGGCCGACTACGTGAACAAGGCCGACCGCCCGGGCGTCTTCGGCAGCGCGGAGCTGGTCCAGTACGCCGAGTCCAAGGGCGTCGAGGTCTTCTACAACTCGGGTCTGAGCGAGGCGCAGCGCACCGCCGCCGTCGCGAACCTGAAGAAGATCGGCGCCGATGTGAACCTCGACGCCGACCACATGTTCCTCAAGGACAAGGCGAACCCGCCGGCCTATCTGAGCGCCTGCGCCACGCCGGGCACCTGGACCTGCACGACCGTGCAGTACAAGTCCGGCACCCGCAAGCACATCGAGGACGACCTCGGCTACGAGATCGTCGCCAACTTCGGCGACCAGTACTCGGACCTGGACGGCGGCTACGCCGACCGCACGTACAAGCTCCCGAACCCGACGTACTTCGTGTCCTGACCCGTCCCGGCCGTCCCGCTCAGCCATACGTCCTGAGCGGCCGCTCGTACTCGGCCCCCGTCACCGGCAGCACCGTGCCGTGACGGGGGCCTTCGTAGCTAGTTCTCGGTGTTGGACTTGAACACGGTCGGTCCTTCGCCCGAGGTGCGGCAACCTCTTCCGGTCACGGCGGCGACTGGGTATCAGAAACGGCCGGGGAGGGCTCCTCCGGCCCCGTTTCGTTCCCACTCCCCAGGAAAGGAACGCCCCGTGCGACTCGGCACCGGACGCCACCGCAGGACACGTACCCTCTCGATCGCCGCGGCGGTGTCCCTGTCCGCCGGGGCCGGCGGCGTCTGCCTGGGCCTCTCGGGCGGCGGCGCCCAGGCCGCCACGACGACGGTCACCGTCTCCACCACGGCCCAGCTGGAGTCGGCCGTGAAGAGCGCTGCGGCGGGCACCGTCATCCAGGTGCGCGGCGGCACGTACTACCCGACGGCCACCCTCAAGTCCACCGCCGGCGGCAGCAGTTCGCACCGCATCACACTGCAGCCGTACGGCAGTGAGAAGGTGAGGATCGACGGCTCCAAGCTGCCCGCCGGGTCCTGGCTCACCGGGATCTACGGCAGCTACTGGACCGTCCGGAACCTCACCTTCCAGCACTCCCCGGCCCAGGGCCTCGTCGTCACCTCGTCCACCGGGGGCATCTTCAAGAACCTGGTCACGGCGGACAACGGCGACTCCGGGTTCACGCTGCGCGGCGACAACACCGTCGGCAACCTCGTACAGAACCTGGACAGTTACGGCAACTACGACGCCGCCGGGCACGGCCAGAACGCCGACGGCATCGCCATCAAGTTCGGCTCCGGCACCGGCAACAGGGTCACCGGGGCCCGCCTCCACGACAACTCCGACGACGGCCTCGACCTCTGGCAGTTCTCCTCGCCGGTCACCATCGAGCACTCCTGGTCGTACGGCAACGGCAGGAACCGCTGGCACGACTCCGCCTTCGAGGGCAACGGCAACGGGTTCGAACTGGGCGGCGGGGGAGTCGCCGTCGCGCACGTCGTCAACAACAACGCGGCCTGGGACAACGCGCTCAACGGGTTCACCGAGAACTCCAACACCGGGGCGATCGCGCTGAACCGCAACACCGCGTACGCGAACGCCCGGGCGGGGTTCTCCTTCGCCACCGGTAGGGCCCGGTTGGCGCGGAACCTCGCGGTGAGCGACGAGGGCGGGCCGGCCCAGCTGGGGCCGAGGACGGTCTCCGCCGCGAACAACTGGGACGCCGGGGTGAGCACGCCGGGCTTCAGGTCGACCGACGCGTCGCCCGCGTACGGCTCCCGGAGGTCCGATGGATCGCTCCCGGCGACCACCTTCCTCACCACGGGGTCCACCACCGTCGGGTCGACCATGGACTGAACGCGGCCCCGGTCCGGGCAGGACGACAGAAACGCCCCGCCGGTCGTCACCGGCGGGGCGTTCTCGTCGCCGACGAGGGGGGCTCTGTCGGCGGCTGCTGACCGAGGGGGGCTCAGGTCAGCAGGTCCAGGCAGTCGAACGACGTGCCCGCGCTCAGGAAGGCACTGCCGCCCGAGCCGCTCACGACGTCGATCTTCAGGACGTTGTACTGCGAGGTGTCCGTCTTCCACGCACTACTAGGGACGTTGAAAGTGAAGGTGTGGTTGTTTCCGCGGTACGACCCTGTGGTGAGGGAGCGTGTCGAGGGCTGTGCGGGTGCCGTGGGGATGGCCGAGACCCAGTCGTTGACGGTCACCCGCGGCCGTCCGCCGGCGAACGCGTCCGTCACCCCGAGCCGCAGTGTGTGCGCCGCCGCGGCCTGCGCCTTGGTCAGCTTGAAGTAGACCAGGACGCCGTTGTTGACGTCCTTCCAGATGTAGGCGGGGAAGGACGCGGCCTCGTCGCCGCTGCCGATGGCGACGTTGCCGGTCCACTTCGCCGCGCGGGCGTCGGAGGGATGCGCGTACGTCATCAGCCTGGCGTTCTTGAACTCGCCGGGCGTGCCGTCCCAGTCGCCCAGCCGCCAGACGGCGGAGGCGGCGGACGGGTCCCCGGTGATGTTCAGGGTGTGCAGGGACGTCGTACCGCCCGCCGTCACCTTCACCGACTCGGTGTGCACGGCGAGTTCGCCCTTGTGGACGGTCAGCGTGTACGTCCCCGGCAGCATCCCCTTGCAGGAGAAGGCGCCGGTGCCGGCCGCGGCCTTCGCCCAGTACTGCGCGTCCGCGTTCGCGAAGCCCACGGTGTAGGGGTACGTGGCGTCCATGCCCTTCAGGCCGACGCCCGCCACCTTGCCGCGGCCCGCCCTGCCGACCCAGCCGGTGATGCCGAGCCCGTCCACCCAGGAGGTGTCCAGGTTCGCCTGGAAGAGCGAGGAGGCGGGGGCGCCGCCGTCGGTGAGGGCGATGACGTACGGACCCTGCAGACCGAAACGTTCCGCCTCCGTCTGGGCCTCGTTGTAGTGCAGGATCTCGTACAGGGCCGCCCCGCCGTCGTTCGAGTGCCGCAGCAGCGAGCGGTAGAAGGGACCGCCGGAGGCCTTCTCGTGGTGGGAGCGGACCATCCAGAGGCCGACCGAGCCGGTGGTGAAGCCGACGTAGTCGTAGTCGATGGTGCGCTTGCCCGAGTAGTGCTTGGAGTGGGTCGTGCCGTCCGGATGCCGCCAGACGTCACCGGCCTCGATGATCTTGTCCGTGGTCGAGTTCCAGGCGTCCGAGCCCGTGTTGGGGAACATCCCCGGCCTGAGACGGAGGATGTAGCGGGTCGCGGTGAAGGAAGCGTCCTTCTTGTCCGTCCACAGGTAGACGTTGTTCTGGCCGCTGCGGGCCGCGTACCACTGGGTGATCGGGCCGTGCACGACCTTGATCAGGATCGTCGGGCCCGACTGCTTGATCGTGACGGTGGAGGCCCCGAGCCCCGACTCGACGTGCGAGTGCTTGCCGCCGTAGCCCTCGTACTCCTTGCCCCTGTAGACGAGGGACGTGAGGTCGCCGGTCGTCTTGGAGACCTTGAAGACGAGGGAGGAGCCGGTGTCGACGACGTAGTTCCTGCCGTCGTCCCGGTAGCCGAAGGCCGCGGCGGACGCGGACGACAGCAGACCCGCGCCTCCCGCCACGGCGGCGCCGGTGGCGGCGACGCCGAGCGCGGAGGCCCCGAGCACCCGGCGGCGGGTGAGGTGCTTCTTGTGCGAGCTCAAGGTCGAGGTCCTGTCATGCTTGAAGTTTCACTCAGCCGTACGGGAGGAGGAGGACTTGCGTTTCCTGGTTGCCGCAGACGAGGAAAGGGTTGCCGCCGGTTTCAAGATTTTTTACGAGTCGCCCTTGTCGCCGGTGCGCGCCGCGAAGTCGCCGCCCACCGCATGCTGCGCGCCGCCCGCCGTGGCCGTGATGGCGTAGCTGTCGTCCTTCGCGTCCCGGCCGCCGCGCGCATGGTTGTACTGTCCGGCGAACACCCACTCGCCCTTGGGGACCGTGAAGCCCGCCTTGAGCGTCCAGGTGTAGACGAGGAAGCCGTTCTGCTCGCCGACCGTGAGGTCGAAGTACTGTTCCGGCAGTGAGCGCCAGGCGCCCGTGTTGGTGACCCCGCCGGTCTGGGCGACTTTCAACTGCACGGTCAGAGCGGTGAGTTGCCGGCTCGTCCTGAGTGTGATGTTGCTCTGCGCCCAGAAGTCGTTGCTGTGCGTGTCCATCGAGCCGTCCGACCACAGCGGCCCGTCGCTCCGGCCGGAGGCGGGCGCCCCCGCGGAGGCGGAGGGCTTCGTCGCGGGTTTGCCGCTCGACCTGTGGGACTGCGGAGGGCCACTGGGCGTCCGGCCGACCGGCGGGACGGGCGCCCGGCTCGTCGCATCGGGGGACGGCGTGGGCGTCGGGGAAACCGAGACCGTCTGCCGCTGCGGGGGAGTGTCGTCCTTCACCGCGGACGCCACCGCGTAACCGCCGACCGCGAGCATGCCCGCGACCGCGGCCGTCGCACTCACCACCCGGGCCCAGCCCCACACCGGCGGACGGGTCGCCCGGTGGTCGGGGCGGCTGTGCCCGCTCATGCCCCGCTCGATCCGGGCCAGGATCCTGGCCCGGTCCGGCTGGTGCGCCTCGGCCGTCTCGTGCAGCCGGGCGCGCAGCTCGTCGTGCACGTCCTGCTGCCTCATCGGTCCGTTCCTCCACTCTCGCGGCCGCGCGCCATCGTCGCGTGCACCTTCTGCGGTACGCCCCGGGAGCCGAGGATCTTCTGCAGTTCGGCCATCCCCTTGGACGTCTGGGACTTAACCGTACCCACGGAAACACCCAGAGCGAGAGCGGTGTCCTTCTCCGACAGGTCGAACGCGTGCCGGAGCACCACACACGCCCGTTTTCTGAACGGCAGCCTGCGCAGCGCCTCCTGGACGTCGACAACGCCTGCTATGTCGGGATTCTCGGTCTTCTCCTCGCGCTGTGACCAGAACAGCGAGATCCGCCGGCGCTCGCGCACGGCGCTGCGGATCCGGGTGCGGGCCAGGTTGGCGACGACCCCGCGGGCGTAGGCGGCCGGGTGGTCCGCGGCGCGCACCCGGTCCCAGCGGTGCCACAGGGCGAGCAGTGCGTCGGCGGCCAGATCGTCGGCGGCGTCCGCCTCGCCGGTCAACAGATGGGCGAACCGGGACAGTTCGGCGTAGTGCCGCTCGAAGAAGGCGTGAAACTCCACGGAGGCTGCATCGTCGACGACCGTGCCCACGGGCGACCTCTCTGCGTGTGGCATGTAGATGACATGTGAGGCATGTGATCATCCGGAGGAGGCCCGGACGAGATCCGGAAGCGTAGCAGTGATGAACACGCGGCTCGTACGGGGCTTCGAACAAAGTCTGGCGGGCCGACCGATTCCGTAACACGGAGAAAACCTGAAACGGGTTCATCGCGGGAACAATCCAGCCAGCATCCGCACACTGATCAATCAGGCACCTAGGAGCACCCGCCATGTCCGACACCAGGAAGACGGCCGACCGGCAAACTGCCGCACCACCAGCGGCGAACGGCGTCGACCGGTTCTTCAGGATCTCCGAGCGGGGATCCAGCTTCGGCCGGGAGATACGCGGCGGCTTCGCCACGTTCTTCACGATGGCCTACATCCTTGTCCTGAATCCCATCATCCTCGGCAGCGCGAAGGACAAGTTCGGCCACAGCCTCGACACCGGCCAACTCGTCACCGCCACCGCCCTGGTGGCCTGTGTGATGACGATCATCATGGGCGTCGGCGGCAACCTCCCGCTCGCCATCGCCGCGGGCCTCGGCCTCAACGCCGTCGTCGCCTTCCAGCTCGCCCCGCTGATGAGCTGGTCCGACGCGATGGGGCTCGTGGTCCTGGAAGGCATCCTGATCTGCGTCCTGGTCGTGACCGGGCTGCGGAAAGCGATCATGGATGCCATTCCGCAGCAGCTCAAGCAGGCGATCGGCGTCGGCATCGGCCTGTTCATCGCCTTCATCGGCTTCGTGGACGCCGGGTTCGTCAGCCGTATCCCGGACGCGGCGCAGACCACCGTGCCCGTGCAGTTGGGGGCCGTGGGCCGGCTGACCGGCTGGCCCGTCCTCGTCTTCTGTCTCGGCGTGCTGCTCACCATCGCGCTGCTCGCACGCAAGGTGAAGGGCGCGATCCTGATCAGCATCGTGACCATGACGATCGTCGCGATCATCATCGACGCGGTGGCCGACATCAAGAGCTGGGGTCTGACCACCCCGCATGTGCCCGACAAGATCGTCTCCACCCCGGACTTCGGACTCATCGGTCACTTCAGCCTGTTCGGCGGCTTCGCGAAGGCCGGGATCCTCACCGCCGTCCTGCTGGTCTTCACCCTGATCCTGTCGGACTTCTTCGACGCCATGGGCACCATCGTCGGCATCAGCGCGGAGGCCGGACTGCTCGACGAGCAGGGGCAGGTGCCGGGGATCGGCCGCGTGCTGTTCATCGACGGCGCGGCGGCGGTGGCCGGCGGCCTGGGCTCCGCCTCCTCCAACACCGCTTACATCGAGTCGGCGGCGGGTGTGGGCGAGGGGGCGCGCACCGGCTTCGCGAACCTGATCACCGGTGGGTTGTTCGGGCTCGCGCTGTTCCTGACGCCGTTGCTGACCATCGTGCCGCTGCAGGCGGCCGCGCCCGCGCTGATCGCGGTCGGGTTCCTGATGATGACGCATGTCAAGCACATCGACTGGGACAAGTACGAGATCGCGATCCCGGCGTTCCTGACCATCGCCGCGATGCCGTTCACCTACTCGATCACCGACGGTATCGGGGCGGGGTTCGTGGCCTACGTCGTCATCAAGGCGGTGCTGGGGAAGGCGAAGGAGGTGCACTGGCTGCTGTGGGGGGTGTCCGCGCTGTTCCTGGTGTACTTCGCCATCGACCCCGTGGAGCAGATCCTGGGCGTGAAGTAGGAACGAACCGGGCCTCAGTTCTTCAGTGCCGCCTCCATCACGGCCTTGGCCACGGGGGCGGCCAGCCCGTTGCCGCTGACCTCCGAGCGGGCCGCGTTCGACTGCTCGACGACCACCGCCACGGCGACCTCCTTGCCGCCCTCCTTGCCGAAGGACGTGAACCAGGCGTACGGCGTCTTGCTGTTGTTCTCGCCGTGCTGGGCCGTGCCGGTCTTGCCGCCCACGGTGGCGCCCGAGATCTGGGCGTTCGTGCCGGTGCCCTTCTCCACCACCGTCTGCATCGCCGACTGCAGTTGCCCGGCGGTCGCGGAGCTGACGATCTCCTTGGTGCTCGTGCTGTCGTCGTAGTTCTTCAGCACATCACCGCCGCTGTCGGTGATCTGCGAGACCATGTGCGGCGAGACCAGCTTGCCGCCGTTGGCTATGGCGGCGGACACCATCGCCATCTGGAGCGGGGTCGCGGTCACGTCGTACTGGCCGATGCCCGTCAGGGCCGTGGAGGACCGGTCCATGTCGGAGGGGTAGACGCTGGTGTAGGCCCGCACCGGCACGTCCTGCTCCGTGTCGTTGAAGCCGAACTTCTCGGCCATCGCCCTCACCTTCTCCTGGCCCAGGTTGACGGCCATCTTCGCGAAGACGTTGTTGCAGGAGTACTGCAGCGCCGTGCGTATCGAGGCGTTCTCACAGGGAGCGTTCGGGTTCTCGTTGGACAGGTCGCGGGTGGTGCCCGGGAGCGTGTACGGGTCCGGGCTCTTCGTGTTCTCGTCCACCGACGAGTACAGCCCGTCCTCCAACGCCGCGGCCGCCACGACCAGTTTGAACGTCGAGCCCGGCGGCAGCGGCTGGCGCAGCGCGCGGTTGGTCAGGGGCTTGTCGGAGTCGTCGTTGAGCTTCGTCCAGGCCGCGCCCGCGGTGTTGGCGTCCGTCAGCGTCGACGGGTCGAACGACGGAGTCGACACCACCGCCAGGATCCTGCCGGTCTTCGGATCGATCGCGACGGCCCCGCCCTTCTTGCCGCCGAGCGCGTCGTACGCCGCCTTCTGCACGTCCGGGTCGATGGTCGTGACCACGTTGCCCGGGTCGGCCCGCTTGCCGGTGATGGTGTCCATCACGGTCTTGAGGCGGTTGTCCGTCCCGTCCAGGAGGTCCCGGTAGATGCCCTCCAGCTGGGTCGGCGCATAGGCCTGCGAGGCGTAGCCCGTCACCGCCGCGTACAGCTTGCCGTCCTTGTACGTGCGTTTGTACTTGAGGTCGCTGTGCTTCGTCACCGCGGAACCGGTGATCGCATTGCCGGCCACGATGATGTTCCCGAGCGGCTCCGCGTACGTCTGGATCGCGTTGCGCCGGTTGTCCTTGTCGTCCGCGAGGGCCTTGCCGTCGTAGAACTGCACCCAGGTCGCCCTGACCAGCAGAGCGATCACGAGCAGCAGTGAGAAGACGGAGGCCCGCCTGATCGTCTTGTTCATCCCACTCGGAAGACGATCAGAAGGGGGCCGATCGTTCCCGTGCGTCCGTGTTTCTCATCGGACGTTCATACGGCGGTGTCAGGCGTCCAGCGCGAGCACGAACTCGTCGATCTCCTCGCCGCGCGCGTTGGCGAACCCGGAGGCCCGGGCGGTCACCCGGAATCCGCACTTGCCCAGGACCCGCAGGGAGCCGGTGTTGTCGGCGGCCGCACGGGCGTACAGCGGACGCTCGGGCACCTGGGTCACCAGCTCCCGCAGCGCGGCCGTGGCGATGCCCCGGCCCCAGTACGCGCGGTCGATCCAGTAGGTGACCTCGCGCTCGCCCGGCTCGCCGTACACCGCGGCACTGCCCACCACGTCACCGTCGACCAGGACCGTGCGCAGAACGTCCTCGGAGGCCCGGATCCGTTTCCAGTGGGCGTCGAAGGCGTCCCGGTCGGCCGGGTCCTTCGGGGTGAACGCGGCCATGTGCAGGGCCTCGGGGTCGTTCATCTGCCGGAAGAAGACCGGCAGATCACTGTCGTGCACTTCACGGAGTTCGACGTCCATGACGCCGAAGCCTAGGAGTCAGAGCCTGCGGGTCGCCAGGGTCAGCCGGTCGCGCGCGTCGAACAGGGCGTCCTTGACCATCTGTTCGTGGGCCGGGGTGAGCCGCGCCACCGGCACCGAGCAGCTGATCGCGTCGCGGGCCGGAGTGCGGTAGGGAATGGCGACTCCGAAGCAGCGCAGCCCCAGCGTGTTCTCCTCGCGGTCCACGGCGAAGCCCTGCTCCCGCACCTGGTGCAGCTCCTCGATGAGCTTCTCCCGGTCGGTGATGGTGTTCTCGGTCAGCGCCGGCAGGGTCTCCGGGAGCATCTTGCGGACCTGCTCGTCGGTGTACGTGCTCAGCAGCGCCTTGCCCAGCGAGGTGGAGTGCGCGGGCAGCCGGCGCCCCACCCGCGTGAACGGGCGCAGATAGTGCTGCGACTGCCGGGTGGCCAGGTACACCACGTTCGTGCCGTCCAGGCGGGCCAGGTGAATGGTCTCCGTGGTGTCGTCCGACAGCCGGTCCAGGGTCGGCCGGGCCGCGGCCACCACCTCGTCGCCGTCGATGTACGAGGTGCCGACCAGCAGCGCCCGCACCCCGATGCCGTAGCGCGTGCCCGTCGCGTCCGTCTCCACCCAGCCCAGCTCCACCAGCGTGCGCAGCAGCATGTAGAGACTGGACTTGGGATATCCGACGGCCTCCTGGACCGATGCGAGGGAGTGCATACCGGGCCGGCCGGCGAAGTATTCGAGCAGCTCAACCGTCCGCACCGCGGACTTGACCTGTGCCCCGCCGCCTGTCTCGGCTACCGACATCGCCCTTGACCCCTTCGTTCGACGGGAAATAGTCTCCAACAGCATATTCATCATCAGAGACAGCGTTCAGTATATCGAACGACCCTGGTGGATGACCCAGATACTGCGGCAATACAAGCAGGACATACCGCAAGACATACGTGGAGGGACCCGCGGTGGCAGCAGCACCAGTCTGGAGTGTCGACCCCCGTACCGGGAAGCAGCGTGAACAGGTTGCGGTGGAGGCCACAGCCCAGGAGGTGGACGCCGCCGTCCGCGCCGCGCACGCCGCGCGCGGCGCCCTCGCCGACCGAGCGGTCCGCTCGGCCTTCCTGCGCACCGCCGCCGAGCAGCTCGAGGCGGCGAAGGACGGGCTCGTCGAGACCGCCGACGCCGAGACCGCGCTCGGCCCGGTCCGGCTCACCGGCGAACTCGCCCGCACCTGCTATCAGTTGCGGGCCTTCGCGGACATCGTCGACGAGGGCGCCTTCCTCGACGTGATCATCAACCACCCCGACGACACCGCGACCCCGCCCATCCCGGACCTGCGCCGCTACAAGGTGCCGCTGGGTGTCGTCGCCGTCTACTCGGCCTCCAACTTCCCCTTCGCCTTCTCGGTCGCCGGCGGCGACACCGCCAGCGCGCTCGGCGCGGGCTGCCCGGTCGTCGTCAAGGCGCACCCCGACCACCCGGCCCTGTCCGAGCTGGTCGCCAAGGTGCTGCGCCGGGCGGCCGCCGCGCACGGCATCCCCGAGGGCGTCGTCGGCCTGGTCCACGGTTTCGAGGCCGGCGTGGAGCTGGTCAAGCACCCCCTCGTCTCCGCGGCCGGCTTCACCGGTTCGGTACGGGGTGGCCGAGCCCTCTTCGACGCCGCCGCCGCACGGCCGACCCCGATCCCCTTCCACGGCGAGCTGGGTTCCCTGAACCCGGTCGTCGTCACCGAGGCCGCGGCCGCCGAGCGCGCCGAGGCCATCGGCGCGGGCCTCGCCGGGTCGATGACGCTGGGCGTCGGCCAGTTCTGCGTGAAGCCGGGCCTGGTGCTCGCGCCGAGCGGCGCGGCGGGCGACCGCCTGGTCAAGTCCCTGACGGACGCGGTCAGCGACACGGACGCCGGAGTCCTGCTGGACCACCGGATGCGCGACAACTTCATCGCCGGGGTCGCCGAGCGGGCGCAGCTTCCCGAGGTCGAGTCCCCGGTGACGCCGGGCGCGGGCGGCGAGCACACGGTGAGCGCCGGGTTCCTGACGGTCTCGGCGGACAAGCTGGCCGAGGAAGGCCAGTACGACCTGCTCCTGGAGGAGTGCTTCGGGCCGGTCACCGTGGTGGCCCGCTACGAGGACGAGGCCCAGGTGCAGGGGGTGCTGTCGCGACTGCCGGGCAATCTCACGGCGACGGTTCATCTGTCGGCGGAGGAGGCGGCCGGGGAGGGCCGCGGCGCGGAGCTGCTGGCCGAACTGACGCCGCTCGCGGGCCGGGTGCTGGTGAACGGCTGGCCGACGGGTGTCGCGGTGGCCCCCGCCCAGCACCACGGCGGCCCGTACCCGGCGACCACGTCCACGTCGACGTCGGTCGGCGGCACGGCCATCGAGCGGTGGATGCGGCCGGTGACGTACCAGACGGCACCGGAGGCGATCCTTCCGCCGGAGCTGCGGGACGACAACCCGCTGGGGCTGCCCCGGAGGTTCAACGGGCGCCTGGAGCGCTAGGCCCTGTCGTTTGGATCGGCTCGGCGTCGCAGAGTCTGGCACGCACTCCCCCACTGCCTTAAGGGCGTGGGGGCCCCAGCGGCGTTGTCGTCACTCTCCCCCACCTCGGCTTCGCTCGAGCGGGGGGACCCCCATGACCCCGCTCGGGGCGGCTGCAAGGCGCAGTTCCCCACGGACGGCCTGATCCGAACGACAGGACCTGGGGGCCAAGGCGGTTCACCGGGCCTGCGACAATCGGCTGATGGACGTGGAACTTCCCGAACTGCCTTTCGCTCTTCGCACCTACGGCCCCGACGGGCACTGGTTGTACGAGGACGGGATCCTCAGCGGATGGGCGGGCCCCCGGCAGGACCGGTTCGTGCCGCCCACCGGGGAGGCGCTGGAGCCCGCCTCCGACGCGCCCCGGTTGCTCGGGGCGCCCGAGGGGGACTTCCAGCTGATCGCGCGCGTCACGGTCGGGTTCGCCTCGGCCTTCGACGCGGGGGTCCTGTACGTCCATGTCGGCGAGCGGGCCTGGGCCAAACTCTGCCTGGAGTACTCCCCGGACGTGCCCACCGTCTGCACGGTGGTCACCCGGGGACACTCCGACGACGCCAACTCCTTCACCGTGGACGGCAGTTCGGTCTGGCTCCGGGTGAGCCGCACCGGTCGCGCCTTCGCCTTCCACGCCTCCCGGGACGGCAGGCGCTGGACCTTCATCCGCCTCTTCACCCTGGGCAACGAGAAGGAGACCGGCGACGCCCTCGTCGGCTTCATGTCCCAGTCACCGATGGGAGAGGGCTGCGTGGTCACCTACGACCACATGGAGTTCCGCCCCAACTGGCCCGCGGATCTGCGAGACGGCAGCTGACAAACCAGCGTCTTCAGCCCGTCCGGCGTTCGAGGACGAGGCCCCTTCAGGGCCGAAGCGGGGGACTGGGGGCGGCAGCCCCCAGCGCCTACCGCAACCGCGACGTGGCCGCACCCGTCAGCGCGAGCGCCCCCGCACTGATCACCAGGCTCAGCCGCATCCCCTCCGCGAACCCGTGGGACACCAGCGTCCCGAACACCGCGATCCCCAAACCCCCCGCCACCTGCCGCGCAGCGTTGAGCACACCCGCCGCGAGTCCGGCCCGCTCCGCCGGTACCGCGTCCATCATCGTGGCCGTCAGCGGCGGCACCGTCAGTGCGCACCCCAGGGCCAGCGGTACGAGCAGCGCGGCCGCCAGGACGGAAGACGTGCCGGCGTCGACGTACAGCAGGACCAGCAGTCCCACGACCGCGAGTGCCTGCCCCACCAGCATCGGCAGCCGCGGCCCGTACCGCCCCGCCAGCTTGCCCGCCACCACGTTCGTCACCGCGATCAGGCCCGTCATCGGCAGGAAAGCCAGCCCGGCGCGCAGCGCGGACAGGCCCTGGACCTGCTGGAAGAAGAGGGAGAAGACGAACACCACGCTGTAGAAGGCCACGCTCACCGCCGCGCCCGCCGCGACCGCCACGGCCACCGTCCGGTTGCGGAAGAGCCCGAGGGGGACGACCGGATGCGGGCTGCGCGACTCCACGCGGAAGAAGACCACGGCCGCCAGGACGGCGACCGCGAAGGCCGCCCATCCCGCCGTACCGCCCTCGATCACCGCGAACGTCAGGCCCGTGAGCGCCACCACTGCCGAGGCCTGCCCCGGCAGGTCCAGGGGTGCGGGGCGGCGTTCGGAACGCGGGGTCCGTACGAGCAGGGCCACGATCAGTGCCCCCACCGGCAGATTGACGAAGAAGATGCCGCGCCAGTCCCACGCCGTGGTCAGCAGACCGCCCGCCACCGGACCGAGCGCCACCGCCACCGAACCGCCGGCGGCCCACGTCGCCACCGCGCGCGCACGCCGCTTCGGCTCCGGATACGCCTGCCGCACCAGCGCCAGCGAGGCCGGGAGCACGACGGCCGCCGCCCCGCCCTGCACCACGCGCGCGCCGATCAGGGACGGCAGGTTCGGCGCCAGTCCACAGGCCGCCGAGGCCAGCGTGAAGACCGTCGTGCCGAGCGCGAACGCGCGGCTCGCCCCGGTCCGGTCCGCGAAGGCCCCGGTGGACAGCATCAGCGCGGCGAAGGGAAGGGTGTAGGCGTCCACCACCCACTGCAGACCGGCCATCCCCGCGCCGAGGGAGGAGCCGATCGCGGGCAGCGCCACGTTCACCACGGACGCGTCGAGGCAGATCAGCGCGAAGCCCAGGAGTGCGGCGGTGAGGGTGAGCGCGGGAGAGGGCCGCTTGGACGTCAACTCCCGCTCGGAAAGGGTGGGTTGTACGTCCTTGAGGATCCGGTCGGTCGACATGACTCCATGCTGGGGATCCGGGCCGTCGTACAGTAGTGGCCCGAATGCCATGCACCCGGAGGTTCTGGCCATGTCCGACCGGCTCGCCCCGCACCGCATCGCCGTGATCGCGCCCTCGCCCGTCTCGATGTTCAACCTGGCCATCCCCGAGCTGCTGTTCGGCAAGGTCGAGGTGGCCGGACGGCCGGGCTACGACGTGGTCATCTGCGCCGCGGAGCCCGGGCCCGTACCCACCAGCGGAGGGCTCGACCTGTATGTGCGCGACGGGCTGGAGGCCGTGCAGGGGGCGGACACGGTGGTGGTGGCCGGTACGGGCGCGCCCTACGAGCCGGATCCGCGGATCGTTGCCGCCGTCCGCGAGGCCGCCGACGCCGGCAAGCGGATCGCGTCCCTGTGTACCGGCGCCTTCCAGCTCGCGGAGGCGGGGCTGCTGGAGGGGCGCAGGGCCACGACGTACTGGGCGCACGCCGACGAACTGCGCCGGCGCTACCCGCTGGTCGACCTCCAGGGAGACGTGCTGTACGTCCAGGACGGCCCGTACGTCACGGCGTCCGGCTACGCCGCCGGCATCGACCTCTGTCTGCATGTCATCCGCACCGACTACGGCGCCGCCGTCGCCAACGAGGTCGCCCGGCTGGCCCTCGTCGCTCCCGTACGGCCGGGCGGCCAGACCCAGTTCACGCACACCCCGCTGCCGCCCGAGCGCGGCACCGTCTGCGCCGACACCCGCGGCTGGGCCATGCGCAACCTCGACAAGCCCCTCACTCTGACCGACCTGGCCCGCCACGCGGGCGTCTCGGTCCGCACCCTCACCCGCCGCTTCCACGCCGAGAGCGGCGTCAGCCCCCTGCAATGGCTGCTGCACCAGCGCATCGAGCGCGCCAAGGAGCTCCTGGAGACCACCACCCTCCCCATGGACCAGGTGGCCCGCGCCTGCGGCCTGGGCACGGCGGACTCCCTGCGGGCCCATGTGGTCAGGCGCACCGGTCTGACCCCGAGCGCCTACCGGGCACAGTTCACCCGCCTGGGAACCGAGCCCGCCGCGGCCACGTCCTCCGCTGCATGATCAGAGCGAACCGGACCGTCGACTCCCTGGTGATCAGAACCGTGCTGCCGGCCGAGGCCGCGGCCGTCGCCGCCCTGCACGCGCGCGCCCGGGCCACCTACTACCCGGACGGTCTCCCGGACGACGGCTTCGACTGGCAGGCCGCCTGGACCCGGGCCATCGAGCGGCCCGACGGCCAGGTGCTGTGCGCGGTCCGCGACGCCCGCCTGGTCGGCATCGCCTCCTTCCGCACCCCGGAGGGCGCCCCCGCGGAAACGGTCAAGCTCTTCCAGTTCCACGCCGACCCCGACCACTGGCGCTCCGGCATCGGTACGGCCCTGCACACCGCCTGCGTCGAGCAGTGGCGGGCCGACGGCAGGCGCACGGCCGTCCTCGACGTGCATGTCGACAACCGGCGCGCCCAGGCCTTCTACGCCCGCCAGGGCTGGGCCCCGGACCCTCGGAACCCGCCCGCCGAGGGCGATCATCACCTCACGCTGCGGTTTGCGGTGACCGGGGAATGATCCCTGCTGCTTGAACGTTCATCTACTCGGCGGAGGGTGTCTCCGTCTCCGTACCCGTACGAGCTGGAGAGCCGAGAACATGAAGGTCGAGATCTGGTCGGACATCGCGTGCCCCTGGTGCTATGTCGGCAAGGCCCGATTCGAGAAGGCGCTCGAGGCCTTCCCGCACCGCGACCAGGTCGAGGTCGTGCACCGCTCCTTCGAGCTGGACCCCGGGCGGGCCAAGGGCGACATCCAGCCGGTGATCAGGATGCTCACCAAGAAGTACGGCATGAGCGAGGCGCAGGCGCAGGCCGGCGAGGAGAACCTGGGTGCGCAGGCCGCGGCCGAGGGTCTTGAGTACCGCACCCGGGACCGCGACCACGGCAACACCTTCGACATGCACCGCCTGCTGCACTTCGCCAAGGAGCAGGGCAGGCAGGACGAGCTGATCCAGATCCTCTACAGGGCGAACTTCGCCGAGGAGCGGTCCGTCTTCAGCGAGGGCGACGAGCGCCTGGTGGAGCTGGCCGTCGCCGCAGGTCTGGAGGCCGAGGACGCCCGCAAGGTGCTCGCCGACCCGGCCGCGTACGCCGACGAGGTGCGCGCCGACGAGCGCGAGGCGGCGCAGCTCGGTGCGAACGGCGTGCCGTTCTTCGTGCTCGACCGCAAGTTCGGCGTCTCCGGCGCCCAGCCCGCCGAGGTCTTCACCCAGGCGCTGACCCAGGCGTGGGGCGAGCGCTCGCCGCTGCGGCTGATCGACCAGGGTGACGCGGACGCCTGCGGGCCCGACGGGTGCGCCGTGCCGCAGCACTGACAAAGCATGCTGGTCAGGGCGGACTTATAAGCGTTGCTTAGTGAAACCACGTAAAAATCGGCAATGGACTATGGGTTCCCGGGGGCTCACAGTGGATCCATGGAAACCTTCGAGAGCCTCGTCCGTGCCGAGTTCGCCCCGAAGAACACCTATCTGAACACCGCGAGCACCGGACTGCTGCCCGCGCGCACCGTGGCCGCCCTGCGCACCGCCGTGGAGGCGGCCGCCGCCGGTGATCCGACCGACATGTTCGCGGACGTCGAGGCGAGCCGCGCCTGTTTCGCGCGGCTCGTCGGGGTGCCCGGGCGCCGGGTGGCGGCCGGGGCCTCGGTCGCCGTGTACAGCGGGCTGATTGCCGCCTCATTGCCGGAGGGCGCCGAAGTCCTCACCGCCGAGGGCGACTTCAGCTCCGTGGTGAACCCCTTCCACGTCCGCCCCGACCTCAAGGTGCGCAGCGTGCCCCTGGAGCGCGTCGCCGAGTCCGTACGGCCCGGCACCGCCCTGGTCGCCGTCAGCGCCGCGCAGTCCGCCGACGGACGCGTGGCCGACCTGCCCGCCATCCGCCAGGCGGCGCGCGAGCACGGAGCACGTACGTACATCGACGCGTCCCAGGCCGCCGGCTGGCTGGACTTCGACGCGGACGCGTACGACTACTGCGCCGCCGTCGCCTTCAAGTGGCTCGTCTGCCCGCGGGGTGTGGCCTTCCTGGTGGTACCGGAGGACCTCGGTGGGCTCACCCCGCTGTTCGCCGGATGGGTGGCGGGGGAGCGCCCCTGGGACTCCTGCTACGGCCCCGTCGATGAACTCGCCCACTCCGCAAGGCGGTTCGACGAGAGCCCCGCCCTCTTCTCCTACGCCGGCGCCCGCCGCTCCCTCGAACTCCTTGAGGAACTCGGCACGGACGCCGTACGCGCCCACGACCTCGCCCTCGCCGACCGCTTCCGCGCGGGCCTGGCCTCCCTCGGCCACGAGCCCGTCCCCTCGCCCGGCGCCCCGATCGTCTCCGTCCCCGGACTCGGCCGCCGCCAGGACGAGTTGAGCAGCGCCGGAGTCGAGGTCTCCGACCGCGCGGGCAACCTCCGGGCCGCCTTCCACCTGTACAACACCGCGGCCGATGTCGACCGCCTGCTGGACGTCCTGGCCGGTTGAACCCCTGTGGCGCACTGGAGCGGGCGGCGTCACTGTCGTGGCTGTGAAGCCTGTGACGCCGCCCGCTCCAGAAGGAATCACCCAGGTCACCGCACGGGGGTGAAGTCCCGCGCGCCGATGCTGTGTCCGGTTGCCGCTGCGCGGCGGGCAGGTCGCCGGGCAGCGGCGTTCATCGGACGGGGGTGAAGTCCCGCGCGCCGATGCTGTGTCCGGTTGCCGCTGCGCGGCGGGCAGGTCGCCGGGCAGCAGCGCTCATCGCACGGGGGTGAAGTCCCGCGCGCCGATGCTGTGTCCGGTTGCCGCTGCGCGGCGGGCAGGTCGCCGGGCAGCAGCGCTCATCGCACGGGGGTGAAGTCCCGCGCGCCGATGCTGTGTCCGGTTGCCGCTGCGCGGCGGGCAGGCCGCCGGGCAGCAGCGCTCATCGGACAGGGGTGAAGTCCCGCGCGCCGATGAACTCAGGGCGTCGGATCGGCGCCGCGAACGGCTCGACCGCCGCGTTCTCCACGCTGTTGAACACGATGAACACGTTGCTGCGCGGGAACGGCGTGATGTTGTCGCCCGAGCCGTGCATGCAGTTGCAGTCGAACCAGGTCGCGGAGCCGGCCCTGCCCGTGAACAGCTTGATGCCGTACTCGCTCGCCATCGCGGTCAGCGCCTCGTCCGAGGGCGTGCCCGCGTCCTGCATCTGCAGCGACTGCTTGTAGTTGTCCTTGGGCGTGGCTCCCGCGCACCCGAGGAACGTCTTGTGCGACCCCGGCATGATCATGAGGCCGCCGTTGGTGTCGTAGTTCTCGGTCAGCGCGATCGAGACGGACACCGTCCGCATGTTCGGCAGGCCGTCCTCGGCGTGCCAGGTCTCGAAGTCCGAGTGCCAGTAGAAGCCGCTGGCCCCGAAACCCGGCTTGACGTTGATCCGCGACTGGTGGACGTACACGTCCGAGCCGAGGATCTGCCGGGCCCGGCCCACGACCCGCTCGTCGCGCACGAGATTCGCGAACACCTCGCTGATCTTGTGCACTTCGAAGACGGAGCGGATCTCCTTGGACTTCGGCTCGATGATCGAGCGCTCGTCGGCCCGGATCGCCGGGTCGGTGACGAGGCGCTCCAACTCCTGCCGGTACACGGCGACTTCGTCGTCGGTGATGAGCTGGTCGATGGCCAGGAAGCCGTCACGCTCGAACGACTGGAGGTCGCCGGTCGTGATGGGGCCCGGTGTGTCGGGGGAGCCCCATACGACGGGGTCCTGGCGCGGGGTCGACACCTCGGTGGTGCCGCGGCTGGGGTAGAGATCGGTGACGGTGGTCATGGTGATGTCACACCTCCTCGGGCTCGGGCTCGGTGAGCAGCGGGTAGACGCCGTTCTCGTCGTGGTCCTCCCGGCCGGTCACGGGCGGGTTGAAGACACAGATGCAGCGGAAGTCCTCCTTGATCCGCATCGTGTGCCGCTCGTGGCCGTCGAGGAGGTACATGGTGCCGGGCGTGATCGTGTACTTCTGCCCGGTCTCGTCGTCGGTGAGCTCGGCCTCGCCCTCGACACACACGACGGCCTCGATGTGGTTCGCGTACCACATCGACGTCTCCGTACCGGCGTACAGAATCGTCTCGTGCAGGGAGAAGCCGACCCTCTCCTTGGCGAGGACGATGCGCTTGCTCTCCCATGTGCCGGACGCGGCCTTCACATGCCGGTCGGTGCCTTCGATGTCCTTGAACGAACGGACGATCACGGTGCTTGCACTACTCCTTGCTGGTCGTGGCTAGACGGTTTCGCGTACGGCGCGGGCGAGGACGCTGAGCCCCTCGTCCATCTCGTCGGCCGTGACGGTGAGCGCCGGGAGGAGCTTGACGACCTCGCTCTCGGGGCCCGACGTCTCGATGAGCAGCCCGAGTTCGAAGGCGCGCTTCGCGATCCGGCCGGCCCGGTCCTTGTCGTGGAACTCCAGGCCCCACACGAGTCCGCGTCCGCGGTACTCCTTGACGTCGGCGCGGTTCTCCTCGGTGATGGCGGCGAGGGCCTGCTCGACCTGCTCGCCGCGCGCCCGGGTCTGCTTCTCCATCGCGGACCCGTCCGCCCAGTACGCCTCCAGGGCGGCGGTGGCCGTGACGAAGGCGGGGTTGTTGCCGCGGAAGGTGCCGTTGTGCTCGCCCGGCTCCCAGATGTCCAGCTCGGGCTTGAACAGGCACAGCGACATGGGCAGTCCGTAGCCGCTGATGGACTTGGACACGGTGACGATGTCCGGGGTGATCCCGGCCTCCTCGAACGAGAAGAAGGCCCCCGTCCGCCCACAGCCCATCTGGATGTCGTCGACGATGAGCAGCATGTCCTGGCGCTCGCACAGCTCGGACAGCGCCCGCAGCCACTCGGGCCGCGCGACGTTGATGCCGCCCTCGCCCTGCACGGTCTCGACGATCACGGCCGCGGGCTTGTTGAGACCGGACCCCTGGTCCTCCAGGAGCCGCTCGAACCACAGGAAGTCCGGCACCTTGCCGTCGAAGTAGTTGTCGAACGGCATGGGCGTGCCATGGACGAGCGGGATGCCGGCCCCGGCCCGCTTGAAGGCGTTGCCGGTCACGGCGAGGGAACCGAGGGACATGCCGTGGAAGGCGTTGGTGAACGAGACGATGGCCTCGCGCCCCTTGACCTTGCGCGCCAGCTTCAGGGCCGACTCCACGGCATTCGTACCCGTCGGACCCGGGAACATGACCTTGTACGGCAGGTCACGGGGCCGCAGCACCAGGTCCTGGAAGGTCTGCAGGAAGGAACGCTTGGCGGTGGTCGACATGTCGAGCCCGTGCGTGACGCCGTCCCGCTCCAGGTAGTCGATCAACGCTCGTTTCAGAACGGGGTTGTTGTGGCCGTAGTTCAGCGAGCCCGCTCCGGCGAAGAAGTCCAGGTACTCATGGCCGTCCTCGTCGTACATGCGGCTGCCGTGCGCACGGTCGAAGACGGTGGGCCAGCCGCGGCAGTAGCTGCGCACCTCGGACTCGAGTGTCTCGAAGACGCTGAGGTCGGGCTGGGTGATGGTCACGACGAATCGCTCCTCGTTGCGTGGGGGGAGTGCGTGTGGGTCGTCAGTGGGGTGGGTCATGGGTGCCGTCATCGGTGTCGGTCAGAGGGAGAGGGGGCCGATGCGGTACAGGACTTCGGGGTCGTGCGGCCCGTCGGGGAACAGGCCCTCGTCGAACAGCACCTCGCGCTCCACCAGGGCGCCGTGCCGTTCGGCGAACGAGGTGAACAGGCGCTCGGAGCCGGTGTTGCCGGGCGTGATGGTGGTCTCGACGGCGGTGATCCCGTGCGCGGCACCGGCCCGTGCGACGAGCCCGTCGAGCAGCGCGGCGGCGAGCCCGCGCCCGCGGTACGCCTCGTCGACGGCCACCTGCCACACCAGCAGGGTGCGCGGGCGGTCCGGCCGTACGTACGCGGTGACGAAGCCGACCGGCTCCCCGCGCTCGTCGCGGGCCACGGCCGAGGTGTCCGCGAAGTCGCGACACCACAGCAGATAGCTGTACGACGAGTTCAGGTCGAGGGCCTTCGAGTCCTTGGCAATCCGCCACAACGCTGCTCCGTCCGCGACCTGCGGACGGTCGATGTGCAGATCTGCTTGAGCGGCAGTCATGCGGATTGAATTTACCGAGGGAAATTCAAAATTGCATCGCTGGTGAGGGTTACGTGCGGCGGGCTTGTGTGTTATCACGCGGGCGCGGGCGGTCGCACGAGGTGGGGGAAGTATCGGGGGTATTGTCCGGAAAATAGGGGGCAAATCGACCGCGATGTGTAACGCGTCACAAGCATGTAACCCCCACGAGATCTGCCCGAATTCCCCCGCTTGGCGTTCGCGAAATCTTTGCGTTTAGCCCCTGGAAAATCGGGCAGAAGAACACGGGAAGCTATGCAGAAGTGAATTCCTGAATTACACCCTGAGTTGACCCTGGAATTAGGCGGAGGTTACTGCTTCGAGCCGTTCCCGCAAGATATCCGCGGGGCGGAGTCGGCTGCGCCGAAGCCGGCCCGGGCGGGGGAGACCGGTGGTCACGCCCCGCTCTGCTCCACGGCCCGCCGGGCCCCTGCCAGGTCGACGGTCATCCCCCGCTCCGCCAGCGCAGCGCCCAGCGCCGCCAGGGCCCGCTGCACCACCCCGACCGAGGCATCCACCCCGTAGTGATTGACTCGCACCATCTCCTTGGCCAGCGCACCCCCGCCCGCCGCCAACGGCAGCGAAGGGTCGCCCTCAAGCGCCCGAGTCACCAGCTCCGAGGCCACCACCCCGGCAGGGACCCTCAGCGTCGTGGCCACCGGCGCGGCCTCCCGCGCCTCGTGCACATACGGCTCCAGCCCCCCGCCCAGAGCCACCGCCCCCGCCCGGGTCGCCGCGGCGGCCGCCGCATGCCGGGCCATGACGGCAGCCGGCCCCACCGTCTCGATCCGCTCGACACACGCCTCCAGCGCCAGCATCTCCAGCTGGGCCGGCGCGTGCAGCAGCGCCTTCCGTCCGCCGTCGATCCACCGCTCCTTCCAGTCCAGCAGCGACAGATACGAGCGACGGGGCGCCCCCGGGTTGGCCGCCATCCGCGCCCACGCCCGCTCGCTCACCGACACGGCCGACACCCCCGCCGGCCCGCCCATCGCCTTCTGCGCCCCGATGACGCACAGATCCACGCCCCACGCGTCCGGCAGCACGGGCTCGGCCCCGATGGAGGCGACGGCGTCCAGATAGAACAGCGCCCCCTGCTCCCGTACGACCTCCCCGATCTCCGCGACGGGGTTGGTGTTTCCGGTCGCCGCCTCCGCATGCACCAGCGACACGAAGTCGATCTCGGGACGCTCGGCGAACGCGGCCCGGATCTGCTCGGCGGTGACCGCCGTGTGGAAGGGCACGGCGAGGTCGATGACGGTCGCCCCGCAGTCCCGCAGCCAGTTCCCGAAGGTCTGCCCGTACGGACCTGTGACGACGTTCAGCGCCACCGTCCCCGGCCCCGCGGTCGCGCGGATCGCCCCCTCCAGCGGCAGCAGCGCCTCACCCTGCATGATCACGACGTCCTGCTCGGTGCCCAGGAGTCGCGCCACCCGGTCCTCGACCGACGCGAAGTGCGCGGCGCTCATCGGGGGCAGATCGAGGAATGGGTGCGTCACGACAGTGCTCTCCTCGCTCACGAGTGGTCGGCTCGGTCGAGGGTATCCACCACCCGTGACCCCACTCCTGCCCCTCCCGCCACTGATGACTTCTTAGGCCGGACAGCCCCGCAGCCATCGGTTTGATTTGAGAGACCCAAAGATCTCCTTATAATCGGAACCCACAGTTCCCACACAGGAGGCCACCCGTGAAGACGTTCTCCGGGCGCCGGACCCGCATTCTGGCCGCCACCACCGCGACGGCCGGGCTGGTGCTCGTGGCTGCCTGCACGTCCACCGGCAACGGTGGCAGCGGGAGCAAGACCGCCGCAGGCGGCGTCGAGCTCGTCAAGGCCGGACAGCTCACCACCTGCACCCACCTGCCGTATCCGCCCTTCCAGTCGGAGATCAACGGCAAGGTGCAGGGCTTCGACGTCTCGATGATCGACCTCGTGGCCAAGGACCTGGGCGTGAAGCAGCAGATCCTCGACACGCCCTTCGAGAACTTCAAGACCGGCGCGTTCCTCAACTCCGGTGAGTGCGACGTGGCCGCGGCCGGCATGACCATCACCGCCGAGCGCAAGAAGAACGTCGACTTCTCCGACCCGTACTTCGACGCCACCCAGGCCCTTCTGGTCGACAAGAGCAGCGGCATCACCTCGCTCGCCGACGCGAAGGCCAAGAAGGTCAAGCTGGGAGCACAGGCGCAGACCACCGGCGAGGACTACGCCAAGAAGCAGGGCTTCGACCCGGTCTCCTTCGAGTCCTCCGACGCCGTCCTCAACGGCCTGCGCACCGGCCAGGTCAAGGCCGTCATCATCGACTACCCGGTGGTCCAGGGCTGGCTCAAGGACAAGGCCAACGCGGACAAGTTCAAGGTCGCCGACAACCTCAACACCGGTGAGCAGTACGGCTTCACGGTGAAGAAGGGCAACACCAAGCTCCTCGCCGCCATCAACAAGGCGATCAAGGACGCCAAGGCGGACGGTACGTACAAGAAGCTGTACGAGAAGTGGATCGGCCCGTACAACCCCTCCGCGGCCTCCCCGTCCCCCGCCGCGTCCTGACCCATGAGCACCGATACGGACGTACAACTCCCGCCCAGGAAAAAGGGTCTGACGCGCAGCCAGAAGCGCAGCCTGTCGCGTGGCGCGCAGTACGTCGTCTTCGTCGCCGCCGTGATCGCCTTCGCGGTCTCGGCGGACTGGGGGCGGCTGAAGAACCAGTTCGCGCAGGGCAGCATCGCCAAGCAGATGTTCCCGGACGTCATCACGCTGGCGCTGAAGAACACCGTGCTGTACACATTGTCCGGGTTCGTCGTCGGCCTGGCGCTCGGCATGGTGATCGCGCTGATGCGGCTGTCGTCCGTCGGCCCGTACCGCTGGCTGGCCGGCATCTACATCGAGATCTTCCGCGGCCTGCCCGCGCTGCTGATCTTCATCTTCATCGGGGTCGCCGTCCCGCTGGCCTTCCCCGGCACGGAGATCGTCGGCGGCACCTACGGCAAGGTGGCCCTCGCACTCGGCCTGGTCGCCGCCGCCTACATGGCCGAGACGATCCGCGCGGGCATCCAGGCGGTGCCCAAGGGTCAGATGGAGGCGGCCCGTTCGCTGGGGTTCTCGCCGGGCCGCGCCATGGTCTCGATCATCATCCCGCAGGCCTTCCGCATCATCCTCCCGCCGCTGACCAACGAGCTCGTCCTGCTCTTCAAGGACTCCTCGCTCGTCCTGTTCCTCGGTGTCACCCTGGAGGAGCGCGAACTGTCCAAGTACGGCCGTGACCTGGCCAGTACGACCGCCAACTCCACGCCGATCCTGGTCGCGGGCCTGTGCTACCTGCTGATCACGATCCCGCTCGGCTTCGTCGTACGCCGTATGGAGGCGAAGGCCCAGGAGGCCGTCAAATGAGCCGTCCGGAAATCGAAGTACGCGGTCTGCACAAGTCCTTCGGCGACAACGAGGTGCTGCGCGGCATCGACCTGGAGATCGGCCAGGGCGAGGTCGTCTGCGTCATCGGCCCGTCCGGCTCGGGCAAGTCGACCCTGCTGCGCTGTGTGAACCTGCTGGAGGAGCCCACGAAGGGCCAGGTCTTCGTGGGCGGCACCGAACTCACCGACCCCGATGTGGACATCGACGCCGTACGCCGCCGTATCGGCATGGTCTTCCAGCAGTTCAACCTCTTCCCGCACCTCACGGTGACCGAGAACCTCACGCTGCCGCAGCGCCGGGTGTTGAGGCGGGACAAGGCGAAGGCCGCGCGGGTGGCCGCCGAGAACCTGGAGCGCGTGGGCCTGTCGGAGAAGGCGGACGCCTACCCCGCCTCCCTCTCCGGCGGCCAGCAGCAGCGTGTGGCGATCGCCCGCTCGCTGTCCATGGGCCCCGAGGTGATGCTGTTCGACGAGCCGACCTCGGCGCTCGACCCCGAGCTGGTGGGGGACGTACTGGCCGTGATGCGCATGCTCGCGAACGAGGGCATGACCATGATGGTCGTCACCCATGAGATGACCTTCGCCCGCGAGGTCGCCGACCGGGTCGTCTTCATGGACGGCGGCACGATCGTCGAGGACGGCACCCCCGACCAGGTCATCGGCGCCCCCGTCCACGAACGCACCCGCCACTTCCTGTCCCGGCTCCTCGACCCGGCCATGGCCCAGGTGGAGGAGGAGACCTCGGACCAGGTGGGCACGGCCGACTAGCCGGTCATTAAGGTGCGGTGCATGAGCGATGGCGCGGTGCTGCATGTGAAGGGCCGGGTCCTCGTCGGGCCCGAGGACGTCCGGGACGAGCTGTGGGTGGTCGGCGGCCGTATCTCCTACGACCGCCCGGGCGGCGCGGACGACGTCCGTACCGTCGAGGGCTGGGCGCTCCCCGGGCTCGTCGACGCCCACTGCCACGTGGGCCTCGGCCCGCACGGGCCGGTCGAGCAGGACGTCGCCGAGAAGCAGGCACTGACCGACCGCGAGGCGGGCACCCTCCTCATCCGTGACGCGGGCTCGCCCTCGGACACCCGCTGGGTCGACGACCGCGAGGACCTCCCGAAGATCATCCGCGCCGGCCGTCACATTGCCCGCACCCGCCGCTACCTGCGCAACTATGCCTGGGAGATCGAGCCGGACGAACTGACCGCCTACGTCGCCCAGGAGGCTCGCCGCGGTGACGGCTGGGTGAAGCTGGTCGGCGACTGGATCGACCGCGACCTCGGCGACCTCGCCCCCAGCTGGCCGCGGGAGGCCGTGCGGGCGGCCATCGCCGAGGCCCACCGCCTCGGTGCCCGCGTCACCGCCCACTGTTTCGCGGAGAACTCCCTCCAGGACCTGGTCGAGGCCGGCATCGACTGCATCGAGCACGCGACGGGCCTGACCGAGGACCTGATCCCCCTCTTCGCCTCGCGGGGCGTCGCGATCGTCCCGACCCTCGTCAACATCGCGACCTTCCCGCGGCTCGCCGACGGCGGTGAGGAGAGGTTCCCCAAGTGGTCGGCCCATATGCGGCGGCTGCACGAACGCCGTTACGAGACCGTGCGCAACGCCTACGACGCCGGCATCCCCGTCTACGTCGGCACCGATGCCGGCGGCCACCTCGCGCACGGCCTGGTGGCGGGCGAGGTGGCGGAGCTGGTCACCGCCGGCATCCCGCCCGTCGAGGCGCTCTCGGCGACCACCTGGGGCGCACGGAAGTGGCTCGGCCGCCCCGGCCTCGATGAGGGGGCGCCGGCCGACCTCGTGGTGTACGAGAGCGATCCACGGGCCGATGTACGTGTACTGGAGGCCCCTCGACGGGTAGTGGTGAACGGACTCGTCGTCGGCTGACCGACGCGGGAACAGGCGATACGGCGGTGAAAGAGTGGAACGCCTGTGCCCGGAGATTCGAAAATGTTCACGACGAACACACGATGGGGTGAAGTGGCGCCGGAATGCCGTCAGGGCACCCCTGGTGCGCAATTCTTGACGGGTCCCGAGCAAGAATCCTCTGAGGGGTCCCCACCTTGAACGGCAAGAACTTCCGCATGCCCGCACGCCGTCTCGCCACCGTCGCGACGGCCACGGCCCTCGCCGCGGGTCCCGCGGCGCTGGCCGGCGCGGGCGCCGCGCACGCGACCGGCGACCAGGGCCGGGCGAGCGCCGTCGTCCTGCGCACCGGGCTCGACGTCTCCCTGCTCAACAAGACCGTGAACGTCCCCCTCACGGTCTCGCTCAACCAGGTCGAGGCGCCCGAGAGCGCCGAGAAGACGGCGCTGAGCGCCGAGCTGGACGGCGTCAACGGCGGCAGGCCCTTCAGCGTGCTGGACGCGAAGACGGCGAAGTCCGCGGCGAGCGTCACCTCCGACCGCGCCGAGGGCTCCGCCAACCTCGCCCACGCCAGCGTCCACGTGCCGGGTCTGCCGCTGCTGTCCCTCATCGAGCTGGAGCAGGTCACGTCGAAGGCGGTCTGCGAGGCCGGGAAGAAGCCCGTCGCCTCCTCGAACCTGGGCGGCTCGGTGACCGTCCTGGGCAAGAAGGTCACCCTGACGACCGGCGGCACCACCGAGGTCAAGGCGGCCGGCATCGGTGAGGTGCGCCTCGACCTGTCGAGGACGGAGACGACCTCGCGTACGGCGGCCGCCACGGCCCTCGAACTCAAGGTGTCTGTCAACCCGTTGAAGCTCAACGTGGCCGAGGTGGGGGGCACGGTCACGCTGGCGAAGGCGACCTGCGAGGCGCCGCCGGCGGGTGGGCAGGGGGCGGCGGCACCCGGCACGGGCCCTGCGGGTGGCTCCGGCGGCAACGGTGGCACCGGCGGCGCCAAGGCGCAGGGTGGGGAGACCGGGCTTGCCGAGACCGGCAGCAACTCCATGACGCCGTATATCGCGGGTGGCGCGATCGCCCTGGTCCTGGCGGGCGGGGGAGCGGTGGCGCTGGCGCGGCGGGGTCGTAGCTGAGCGCTCCGCGGGGAGGGGCTTTTGGCTGCGGGTTTGTGGGGGCTGGTCGCGCCCACGCGGCGGAGCCGCATATCGATACAGCCCCGCGCCCCTTAAGGGGCGCTGCCCCGGCCCGTGGTTATCAGCGATCCGGCGACGATGCCAGGGTCAGGGCGCGGTCCAGTGCCCGTAGGAAGGTGTTGACCGTGCCACGGTCGCGCACCGCCAGCCGTAGCCACTCCTCGCTCAGCCCCGGGAACGTGTCGCCGCGCCGTACCGCGAAACCCAGGTCCCGCAGGTGCCTGCGTACCGCGGTCGCCCTGGGGAGTCGTATGAGGACGAAGGGGCCCTCGGCGGGCTGTGTCACGCGCAGTCCGGCCGAGGTGAACTCGCCGAGGCCGGTGATGAGATGGGCTCGGTCGGCGGCGATGCGGTGTGCCGCGTGGGCCGCCTCCGCGAGGGCCTGCGGGTCCATGCAGGCCTCGGCGGCGGCCAGCGCGGGTGTGGACACCGGCCACAGGGGCTGGGCGCGCTCCAGTTCGGCGATCGTCTCGGGGGCGGCGAGGACGTAGCCGATCCGGAGGCCGGCCAGCCCCCAGGTCTTGGTGAGGCTGCGCAGGACCACCAGCCCCGGCACGTCCGTACGCCCGGCCAGCGCCTCCCGCTCACCCGGCACCGCGTCCATGAACGCCTCGTCCACGACCAACGTCCGCCCGGGACGGGCGAGTCGAGCAATGGACGCGGCCGGGTGCAGGACGGACGTCGGGTTCGTCGGGTTGCCGATCACCACCAGGTCCGCGTCCTCGGGGACCGCCGCCGGGTCGAGGCGGAAGCCGTCCTCCTCGCGCAGCAGCACCCGGTCCACCGTGTGGCCCGCGTCCCGCAGGGCCGCCTCCGGCTCCGTGAACTGCGGGTGCACGACGACCGGCCGCCGTACCTTCAGGGCGCGGGCGAGCAGCACGAAGGCCTCGGCGGCACCGGCCGTCAGCAGCACCCGCTCCACCGGCAGGCCGTGCCGTGCCGCCACCGCCGCCCGCGCGGCCCGTCCGTCCGGGTAGGCCGCGAGGGAGCCGAGCGAGCCCGCGATGCGCTCGCGCAGCCAGGCGGGCGGGGTGTCCGCGCGGACGTTCACCGCCAGGTCGACCAGCGCCGAACCGTCGTCGCGCACCTCGGCGTCACCGTGGTGACGGAGATCGTGCTCAGTGCGCATGGGCGTGTCCGCCGTGGTGGTGACCGTGGTGATGGTGGCCGTCGTCGTCCGGGTGGAAGTGCGGCTGCTGCGGCAGCCCCACCTTGTCCTCGAAGCCCGGCAGCGCGATCCGGTACACGCACGAGTCGCAGTTCATGCGCAGATCGCCCTTGACGGCCTCCTCGTACCGCTCCATCACCAGATCGAGCAGCTCCGGCTCCGGGCCGATGACGTCCGCGGAGCGCACCTCGACCTCCGGGTGCGCGGCCGCCCAGCCCTCCGTCTGCTGCCGCACCCGGTCCGGCAGGATGCCGGTGAACAGGAAGTAGGGGAGGACGACGATCCGGCGCGCGCCCAGCTTCGCGCACCGGTCCAGGCCGCTCGGCACGTCCGGCGCCGCCAGCGACACGAACGCCGTCTCCACGCCCGCGTACCCGCGCCCCTCCCACAGCAGCCGCGCCGCCTTGTACACCTCGGCGTTGGCGTCCGGGTCGGTCGACCCGCGCCCCACCAGCAGTACGGTCACGTCGGCCCGGTCCTGAGGCGTTCGTGCCGTTCCTCCGAGCGCCTCGTCCAGCCGCCGCTCCAGGACCGACAGCAGCGAGGGGTGCGGGCCCAGCGGACGCCCGTACGTGTAGGAGATCCCCGGGTGGCGCTCCTTCTCGCGGGACAGGGCAGCGGGGATGTCGCCCTTGGCGTGCCCGGCGGAGACCAGCATCAGCGGTACGGCGGCGAAACGCCGTACCCCCCGCTCCACCAGTTTGGCGACCGCCTCGCCGAGCGGGGGCGGCGAGAGCTCGATGAAGCCGCCCGCGACGGGCAGGTCGGGGTGGCGGTCCCCCAGCTGCCCTACGAAGTCGCGGAACGCCTCGGCTCCGGCCTCGTCCCGGGTGCCATGACCGGCGATGAGCAGGGCGGGCGGCGGGGTGGTCACGATGTCTCCTCGGAGTACGAAGTGGGGTGGTACAGCAGGGCGTTCAGGGCGGCCGAGGCGACCGCCGAGCCGCCCTTCTCGGACACGTTGCTGACGGCGGGCAGCCCGCTCTCGCGCAACGCGGCCTTGGACTCGACCGCGCCGACGAAGCCGACGGGCAGGCCGATGACGAGTGCCGGGGCGGCGTCCAGGGTCAGCAGCTCCTCCAGGGCGGTCGGCGCGTTGCCGATCACCCAGAGGGCTCCCGGGCCGACCTGCTCGTAGGCGAGCCGTATCGCGTGCGCCGAACGGGTCAGTCCGGGACCGGCCACGGCGTCCCTGAGCCGGCAGACCGTCTCGCGCCGGGTGATCCCGGCCGCGACCATCTCCACGTCCACGACGACGGGCGCCCCGCCGTGCAGGGCGGCATACGCCTTCTCCAGGGCGGCCTCGTCCATGACGAGATCCGTCGCGTAGTCGAGGTCGGCGGCGGAGTGGACGACCCGCTCCACCACCGCCCGCGTCAGCGGCGGGAAGTGCGAGGTGTCCAGGCGGGTCCGCAGCCGCCGGTAGGACTCCTCCTCGATCGGATGGACCACACGGTTCACCGGTCGGCCTCCTGCCAGCGGTAGCCGCGCGGCGTCACCATGCGCCCCGCGATCTCGCGGGTCGCCGTGTTGCCCACGGTCACGACCGTCATCATGTCGACCGTCGCCGGGTCCAGGGAGCCCAGGTCGGTCACCCGGCTGGATTCGTCCGGCCGCGACGCATTGCGTACGACACCGACCGGCGTCGTCGGCTCCCGGTGCTCCGCGAGGATCGCGAGCGCCTTCGGCAGCTGCCAGTCCCGGCCCCGGGAACGGGGGTTGTAGAAGGTCACCACGAGGTCCGCCTCGGCCGCCGCGCGCACCCGCCGCTCGATGACCTCCCACGGCGTGTGCAGGTCGGAGAGGCTGATGGACACATGGTCGTGGCCGAGCGGCGCCCCCAGGATCGCCCCGGCCGCGAGTGCGGCGGTGACGCCCGGTACGCCGATCACGTCGATGTCGTCGGAGGCCTCGGCGAGCGCGGGGGAGGCCATCGCGTACACGCCGGCGTCGCCGCTGCCGATCAGCGCGACCGCCTGCCCCTTGCGGGCCTCGGCGACCGCGGTCCGGGCCCGCTCCTCCTCGGCGCCGAGCCCGGACTCCAGGATCCGGGTGCCCGGCCGCAGCAGATCGCGGATCTGGTCGACGTACTGGTCGAGCCCGACGAGCACGGAGGCGCGCCGCAGTTCGGCCGTGGCGCGCGGGGTGAGCAGATCGCGGGCGCCGGGGCCGAGCCCGACGACCGCCAGCCGGCCGCGGGCAGGGCGCCGTACGACGGCACAGGTCGCCATCGAGGCGTGCCCGTCCGCACGGGACGACTTCCGCTTGGGGACGAGGAGTTCACCGCCGCGGGCGAGCGCGGAGGCCTCGGCGACCGACGGAGTGCCCACGGCGGCGAGCGGGGCGTCGGAGGGGTTGGGGACCTCTACCTTCGCCAACTCCTCGGCGGAGTACGTCACCAGGGGCACTCCGAGCCGCGCGGCCGCCTCGACGATGCCGGGCTCCTCCCGCTTGGCGTCCACGGTCGCGACCTCGGCGAGGCTAAGAGGAGACAGTCCCGCGTCCCGCAACGCGCTCTCGACCAACCCGATCACCTCGTCGACCGGGGCACCCTTGGACGCACCCACGCCGACGACCAGGGACGGCGGACGGAGCAGCACCTCACCATCGGCGGGTTCGACCGCGCGGTCCGTCAGCCTGACCGTCCGCGTGCCCTCCGCCGCGAACGGCAGCGGCGGCAGCGGCCACGCCACTTCGGCGTCCAGCGCGACCGGCTCACCGTCCAGCAGCGCCCGCGTCACACCGGCCACGTCGCCCTCCACCGGGAGGCCGAGCGTGTCCAGGCCAGGGATCCCGACCGCGTCCGTCGCCGTGGTCACCACCGGCTCGGCGCCCAGCACCTCACCCACCCGCTCGGCGAGTTCATTGGCACCCCCGCCGTGTCCGCCCACCAGCGACACGGCGAACCGCCCGCCCTCGTCGACGCACACCACACCCGGGTCGGACGCCTTGTCACCGAGCAGCGGCGCCACGAGCCGTACGACGGCCCCCGTCGCCAGGAAACACACGAGCTGCTCGCACTCCGCGAACGCGGCCCGTACGGCGTCCCCGACGGGACCCTCGTACACCCGCGTGCGGTCCGGCCACGCCGCGGCCAGCCGGTCGCGCGCCGCCGCCCCCGCCGCGGTGGCGGAAATGAGGCCGATCACAGGGCAACTCCTTCACGAGAGACGGGGGTTGTGGCCCCCCACAGCAGGAAAACCGGATTGGTCGCCGCCAGCCGGGTCACATCTCCCGGCAGCGGCGCCAGCCGCGAGGACTGCAACAGCACCCCGTCGCAGTCGAACCCGGCCTCGGTGAGCGCCGTGCGTACCGCGGGCACCCGGTCCAGTGCGGCCATGGCGACCACGACCGTCCGCCGGGCCCGCCGCGCGCACGCACGCACGATGTCGGGCAGCTCGCGCCCCCCGCCGCCGACGAACACGGCGTCGGGATCGTCGAGTCGGTCCAGCGCGTCCGGCGCCGTCCCGTGCACCACGTGCACGTCGACGCCGTGTGCACCGGCGTTGGCGCGGATCCGCTCCACCCCGTCCGGGGCCTTCTCGACGGCGCTGACGGCGGCGCCCAGCCGCGCGCACTCCACGGCCACGGAACCGGACCCGGAGCCGACGTCCCAGACCAGGTCGCCGGGGCGTGGCCCGAGCCGGGCCAGGGCCAGGGCCCGTACCTCGAACTTGGTGATCATCGAGTCGCGGTGCGCGAAAGCGCCCTCGTCCAGAGCCCATCCGGAGGGCCGTACGGCCGCTCCCGCCAGCGTCCGTACGGGACCGAGCGCCCGCGTCTCGTCGAGGCACAGGACGACGCTCACCGCCGTCCCCCAGTCGCGGCCCGCTGCCTCCGCGGGGGAGACCCGCTCCAGGCGCTCCTCGTCGGAGCCCAGCGCGGAGGCGACGACGAGGACCCGGCCGGGAGCGGTACGGGCGAGCGCGGCGCCCAGTTCGGCAGGACCGGCGCCCGGGCCGGTCAGCACGGCCACCTTCGGATGCGCCCGGCACACGTTGACCGCCACGCGCGGGTCCCGCCCGTGCGCGCTGACGACGACCGCGTCGTCCCAGGTCAGCCCCAGCCGCGCGAAGGCGGTGGCGACGGACGAGACACCCGGGCGTACGTCCAGACGCTCCGCACCGAACCGCTCGGCGAGCGCCCGCACGATCCCGAAGAACCCGGGATCGCCCGAGGCCAGCACGACCACCCGCCGGTCCTTGCCGACGTACTCCTCCATGGCGTCCAGGGCGGGCGCCAGCGGCCCGAGCACGATCCGCTCGGCGGTCTCGGGCAGCCGTACGGCGTCCAGGTGCCGCCGCCCGCCCACGACGAGCTCGGCCCCCGCCACCGCTTCGAGGGGAACGGGCGCGCCCGTCCCCGTACCGACGACCGTGATCACGTACTGGCACCCCGCGCACGCAGGGCCCTGCGGGCCTCCGGGTCGGCCTTGCGGTAGCCGTGGAAGTGGCCGGGGTGGTACAGGTGCGAGCGGGTGCCCTCGGCGTCCAGCGCCGGGCCGACCAGGAAGAGGGTGTGCTTCCAGAGCTTGTGCTCCTTGACCGTCTCCTCCAGCGTGCCGATCGTGCACCGCACGACCAGCTCCTCCGGCCAGGTCGCCTGGTACGCGACGACGACCGGCGTGGACGTCGGATAGCCGCCCTCCAGCAGCTCCCGCACCAGCTGCCCGCTGCGCGCGGCGGACAGGAAGATCGCCATGGTGGTGCCGTGCTTGGCGAACTCCCGCACCTCCTCCCCGGGCGGCATCGGCGTCTTGCCGCCGCCGAGCCGGGTCAGCACGACGGACTGCGCGACCTCCGGAATGGTCAACTCGCGCTGCGCGAGCGCGGCGACGGCCGAGAACGCGGACACACCGGGCACGACCTCCGTCTCGATACCGATCCGCGCACACCGGTCCAGCTGCTCCTGCGTACCGCCCCACAGGGCGGGATCCCCGGAGTGGATACGCGCGACCTTCAGACCGGTGCGATGCGCGCGCTCGTAGACGGCGACGACGTCCTCCAGCGACATCGTCGCCGAGTCGAGGATCTCCGCGTCCTCGCGCGCGTGCTCGAGGACCTCCGCCTGCACCAGGCTCGCGGCCCAGATCACGACGTCGGCCTCGGCGATGGCGCGCGCGGCACGGAACGTCAGCAGGTCGGCGGCGCCGGGGCCGGCACCGACGAAGGTCACCTTGCCGGTGGGGGCATCGGCCATGGAAACGGTCCTCTCTAGCAAAGCGCTGGGTTCTGGCTCTTGGTGTCGTGTCACGAGTCCGGTGTGGTTATTGCCGTCGGACGTGCGTGAACGGGGGTTGATCGGATAGCAAGGGCGTATGGCGGTCTTCGTCGCGCTCGGCGCGTTCCTGATGACGCTGGCCGGCGGCTGGACGGCACAGCATGTGACCGACCGCCGCCACCTGGTTCTGGGCCTGGCCGGCGGACTGATGCTGGGTGTCGTCGGCCTGGACCTGCTGCCGGAGGCGCTCAAGGCGGCGGGCGAAGAGGTCTTCGGCGTACCGGCGGCTTTGCTGCTGTTCGTGGCCGGCTTTCTGCTGGCCCATCTGGTGGAACGCCTGCTGGCCGCCCGCCAGGCCTCGCACGGCGGGGAGGAGAGCAACGGACGCGCACCCGAGGTGGGCCTCACGGCGGCCGCGGCGATGGTCGGTCACAGCTACATGGACGGCGTGGCGATCGGCGCGGCCTTCCAGGTCGGCGGCGGCATGGGCACGGCGGTCACGCTGGCGGTGGTCGCCCACGACTTCGCGGACGGCTTCAACACGTACACGATCACCAGCCTGTACGGAAACGCCCGCCGCAAGGCCCTGACCATGCTGTTCGCGGACGCGGTGGCCCCGGTGGCCGGCGCGGCCTCGGCGGCGTTCGTCACCATCCCGGAGGGCCTGCTCGGCGGCTACCTCGGCCTGTTCGGCGGCGTACTCCTCTACCTCGCCGCCGCCGAGATCCTCCCCGAGGCGCACCACGAGCACCCCGCCCGCTCGACGCTGCTGTGCACGGTGGCGGGGGCGGCGTTCATCTGGCTGGTGGTGGGCCTGGCCGGGTGAGCCGGCGCCGGTCACAGCTTGCCGCCGCGGCCGCCGTCGCGCGGCGCGGGCGCGATGAGCGTGGACAGGTAGGGGAGGGGCTCGCCGTCGAGCTGGGACGCCGGCCGGATGGACTCCGACTCCAGCCCGAGCGCGGAGCCCCACACGGCATCGTCGAGCCGGCCGGTCTCGCGCAACGCCTCGGCGACCTCGCCGGCCTGCCGCCCGAACTTGTAGGCGACGACGGTGCCGGGCCCGCTGAGGGCGTCCTTCAGCACGGCCGCCCCGGCGGTGACGGGCACGAGAGTGAGTGGCTCGGTGCCTTCGGTGAGCACGGCACCCGAGCGCGCCGCGAGATCCTGCATGGCGGTGATCCCCGGGACGGTCTCGATGCCGGTCCCCGGCACCAGCTCGGCGATGGTCTGCGCGAGATAGGTGAAGGTGGAATAGACATGGGGATCGCCGATGGTGGCGAACGCGACGACGCCCCGCTCCCGCAGCAACTGGGCGACCCGCTCCCCGGCCGCGTCCCAGGCGGCCTCCCTCCGCCCGCGGTCACTGCGCTCGTTCAGCGCGAACACCACGCGGACGATTTTCTCCGCGGGTACGTAGTGCAACACGGTGGCCTCGGCCCGCCCGCGCTCCAGGGTGTCCATGACGGGCACGACGACGACATCGGCGGCCCGCAGGGCATTGACCCCCTTGACGGTCACGAGCTCGGGGTCACCGGGACCCACCCCGACCCCGATCAACCTGCTGTTGTTGCTGCTGCTCATGACGTCCGGCACCTCTCCACGAACCGACGGGCGACACCGGGCTCGGACGCCCAGTGCGTGTGCAGATAACTGGCGTGCACACCTTGTTGTACGAAGCCTTCGACCCGCGGTACAGGGGCGCGCACGCCCCAGGCGGGAGCCGCCCCCGCTCCCGGCTCGACGACCGTCCGGTGAAACTCGTGTCCCCGCATCCTGGTCCCGGCGGGCGCCAGCACGCTGTCACCGACGGCCACGGCGTCCCGATACCCGAGGGCGAGCCGCCCGCTCATCCGCGCCCTCGCATCGAGCACCCCGCACATGGGCTGCCCGTCGAGCTCCCGGCACAGATACAGCAGCCCGGCACACTCGGCAGCAACGGGAGCCCCGCCCTCCGCAAGCGCGGCGACGGCCTTGCGCAGCGGTTCGTTGGCGGACAACTCACTCGCGTACACTTCGGGAAACCCGCCACCGATGACCAACCCCCGTGTCCCGTCGGGCAGTTGCTCATCCCGGAGCGGATCGAACGGAACAACTTCGGCCCCTGCGGCAGCGAGCAGCTCACTGTGCTCGGCGTAGGAGAACGTGAAGGCGGCCCCACCGGCAATGGCAACCACCAGCCTGTCACCCACCTGCTGGGGGTCACCCAGCCCGTCCGGCGCTTGAGGACGAGGCCGTTCAGGCCGAAGCGGGGGTCTGGGGGCGGCAGCCCCCAGGGACGGGACGGGAAGGGGCGGCGGGGGCGAAGAAGCAAGCACCTCAGCCGCATCCCAGGCCGCACACGACAACGCACCCGCACTCCGCGCCAGCCCCGCCAACGCCTCAAGATCGCACCCTGCGGAAACCTGCGCCGCCATGGCGGCAACCGCCTCCACAGCCGCAGCCCGCCGCTCGGCGACGGGCACCAACCCAAGATGCCGCGACGGCGTATCCACCTGAGCCACCCGCCGCAACACCCCGAGCACAGGTACCCCGGCCGAATCCAACGCCTCCCGCAGCAACTCCTCATGCCGATCCGAGGCGACCTTGTTCACAATCACGCCCCCGACCCGCACCTCCGGATCCCAGGACGCGAACCCATGCACCAACGCCGCCACGGACCGGGACTGCGACGACGCGTCGACCACCAGCACCACAGGCGCCCCGAGCAGCTTCGCCACATGAGCGGTGGACGCCAGCTCACCCTCCCCCGCGGCCCCGTCGAACATCCCCATCACACCCTCGACGACGGCGATGTCACACCCACGAGCCCCGTGCAGGAACAACGGCCCGACCAGCTCCGGCCCGCACAGATACGCGTCGAGGTTCCGCCCCACCCGCCCGGTGGCGAGCGCGTGATACCCGGGGTCGATGTAGTCCGGTCCCACCTTGTGCGAGGACACGGCAAGCCCCCGCGCGGCGAACGCGGCCATCAACCCCGTGGCAACGGTGGTCTTGCCGCTGCCCGAGGAGGGCGCGGCGATGACCAGCCGGGGGACGCAGGACAGGGAGGAACTCACGACGACATCACCACTCGATGCCCCTCTGCCCCTTCTGCCCCGCATCCATCGGATGCTTGACCTTGGACATGTCGGTCACGAGATCGGCGAACTCGACCAGCTTCTCGGGCGCGTTCCGCCCGGTGATCACCACATGCTGGGTCCCCGGCCGGTTCCGCAGCACGTCCACGACCTCGTCGGTGTCCACCCACCCCCAGTGCATGGGGTAGGCGAACTCGTCCAGCACATACAGCTTGTACGTCTCGGCGGCGAGGTCCCGCTTGACCTGCTCCCAGCCCTCCCGGGCCTTCTCCTCGTTGTCCATCTGGGAGTCCCGCTGGACCCAGGACCAGCCCTCGCCCATCTTGTGCCAGTCGACGGTCCCGCCCTCGCCCGAGGCGCCGAGCACCCGCAGCGCGTTCTCCTCGCCGACCTTCCACTTCGCCGACTTGACGAACTGGAACACCCCGATCGGCCACCCCTGGTTCCAGGCCCGCAGCGCAAGCCCGAAGGCGGCCGTGGACTTGCCCTTGCCGATGCCCGTGTGCACGACGACCAGCGGCCGGTTACGACGCTGACGAGTCGTCAGCCCGTCGTCCGGCACCACACTCGGCTGCCCCTGCGGCATTACGCGGCCCTCCTCTTCGTCCCACCCTGTACATCCCTGACCAGCCCGGCGATCGAGTCAGCCCGCAACTCGTCGAGCGTCACCGCCGTACCGCCCAGCTCACCCGCGAGCTGCCCGGCGAGCCCGAGCCGCACCGGCCCGGACTCACAGTCGACGACCACGGAGGCGACTCCGTCGGCCGCGAACAGCCGAGCGGCCCGACCGGCCAGCGCGACCGGCTCGGGGCCACCGGTGGCCCGCCCGTCCGTCACCACCACGACCAGCGCCCGCCGCGCCGGATCCCGCAACCGCTCCACCCGCAGCACGTCGTGCGCGCGCAGCAGCCCGGCCGCGAGCGGCGTCCGCCCACCGGTCGGCAACGACTCCAGCCGCACCGCCGCCGCGTCGACGGACGAGGTCGGCGGCAGCGCGACCTCGGCGGCCGCTCCCCGGAACGTCACCAGCCCCACCTTGTCCCGCCGCTGGTACGCATCCAGCAGCAGCGACAGCACGGCCCCCTTCACGGCGCTCATCCGCTGCCGGGCCGCCATCGAACCCGACGCGTCCACCACGAACAGCACGAGATTCCCCTCGCGCCCCTCCCGGGTGGCCTGCCGCAGATCGTCCCGCCGCACGACCAGCCCCGGCCCTGACCGCCCCCGCGCCCGCTGATGCGGCGCGGCGGCCTGCACGGTCGCCGCCAGGTGCAGCTTGGTGAGCGCCCCTCGGGGCCGCCGGGCCCCAGTGGTCCGGCCATGCTCGGTCCTGGCGCGTGAACGCCGCCCGGCGGCCCCCTCACCGATCCCGGGCACGCTCAGCACCTTGGTGCGAAAGGGCTCCGAGGCCCGCACGGCGGACTGCTCGGCAGCCCCCGAGGCCTGCGGCTGTCCGCCCTCCCCGGCCTCGGGCCGCGCGTCGGTGTCACCGCCCTGCGGACCGTCGGAGTCCCCGGAGGGCGGCTGCCCGCCGCCGTCCGGTCCGCCGCCGTCGGGGTCCGGGTCGGGATCGTCGTCGCCGGAGAACTCCTCCAGCGTCTCGTCGAGCTTGTCCTCGTCGAGCCCCGGCGCGTCGAAGGGGTTGCGACGGCGCCGGTGCGGCAGCGCGAGCAGTGCCGCCTGCCGTACGTCCTCGGCGAGCACCTCGGTCCGCCCGGCCCAGGCCGCCAGCGCGGTGGCCGTGCGCGCCATCACGATGTCGGCCCGCATGCCGTCCACCTCGAAGGCGGCACAGGTCGCCGCGATCTGCCGGAGCGCCCCGTCGCCCAGCCGCACCGACGGCAGCAACTCCCGTGCGGCGACGATCCGTTGACGTACGGAAGCCTCCTCGCCCGCCCAGCGGGCCACGAAGCCGGCGGGATCGTCGTCGTAGGCGAGCCTGCGCCGGACGACCTCCACCCGCTGGTCCGGCTCCCGGGAAGCGGCGACCTCGACGGTCAGCCCGAACCGGTCGAGCAGCTGCGGCCGCAGTTCGCCCTCTTCGGGGTTCATCGTGCCGACGAGCAGGAAGCGCGCGGCGTGCCGCACCGAGACTCCCTCGCGCTCGACGTACGAGGCACCCATCGCGGCCGCGTCGAGCAGCAGGTCGACGAGATGGTCATGCAGCAGGTTGACCTCGTCGACGTAGAGGATCCCGCGGTGCGCGTCGGCGAGCAGGCCGGGCTCGAAGGCTTTCACGCCCTCGGCAAGCGCCCGCTCGATGTCGAGGGCGCCGACGAGGCGGTCCTCCGAGGCGCCGACCGGCAACTCGACCATGCGGGAGGGGCGTCCCGTGCCCGGCCCCGGCTCGTGCGGTCCGTCCGGGCAGGACGGGTCCGGTGCCGCCGGGTCGCAGGAGAATCGGCACCCGGGGACGACGGCCACCTCCGGCAGCAGCGCCGAGAGCGCCCGCACGGCCGTCGACTTGGCGGTGCCCTTCTCGCCGCGCACCAGCACACCGCCGACCGCCGGTGACACGGCGTTCAGCAGCAGCGCGAGCCGCAGGTCGTCCTGGCCGACGACGGCCGTAAAGGGGAAGGGGGTGGTCACTGGTCGCCCTCCAAGTCGCCTTCCAGCTCCAGGTACGTGGCGCGCAGCCGCTCCAGCGTCTCCGCGTCCGGCTCCGCCCACAGGCCGCGGTCGGCGGCCTCCAGCAGGCGCTCGGTGATGCCGCGCAGCGCCCATGGGTTGGACTGCTTCATGAACTCCCGGTTCTCCGGGGCGAAGACGTACTCGGCGCTGAGCTTCTCGTACATCCAGTCGTCGACGACACCGGCCGTGGCGTCGTAGCCGAAGAGGTAGTCGACGGTCGCCGCCATCTCGAAGGCACCCTTGTAGCCGTGCCGTCGCATGGCCGCCATCCAGCGCGGGTTGACGACACGCGCGCGGAAGACGCGGTGCGTCTCCTCGCCCAGCGTCCGCGTCTTCACCTGGTCGGGGGTGGCGGAGTCACCGACGTACGCCTCGGGGCTCTCGCCCGTCAGATGCCGCACCATGGCGACCATGCCGCCGTGGTACTGGAAGTAGTCGTCGGCGTCGACGAGGTCGTGCTCACGGGTGTCGACGTTCTTCGCCGCCACGGCGATCCGCTTGAACGCGGTCTCCATGTCCCCGCGCGCGGCCCGCCCGTCGAGCCCGCGGCCGTACGCGTAACCGCCCCAGACGGCGTACACCTCGGCCAGGTCGGCGTCGGAGCGCCAGTTGCGGGCGTCGATCAGCGGCAGCAGACCGGCACCGTAGGCGCCCGGCTTGGAGCCGAAGATCCGGGAGGTCGCGCGCCGCCGGTCGCCGTGCTGGGCCGTGTCCTCGTCGGCGTGGGCGCGCACGAAGTTCTGCTCGGCGGGCTCGTCCAGCTCGGCGACCTTGCGGACCGCGTCGTCGATCAGTCCGACGACGTGCGGGAACGCGTCACGGAAGAACCCGGAGATGCGGACGGTGACGTCGATGCGCGGCCGCCCGAGCTCGTCGAGCGGGATCACCTCGAAGCCGGTCACGCGGCGCGAGGCGTCGTCCCACACCGGCCGGCAGCCCAGCAGCGCCAGGATCTCGGCGATGTCGTCGCCCTGCGTGCGCATCGCGGACGTGCCCCAGACCGTCAGTCCGACGGACTTCGGGTACTCGCCGGTGTCCTGCAGGTACCGCTGGACGAGGGAGTCCGCAAGCGACTGCCCGACCTCCCAACTCAGCCTGGAGGGAATGGCCTTGGGGTCGACCGAGTAGAAGTTCCGGCCGGTCGGCAGGACGTTGACCAGGCCACGGGTCGGGGAACCGGACGGTCCGGCCGGGACGTAACCACCGTCAAGTGCCTTGAGGATGTGGCCGATCTCGTCCGTGGTACGGGCCAGCCGCGGCACCACCTCGGTGCAGGCGAACTCCAACACCGCTACGGCGTCGGGGAGTTCGGTGCCGAGCACCCCGCGGACGAGAGCCCGGGCGAGCGTGACGTCCCAGTCCCGCGCCTCCATGCCCTCCGCGATCCGCCGGCACAGCTGCTCCAGCAGGTCGATGGCGTCGGCGGCCGTACGCGAGGGGCCCTCGACGAGATCGCTCAGCTCCACCGGCACCTTCACCGGCGCGCCCGGCTCGGCGAGCAGCTCCTTCTCCACCAGCCCGAAATGAGCGGCCAGCGAGGCCCTGAGCCCCGGCAGCGCGTTCGCCTGCCCGCCCCACACCTGCGAGGCGCGCAGCACGGCCAGCACGAGGTTCACCCGCGGTTCGCCGACCGGCCCGCCGCCCAGGATGTGCAGTCCGTCGCGGATCTGCACGTCCTTGATCTCGCACAGATAGCCGTCGATGTGCATGACGAACTCGTCGAACTCGTCCTCGTCCGGCTGCTCGTCCACATGCAGGTCGTGGTGGAGCTCGGCCGCCTTGACCAGCGTCCAGATCTGGGCCCGGACGGCCGGCGCCTTCGTCGGGTCCAGGTCGGAGACCAGGGCGTACTCGTCGAGCAGCTGCTCCAGCTTGGCCAGGTCGCCGTAGGTGTCGGCACGGGCCATGGGCGGTACGAGGTGGTCGACGACCGTGGCATGGCCGCGCCGCTTGGCCTGGGTGCCCTCACCGGGGTCGTTGACGATGAACGGGTAGATCAGCGGCAGTTCGCCGAGGACGGCGTCCGGCGCGCATCCGCCGCTGAGTCCGAGCCCCTTGCCGGGCAGCCACTCCATCGTGCCGTGCTTGCCCATGTGGACGATCGCGTCGGCGTCGAACGTGTGGTCGAGCCAGCGGTAGGCCGCCATGTAGTGGTGTGAGGGCGGCATGTCGGGGTCGTGGTAGATCGCGATGGGGTTCTCGCCGAAGCCGCGCGGCGGCTGGATCATCACGACGACGTTCCCGAACTGGAGGGAGGCGAGGACGATGTCCTCCCCGTCGACGTACAGACTGCCCGGCGGCTCGCCCCACGCCTCCAGCATCCCGTCCCTGAGCTCCGGGTCCAGCTGGTCGAACCACGCCCGGTAGTCGGCCAGCGGTACGCGCGCGGGGGCGGCGGCCAGCTGCTCCTCGGTCAGCCACTCCACGTCGTGACCGCCGGCCGCGATGAGCCGGTGGATCAACTCGTCGCCGCCGGAGGGGTATTCGGTGAGCGAGTACCCGGCGGCCTTCAGCGCGTCCAGCACCTGTACGGCCGACGCGGGCGTGTCGAGCCCGACCGCGTTGCCGACCCGGGAGTGCTTCGTCGGGTACGCGGTGAAGACGAGCGCCAGCTTCTTGTCGGCGTTCGCCTTGTGCTTCAACAGCGCATGCCGTACGGCGATCCCGGCGACGCGCGCGGCCCGCTCCGGGTCGGCGACGTACACGGGCACGTCGTCGGGGCCCTGCTCCTTGAAGGAGAACGGGACGGTGATCAGCCGCCCGTCGAACTCGGGGATCGCGACCTGCATCGCCGCGTCCATGGGGGACAGGGCGGCGTCCGACTCGTCCCAGGTCTCACGGGAGGACGTCAGGCAAAGACCTTGCAGGACGGGCACGTCGAGGTCGGCGAGCGCCCCGATGTCCCAGGCCTCCTCGTCACCTCCGGCCGAGGCCTGCGAGGCGTGTGTGCCGCCGGCGGCGAGGACGGTGGCGACGAGGGCGTCGGTCCGCCCGAGGATCTCGTACAGCCCGGCGTCCGCACCGCGCAGCGAACCGCAGTACACGGGAAGGGCGTTGGCGCCCTTCGCCTCGATCGCCTCGCACAGGGTGTCCACGAAGGCGGTGTTGCCGCTCAGCTCATGGGCCCGGTAGAAGAGCACACCGACGGTCGGCCGCCCCTCGACGAACTCCCGCTCGCCGTGGACGCCGTACTCCGGCATCTTCTGCGGCTCGACGAACCCCTCACCGGTCAGCAGCACGGTGTCGGACAGGAACCGGGCGAGCTCGGTGAGGTTGGCGGGGCCGCCCTCGACGAGGTACCTGAGCGCCTCCGCCACGACACCGGCGGGCACGGACGACTCGGCCATCAACTCGGCGTCGGGGACGGACTCCCCGCCGAGCAGCACGGTCGGGATCCCGGACGCCCTGAGCGCGGCGAGCCCGTCCTCCCAGGCCCGCTTCCCGCCCAGCAGCCGTACGACGGCGATGTCGGCGCCGTCGAGGAGGCCGGGCAGCTCCTCGGTCACATCCACCCGGGTCGGGTTGCCGATCCGGTAGTCGGCACCGGACGCGGCCCGAGCGGCCAACAGATCCGTGTCGGCGGTCGACAACAACAACACTGTGCTCATGCGGGCGCTCCCGGTGGAATGAAAGGCAGTCCTTGCGGCGCGCCGGACTCGATGAGCCGCCAGAGCGCGTCCGTGTCCGCGTGGTGTTCGATCAGGTCGCCGAGCCGGTCGAGCTGCTCCTCGCGCAGCGCGGCGAAAGAGGTGTCGGGCGCCGGCACGAAACGACGGCCCGCGGCGGCCGCCACCTCGCGCAGGAAGGCCCGCCGGAACCCGTCCGACTCCAGCGAGCCGTGCCAGTGCGTGCCCCAGGTCTGCCCGACCCGGATGCCGTCCAGGAAGGCTTCGCCGCCGCCTATGTCGGCGACCCCGTGATGGATCTCGTACCCCTCGACATGCTCGCCCAGGGCTTCCCCCACGGGCCGGGTGAGGGTCTTCTCGCGGGCGAACCGCACCCGTACGGGCAGCACTCCGAGCGCTTCGACATGCCCGCGCCGGCTCTCGACCTCGTCCTCGATGTGCTCGCCGAGGACCTGGAACCCACCGCAGATGCCGAGGACGGGCCGCTGTTCGGCGGCCCTGCGGACCAGAGCGTCCGCAAGTCCCCGCTCGCGCAGCCACTCCAGGGCCTTCACGGTCCCCCGGGTCCCCGGAACGACGACGAGGTCGGCGTCGGCGAGCTCCTCCGGCCGGTCCACGAACCGCACCACGACGCCCGGTTCGGCGGCCAGGGCGTCCACGTCGGTGAAGTTGGACATGAGCGGGATCGCGCACACGGCGACCCGCAGCACGTCCTCGTCGACGGGCGGCGCGACGTTCGACTCCCGCACCGTCCCCCGAAGGGAGACCCGCAGTCCGTCCTCCTCGTCGATGCCGAGGCCGTGCTGGAACGGCAGGACGCCGTAGGTGTGCCGTCCGGTGAGGCCGCGCAGCATGTCGAGGCCGGGCTCCAGAAGGCTGACGTCCCCGCGGAACTTGTTGACGAGGAACCCGGCGACGAGTTCCTGGTCCTCGGGCGAGAGCAGGGCGACGGTCCCGAAGAAGGAGGCGAAGACCCCACCGCGGTCGATGTCACCGACCACGAGCACGGGAAGCCGCGCGTTACGGGCGATCCCCATGTTCACGATGTCGGTCCGGCGCAGGTTGATCTCGGCGGGAGAACCCGCCCCCTCACAGATCACGGCGTCATACGTGCCCCGCAACTCGGCCAGGCAGTCGAGCACGGTCCCCAGAAGCTGCTGCTGCCGCCCACCGTGATACCCGCGCGCACTCAGCTCGCCGACGGGCTTGCCCATCAGCACGACCTGGCTGCTCTGCTCGCCACCGGGCTTGAGCAGCACGGGGTTCATCAGCGCGGTCGGCTCGACCCGGCAGGCCTGCGCCTGCATGGCCTGAGCCCGCCCGATCTCGGCACCCTCACGCGTCACAAACGAATTGAGGGACATGTTCTGCGCCTTGAAGGGCGCCACCTTGACCCCCTGCCGCACGAGCCAACGACAGATCCCGGCGGTGACGACACTCTTCCCGGCGTCGGAGGTGGTACCGGCAACGAGAAGCCCCCCGCCGGTCATGACGCACCGCCAACCGCTGTGGGCAGTCGTTCCGCTGGGGCGATGGCGGGCCCCCCGCTCGAGCGAAGCCGAGAGTGGGGGAGGGTGGGCACAGCCCCCACCGCCGGGCGCCTCGCCGCCCGCCCCCGCAGCACCGCCCCAGCCGCGCTGACCCCCAACGCCAGCCACCCCACCCGCCGCGACAACCGCACGGCCCGCTCGATGTCCCCGGCCTCCACAGCCCGCCCCTCCGCGTTCAGCACAGGCCGATGCTCGACCCGCCCCCCGTAAGACAAGGTCCCCCCGAGCCGCACCCCCAGCGCCCCCGCGAACGAGGCCTCCACAGGCCCGGCATTGGGACTCGGATGCTTCGCGGCGTCAGAACGCCAGGCGCGTACGGCCCCCCGGCCGTCACCCCCGGCAACGGCGGCCAGTACGGCGGTCAGACGGGCCCCCGGCCACCCCGCCACGTCGTCCAGCCGCGCCGAAGCCCACCCGTACCGCCGGTACCTGGCCGACTTGTGCCCCACCATGGCGTCGAGCGTGTTGACGGCCCGGAACCCGAGCAGCCCCGGCACCCCGCCCACGGCCCCCCACACCAGCGCCCCCACGACGGCGTCGGACGTGTTCTCGGCGACGGACTCCACCACCGCCCGCGCGATCCCGTCGGCGTCCAGGGCCTGCGGATCCCGTCCGCACAGATGCGGCAGCCTGGCCCGGGCGGCCTCGACGTCCCCGGTCTCCAGCGCACGCCCGATGCCACGGGCCTCGCGCGCGAGCGAAGTCCCCCCGACGACGGCCCAGGTGGCGGCCGCGGTCAGCGCGAGGGAGGCGGCACGGGACGGACGTACGGCTCTCTGCGCCACGACACCGAGCGCGATGGCGCCACCGGCGCACACGGCGGTGTGCAGTGCGCCCCACCCGCGGTGGTCCCGCCACAACACCCGCTCCACGGCACCTGCGGCCCGCCCGAACACGGCGACCGGATGTCCACGGCGCGGATCGCCGAGCAGATGGTCACCGAGGAGGCCGGCGGCGGCGCCGTACGCGAAGACGCGATCGGCACGCATCGGCTCAGCCGGCCGTGGGGTCGGGCAGGGACCTGGTCCTGTACCTCAAACGGCAGGCTGGCATGGCGACATGTCCTCACTCAGGGTGTCCACGCCCTGGTTCGACGAGACCGGCGGTGAGAGTTCCTGGCTCCCGGGGCTTACTACCCCGGTGACAGTGGCGGGACCGCGCCGGACTCGCACCGGCTTCCTCTCGCGCCGCCGTATATGGCCTCGGCAGTCCACCACGCCCCCGAACGGCAGTCAACTTGCCGTTGACCTGCGGCGGGGGAGTGTGCTGAGGCCCACACCCGGCGCTCGGATCCGCGCAGGAAAAACCCGCGGGGCGAGGAAGCACGAAAGGGTGCTTCCTCGCCCCGCGGGACGGTGGGGAGGCGGTCCGGCCGCCTCAGGCCTTGGCGATCACCAGATGGATCCCGTAGGCCACCGCCGCCGCGCACCCCGCGAAGGCCACGTACGCGCCGGCCACCGCGAGGGACGCCGAGTTGCCCTGCGCCACGGCCCGCTCGCGGCGCGACAGGCCCATGATGCCGAGGGTGAACAGGGCCACGAGGCCCACCGTGACCGCGAGGCTGACGCCGAAGACGGAGCCCAGGGCTGCCCAGTCGATCTTCATGCTGCTTCTCTTCCTTCGTACCGGTGGGCGGGCTCAGACGGCCGCGGCCGGCGGGGTCGCCGGGTCGGGGGCGGCGGTCACGGGGGCCGGGGCGGGGATCGTGGCCGTCAGGCCCTCGGTCACCGTGCCCGTGGGGGGCGGGGTCACGGCGGCGATCGCCGTGGTCACCACGCCCGCGGGTTCGTCGGTCTCGTTGACGTTCGACGCGTCGACGACCTCGCGCCGGGAGATCTTCCAGATGGCCGCACTGGCGACGACCAGGAAGACGGCGACGACGGCGGTGCCCCAGTCGCCGAGATCCGTGACGGACTCCGCGCCCGCACCGACCAGGGCGGCGGCCGGCAGCGTCAGGCACCAGGCCACGAGCATGCGGGTCGCCGTCGACCAGCGGACCACGCCGCCCTTGCGGCCGAGGCCCGCACCCATCACCGAACCGGAGACCGAGTGGGTGGTGGAGAGCGAGAAGCCGAGGTGCGAGGAGGCCAGGATGACCGTGGCCGCGCTGGTCTGGGCGGCGAAGCCCTGCTGCGGCTGGAGCTCGGTCAGTCCCTTGCCCATGGTGCGGATGATGCGCCAGCCGCCGAGCCAGGTGCCGAGCGCGATGGCGAGGCCCGCGGAGAGGATGACCCAGGTGGGCGGGTCGGAGTCGGGGGCGACGGCGCCGCCGGCGACCAGGGCGAGGGTGATGATGCCCATCGTCTTCTGTGCGTCGTTGGTGCCGTGGGCCAGCGAGACCAGGCCCGCGGAGGCGATCTGGCCGACGCGGTAGCCCTTTTCGGCGGCCTTGCCGTCGGCCTTCTTGCCGACGGTGTACGACAGCCGGGTCGCGAGCAGCGCTGCCAGGCCCGCGACGATCGGGGCGGCGAGCGCCGGGATGAGCACCTTGGTGACGAGCACGTCACCGTGCACCGCGCCCATGCCGGCCGAGGCGATGGTGGCGCCGATCAGACCGCCCATCAGGGCGTGCGAGGAACTGGAGGGAAGGCCGACGAGCCAGGTCAGCAGGTTCCAGAGGATCGCGCCGACCAGCGCCGCGAAGATGACCTCGGGACGTATGCCGGTCTCGTCGACGAGACCCTTGGAGATCGTGTTGGCGACCTCCACGGAGAGGAAGGCACCCGCAAGGTTCAGCACGGCGGACATGGCCACCGCGACCTTGGGCTTGAGCGCGCCGGTCGAGATGGTGGTGGCCATCGCGTTGGCGGTGTCGTGGAAACCGTTCGTGAAATCAAACGCGAGTGCGGTCACTACCACAATCGCGAGGATCAGCGAGAAGTTTTCCATTTACCCAGGCAATCGTTCGAAGTCAACGGTCGGTTGACCGTAGGCAACCTGGGTGAACGGAAGATGAACTGAGGGCGGCCGCACGATGTCTGGATAAGGGGGTCGCCGCTCCGCCCCGTGCCGGCGACCCCCGGTCCCCCGGCGCCGCTTGGTCAGTAGCCCCGGGCGAACTTCCTCAGCTGGGTCTGCGACCCGTTGAAGAGATTCTGGTCACCCGGCAGGCTGCCGCCGTTGTCGTACTGCCAGAAGGTCCAGAACGACCAGCCGGCCGGGAGAGAACCCGTGGCCCCGGAGCCGTGACGGGCTATCCACAGCGCGTGGTCGTGCGCGAACGCGCCGCTTCCGCCCGTGCAGGTGTTCCACCAGTGGGTGGTCGTGTAGATCACGGGATGGCGGCCGGTGAGCCGCTTCACCTCGCCGCTGAACGACTTGATCCAGCCGACCATGTGCGCCTTGCTCAGGCCGTAGCACCTGTGCTTGGCGCTGTACGGGTTGTATTCGATGTCGAGCGCGGGCGGCAGCGTCCAGCCGTCCGAACTCCACCTGCCGCCGTGGTTCACGAAGTACGCCGCCTGCGCCCTGCCCGACGACTTGTCCGGCAGCGCGAAGTGGTACGCGCCGCGGATGATGCCGGCGCTGCGGGCGCCGTTGTACTGCTGCCCGAAGTACGGATTGCTGTAGTTCGTGGACTCGGTCGCCTTGACGTAGACGAACCTGGCGCCCTTGGCCTTCGCGCTCGACCAGTCGACGTTCTTCTGGTGCGAGGAGACGTCGTGCCCCTTCGGCAGACTCGCCGCCGAGGCCGGAAGCCCGGCGAGAGCCGCCCCTGTGACGGTGAGTGCCGCCACCGAGACCGCGAGAACGCGGGTGCGGCGGCGCAGCGGTTTGCGATCACGAGCCATGTTTCCCCCCGGAATGGCGACGTGCACGACAAAACAACGGGAGATTACTGGAAGGTCGTCGAATGCCCGGTGATCTCAGGCCAAGCACGGAGAGAGGGGGATATGTCCCTATAAGGGGTCTTTCGGAGGCGTGGCTTCCGCCCTAAAGTGCCTCCGCCCCGCGGCGGGCCGGGGAGGTGCCTGGCAGGATCGCGGCATGGCTGAGCAGCGGCGGGACCAGCGAGGCGAACGGGATGCGCGAGAAGGCGTGCGGGGAGTGCCGGAGCGGTGGGGGAGGGGTCCGAGTGCCGAGGTGGCGCACGCTTGGGAGGCGCTCGTCGCGACCGCCCGCCGCACGGTCGCCGACGGCCTCGTCGTCGGCACCTCCGGCAATGTTTCGGTGCGCGTCGGGGACACCGTGCTGGTCACACCCTCGGGCGTGCCCTACGACCGGCTCGCGCCCGAGGACGTGACCGGCGTCGACCTCGAAGGCCGTCAGGTGCTCGGCACGCTCGTCCCGACGAGCGAACTCCCCATGCACCTCGCGATCCACCGGACCACCGACGCCCGCGCCGTGGTCCACACCCACGCCGTGCACGCGACGGCCGTCTCGACGCTCGTCCCCGAGCTCCCGGCGATCCACTACATGGCCGGCGCCCTCGGCGGACCCGTCCGAGTTGCCCCCTATGCGACATACGGCAGCGACGAGTTGGCCGAGAACATGCTCCACGCCCTCGCCGACCGCACCGCCTGCCTTCTGCAGAACCACGGCACGATGGCCTACGGCAGCACCCTCGACCAGGCCTACGACCGCACCGCCCAACTGGAATGGATGTGCCGGCTGTGGCTGACGGCCTCCTCGGTACCGGGCATGTCCCCGACGCTGCTGTCCCGCGAGCAGGTGGCGGAGGCGGGCGAGAAACTGCGGGGCTACGGGCAACGGAGGTGAGGCCCGGGAAACCGCACCCGGGCCGAGCCGGCACACCCTGCCGCAATCCGCATCACCCCGCGCCGTCCTCCCGCTGGCCGGTGGCCGGGTCCGCCAGGACACTGGACGGGTGCGCACAGTCAAAGCGACGGCCGCAGCCGTCACCGTGGCCCTGGCGGCCGGCGCGGCAAGCGTGGTCGCCGGCCGGTTCGCGAGCGACGCGGCGCTCAAGGCGCCGCCGGGCCGGCCCCTGCCCACCGAACCCCAGCTCACCGTGCACGCCACGGCCGCCGGGCAGATCGCGCTCACCCGCGACCTGGCGGCCATGCGCCCGGGCACCTACGGCCTCACCGGCGACGGCACCCACGCGGTCGTCGGCCCCGTCCTCGCCACCGCCACGCACTCCGCCGACACCGTCGTCCGCCGCCTGGAACGGGTCACCCACGGCACCCTGGAGCCCGGCGACAAGGTCTGGCTGACCCCGAACGTGCACACCGGCGATCCGGGCAGCGCCCTCGGCCTGCCCCACACCGACGTGGACATCCCCGGCGAACTCGGCTCCCTGCCCGCCTGGTTCGTGCCCGGAGTGCGGGACACCTGGGTGATCGCCGTGCACGGTCTGGGAGCCACCCGCGAACTCGCCATGAACATCATGGAGTTCCTGCACCGCCAGCGCTTCCCGGTGCTGGCCCTCGCCTACCGCGGCGACCCCGGCGCACCCCGCTCCCCCGACGGCCTCGGCCACCTCGGCGAGACGGAGTGGCGCGACGTGGACGCGGCGATCCGGCACGCCGTCAGCCACGGCGCCAGACAGGTCGTCCTGCACGGCTGGTCGACCGGCGCCACCATGGCACTGCGCGCCGCCGCCCACTCCGGACTGCGCGACAGCATCTCCGGACTGGTCCTGGACTCCCCGGTGCTCAGCTGGGCCACCACCCTGCGCGCCCTCGCCGCCGCCCGCCGCACACCGGGCGCGCTGCTGCCGCTCGCCGTCCGGGCCGCCCAGGGACGTACCGGCATGGAGCGCGAGCGCACCACCGAGGCCGGGCAGCTCAGCGTGCCGACGCTGATATTCCACGGCCCGGAGGACACCCTCGCCCCCTGGGAGTACTCCCGCCGTCTCGCCCATGCCCGTCCCCGTCTGATTGCCTTGCGCACGGTCCCGAACGCCCCGCACTCGGCGATGTGGAACGCGGACCCGGAAGCCTACGAAGAAGCCTTGCGCCGCTTTCTGACCCCGCTGATGTGACCGCTTCCGCCGGCCCCCCGTTCCCGCGCCTCTTCCGACCCGGACCTCACCCGGCTCGCGCACCCGCTCCGCCGGCCCCCCGCCCCGCCCGCGGGGTCCTCTCTGCCGGTGTCTCGCCCGGCTCGCGCACCCGCTCCGCCGGCCCCCCCGCCCCGCCCGCGGGGTCCTCTCTGCCGGTGTCTCACCCCGCTCGTGCGACCCCGTCCGGCACCCCCGCCCACGGCGCCGGGCCGGAGCGGAGCTGAACAGTCGAGACGATTCCGTTTAAGGCCGTACCACTGGCCTGTTCCCGTCCCCGAGCCGCTCGCCGGTCCCCGTGCGTTGGCCAGTCCCGGCACCGGCGGTGACATTCCGTTTGGGTTTTCGGACCGTCAACCGGAAGACTGCACCCGTGACGTCCCGTATCCCGCGCGACTCCAGGCTTCGACTCGTCGGCCCGCGATCCCTGTCCGCCGCCCCCAGAGCCGTGAACCAGCGCCGCCCGCGCCGCGCCGCGCCCCGCCCCCCGGAGGGCACACCGGCACCCGCGGAGCTGGCCAGAATGGCTCGCTCCCAGCTGGCCGCCGCGGCCCGCGTCGCCCGCTGGGCCGACGCCGCGCTCGGCCCGGGCAGCGACGGCGCGACCGCCGACGGCAAGGCCACCCTCGCCGACGCGACCGCGGAACGGGCCGCGCGGGACCTCGGCCTGACCGTGGCTCAGGTCCGCGCCGACTGGGACACCGCCCGCCTCGCCGGCCTCGTCGAGGTGCACGGCGACAGCGCCCGCCCCGGCTGGCGACTGCGCGCCTGGAACCGCGACGACAGCGCCGTCCTGCGCGGCTGGGTCGCCCTCTTCGACGCCTGGTCCCTCGCCCACGGCGAGCCCGCGGACCACGAGCCCGCCGCCGTCGCCGAGGTCGTCTCGGCCATGCCCCAGGTGCTCTCCTTCCTCCAGCTGTCCGCCGGGCCCGTCCCGGTCGACCAGCTCCTCGACCTCCTGGAGCAGCGGGTCACCGAGCTGCGCACCGAGCGCTGCGAGATCCCCTACGGCCCGCAGCCCGAGCCCGCCGAGCAGCCCGAGGCCCTCGACGCCCCGCTCGCGCCCCTCCTCGACTGGGCCCTGCACGCCCTCGCCTCCGTCGGCGCCCTCACCTACGGCGGCGGACAGGCCACCCTCACCCCGCTCGGCAGCTGGGCCGTCTGGGTCAAACTGGAGCAGATCTGCGTCGCCGCGCAGAGCCCCGCAGGCAACATCGAGGTCGCCGCCGACGAGATGCTCCGCGGCTGCGCCCAGCTGCGCCCCAACGCCGCCCGCGCCGAATACCGCGCCTGGCTCGCCGCCCGCCCCGTCGGCAGCGCCGTCACCGAACTCATCGCCGCCGCCCGCGGGGACGACGCCCTGCTGCGCGGCCTCGCCTTCGAGGCCCTGCGCGTGGTCGGCGCCCCCGCCGAGCCCGACGTCCGCTCGGTGGCCGAGGAGCCGACCCTGCGCCCGTACGCCCTGCTGTGGCTGGCCGAGCACGACGGCATCGACCCCGAGGACGCCCACGAGGTCCTCACCCGCGAGGAGGCCACCTGGCTGTGGGTCGACACCGCCGCCGCGGTCGCCGACCACGGCGAGGCCCCGATGCTCGTACGCCACCTCGAGTCGGCCGTTCAGCCGACGGTCCCCCTGCTCCTGGAAGAGGTGCGCGCCGTAGGCCACCCCCGCACCGTCCAGGTCCTCGTCGCCCTCGCGGCGGCCCACCCGGACCCGGCCCTGGCGAAGGCGGTCCGCCGGGCTGCCTTCCAGGTGCACACCGGCCGTAGTTGAGCAGGAGGCGAAGCCCTCGGCGGCCCGGCGGGGCTTTCGGGCGGGCGGTCTGGCAGCGGCTTTCAGGGGCGCGGGGCTGTGACATCAGCGGCTCCGCCGCGGGGCGCGCCCAGCCATCACGGCGCCGCAGTCGCACGACGGCATATCGCGGCACATGACACGGGGCTCGGCGCATGGCCTACGTGCCGTACGTCACGCCGGCGCCTGATCGTCACCCAGCCCTGCCCGGCGGCGGCACGGACGTCCCAGCTCATCGCGTTCGACGACCCGGGCCGCAGGCGGCCCGAACACCCGAACACAGAAAAAGTGCTTGCACGGCCCCGTTAGACTTGGCCCATGGCCATTCTCCTCGCGCATTAGACGGCGGGAACGCCTCAGCCGCCCACCCGCCAACCCTTTCTGCCCTGGAGCCTGTCCGTGATCTCCGCCTCCGGTATCGAGCTGCGCGCCGGTGCCCGCGTCCTCATCGAGTCCGCCTCCTTCCGCATCGCCAAGGGCGACCGCATCGGCCTGGTCGGCCGCAACGGCGCCGGCAAGACCACCCTCACCAAGGTCCTGGCCGGTGAAGGCATCCCGGCCGGCGGCACGGTCACCCGCTCCGGCGAGGTCGGCTACCTCCCGCAGGACCCCCGCACCGGCGACCTCGACATCCTCGCCCGCGACCGCATCCTCTCGGCCCGCGGTCTCGACGTGCTGATCCGCAAGATGCGCGACAACGAACAGCGCATCGCCAACGGCCAGGGCGCCACCCGCGAGAAGGCCCTCAAGCAGTACGAGCGCCAGGAGACCGAGTTCCTCACCAAGGGCGGGTACGCCGCCGAGGCCGAGGCCGCCACCATCGCGGCCGCGCTCAACCTGCCCGACCGGGTGCTCGGCCAGCCGCTGCACACGCTCTCCGGCGGTCAGCGCCGCCGTATCGAACTGGCCCGCATCCTGTTCTCCGACGCGGACACCCTGCTCCTGGACGAGCCGACCAACCACCTCGACGCGGACTCGATCGTCTGGCTGCGGGACTACCTGAAGACCTACCGCGGCGGCTTCATCGTGATCTCCCACGACGTCGACCTGGTCGAGACGGTCGTCAACAAGGTGTTCTACCTGGACGCCAACCGCGCCCAGATCGACATCTACAACATGGGCTGGAAGCTCTACCAGCAGCAGCGCGAGGCCGACGAGAAGCGCCGCAAGCGCGAGCGGGCCAACGCCGAGAAGAAGGCCGCCGCCCTGCATTCGCAGGCCGACAAGATGCGCGCCAAGGCCACCAAGACGGTCGCCGCGCAGAACATGGCCCGGCGCGCGGACAAGCTGCTCTCCGGCCTGGAGGCGGTGCGCCAGAGCGACAAGGTCGCCAAGCTGCGCTTCCCCGAGCCCGCGCCCTGCGGCAAGACACCGCTCACCGCCGAGGGACTGTCGAAGTCGTACGGCTCGCTGGAGATCTTCACCGACGTCGACCTGGCCATCGACAAGGGCTCCCGCGTCGTCATCCTCGGCCTCAACGGCGCCGGCAAGACGACCCTGCTCCGCCTGCTCGGCGGCGTCGAGAAGCCCGACACCGGCGAGGTCGTCCAGGGCCACGGCCTCAAGCTGGGCTACTACGCGCAGGAGCACGAGACCCTCGACCCGGAGCGCTCGGTCCTGGAGAACATGCGCTCCTCCGCGCCCGACCTGGACCTCGTCGAGGTCCGCAAGGTGCTCGGCTCGTTCCTGTTCTCCGGCGACGACGTCGACAAGCCGGCCGGTGTCCTCTCCGGCGGTGAGAAGACCCGCCTGGCCCTCGCGACGCTGGTCGTCTCCTCCGCGAACGTGCTGCTGCTGGACGAGCCGACCAACAACCTCGACCCCGCCAGCCGCGAGGAGATCCTCGGCGCCCTGCGCACCTACAAGGGCGCGGTCGTCCTGGTCACCCACGACGAGGGCGCGGTCGAGGCGCTGCAGCCCGAGCGGATCATCCTGCTGCCGGACGGCGTCGAGGACCTGTGGGGCGCGGACTACGCGGACCTGGTCGCCCTCGCCTGAGCGGGCCGGAGCGTCAGCACAGCTTGATCGAAGGGGTGATCCACAGCGTATGGATCATTCGGCCGATCCGTGATCCATCATCTGTGTGAGATCTCCTCGTACCGAGGTGTGTCCTACATCCATTTCGCGGCCGAGCCCTTTATCGACAAGGGCTCGGCCGTCGTACGTCTCTGACCTGGCACTTCATAAAAGAACCCGTTCGGCGGTACGAACGCAGCCGGGAGGAATTACTGATTCCGCTTGTGGGGATGCGCTCCTGTCGTCAAAACCCTGTCTCACGGACCTTGCCGAATGGGTGGCCATGAAAGCCCGGAGGGGTGATCATGAGGGGACCAGAGCGCACTTCCCATGAGGAGGCACGGGTGGCCGAGACTCTGAAGAAGGGCAGCCGGGTAACCGGCGCCGCGCGCGACAAGCTCGCGGCAGACCTGAAGAAGAAGTACGACTCCGGTGCGAGCATTCGGGCGCTGGCCGAGGAAACCGGCCGCTCGTATGGCTTTGTGCACCGGATGCTCAGTGAGTCGGGCGTCACGCTCCGTGGGCGTGGCGGGGCGACGCGGGGCAAGAAGGCCGCCTCGTCCTGATCCCGGGCGGCCCATCGGCTTCGATGGTGGCCACCCGGTCGGTCGGCAGATCGGCCGGGTGGTTACTGTGCAGTCACTTAGCTTTGCGCTTTAGCTTGCTCTGCTGACCGCACTCATCGGAGGCACTCCATGGCTTCGCCCGCCCAGGACCTCGGTCCGGTACTCGACAAGGACGGCGTACGGCTCACCGTCGACGACGCGATCGCCACGGTGACGCTGACCAACCCGGCCAAGCGCAACGCGCAGAGCCCCGCGATGTGGCGTGCGCTCGCCGAGGCCGGGCGGGTCCTGCCGGGGTCCGTCCGCGTCGTCGTGCTGCGCGCCGAGGGGCAGTCCTTCTCGGCCGGGCTCGACCGGCAGATGTTCACGCCCGAGGGAATCGAGGGCGAGCCGACGTTCATCGACCTCGCGCGCAGCAGCGACGGTGAACTCGACGCGAGCATCGCCGAGTTCCAGGCCGGCTTCACCTGGTGGCGGCGGAGCGACCTCGTGTCCATCGCCGCCGTCCAGGGCCACGCCATCGGTGCGGGCTTCCAGCTCGCGCTCGCCTGTGACCTGCGCGTCGTCGCCGACGACGTGCAGTTCGCCATGCGCGAGACCAGCCTCGGGCTGGTGCCGGACCTGACCGGGACGCATCCGCTGGTGGGGCTGGTCGGCTATGCCCGCGCGCTGGAGATCTGTGCGACCGGGCGTGCCGTCCTGGCCGAGGAGGCCGTCAGTACGGGCCTCGCCAACATCGCGGTGCCGGGCGATCAGCTCGACGGTGCGGTGCGGGATCTGGCGTCGGCGATTCTGGCTGCGCCGCGGGACGCCGTGATCGAGACCAAGGCGCTGATCCGGGGGGCGTCGGGGCGGTCCTACGACGAGCAGCGTGCGGCTGAGCGGGCTGCGCAGGCGCGGCGGTTGCGGGACCTCGCCGGCCTCGGCGAGTGACCCTCCGGCGGTGCGGGGTCTTTTGCCTGCGGCGTCGTGGCTGGTCGCGCCCCGCGGCGGAGCCGCATGTCGATACGGCCCCGCGCCCCTTGGGGGCGCGTCAGCCGACCGCCGTTACCAGCACCGCCACCGTCGGGTGATCCGGTAGCGACTCCGCGACCGCCGCACGGACCTCGCGGGCCACGTCCGCCGCCCGGTGGTTCGCGCTCACCGCGAGTTCCACGCGCGCGTGGCGGTGCGGCAGGCTGCCCTCCTCCTCGAGGTCCGTGAGGTGCACCGCCGCCCGGCCCAGGCCCCCTGTCAGATGGGCGACCCCCGGGACCATCAGGGCGGCGGACGCCACCCGCAGCTCGTCCGCGTCGTCGGGCTCCGCGGCGCGTGGCGGCTCCGGGGCTCGTACGGGGGCGGGTTCCGGTTCCTCGTCCAGCAGGGCCGTGACCCGCAGGTCCACCTCGGCCAGCGCCAGGCCGAGCAGCTCCGTCGCCGCGGCTGCCAGCGTCGTACGTACGAGGGCCGCCCTCGCCGGCAGCGGCTCGGACGCCGTCGTGGCGAAGTCCGCCGTCACGCGCAGCGGCCCGGGCGGCAGGGCGCTCGGCGGTGGCGGTACGGCGGGGTCGTGAGCGGTGTCCGGGTCGGCGAGCGCGATACGGAGCGCGTCCAGCCGTACCCCGCGCAGTTCCCCGGCCGCGCGCCGGAGCACCGCCTCGGCCGCCTCCTGCGAGATCCACGCGCCGTCGTGCGGCCCGCCCAGCGGCAGGAGCCTGCCCAGGCCCAACTGGTGCCGTACGGTCTGCGCCCACCGTTCCGTCGTCATTCCTCCAGCCTGCCGCATCCCCGGCGCGCGGTGGCGTAACCCCACTTACCGTGGTCATAGGACGACGACCGAAAGGGACGTGCGGCGATGACGGACATGACGGAGCAGAACCGGACGAGGAACCCCCAAGGAACGAGCGAGGCCGCGGACCCCTCGACGCTGCGCAAGGCGCAGCCGACGCGGCGCGGCGGAGGAGACCCCGCCACCCGGGGGCGGACGACCATCGCCGACGGGGTCGTGGAGAAGATCGCCGGACTGGCCGCGCGGGACGTGGTCGGCGTGCATGCCCTCGGCAGCGGGCTCAGCCGCACCTTCGGGGCCGTGCGCGACCGGGTCCCGGGCGGCTCGAAGTCCGTGACGCGGGGTGTCAAGGCCGAGGTGGGCGAGGTGCAGACGGCACTGGACCTGGAGATCGTCGTCGACTACGGGGTCTCGATCTCCGATGTCGCCCACGCGGTCCGGGAGAACGTCATCGCGGCGGTGGAGCGGATGGCCGGCCTCGAGGTCGTCGAGGTCAACATCGCGGTGAGCGATGTGAAGCTGCCGGAGGAAGAGGACGAGGAGCCGGAGCCCCGGATCCAGTGACCGGCCGGCCCGGACGACCGCACCACCGAACCGGACAACCGCACCACTGAGGGGAGCGCACGATGAGCAGGGCCGTGGTCGGCATGATCGCCGGAATGGCGCTGGGCTTCGCCGGATACTTCGGCGGCTTCGGCGCCTTCCTGCTGGTGGCCGCCCTGGGCGCCATCGGGTACGTCGTCGGCCGGTTCCTGGAGGGGGATCTGGAGATCGGCGAGTTCTTCCGTACGCGTGACGACCGCCGTCGGTGAGCACGGTGAGCGACGGTGTCGGTGAGCTGCGCAGATCCACGGCCACCGTCGCGCCTGGCGAGCGCGGGGCCACCAGGATCGCCGACCGGGTGGTCGCCAAGATCGCCTCCCAGGCGGCCAGGGAGGCCCTCAGCGACCGGACCGAGGACAGCTCACCCCCGCACGCCACCGTCGTCGTCCACCATGAAACCGCACATGTGCGCGTCCACATCGAACTCGACTACCCCTGCGACATCGGTGCCCGGTGCGCGGATGTGCGTCGACATGTCGCTTCGCGGGTAGGCGCGTTGGTGGGCATGGAGGTGCCGGAGGTCGCCGTCCACGTGGAGCGGCTGCATCTGACTTCGGCACACGGCGTGGCACAGGGGAGGACGCGATGAGCGAGCCCCAGGGCTTTGAGGGCACCACACAACGACTGCCGGTCATCGAGAAGGCACCCGCCGACGAACCGGCCTACGGGCCTCCGCCGTCCGGACACGACGGCGATCAGGGCCGCTTCTGGTCGGCGCGCCGCATTCCCGCGGGCATCGTGGCGCTGCTGGTCCTGGCGGCCGCGGGCCTGTTCCTGTACGACATCGCGGCCGTACGGGCGCACCGGCCCGCGATGGCCTGGCGCCGCGAACTCGCCCGTCAGCTCGCAGAGCGCCACCTCGACGACACCTGGGTGCTCGTCGGCGCCGGCGTCGCCGCCGTCCTCGGCCTCTGGCTGCTCGTGCTGGCGGCCACGCCCGGTCTGCGCGGGGTCCTGCCCATGCGGCGCACCCACGCCGACGTCCGGGCCGGACTGCACCGCGAGGCGGCCGCCTTCGTGCTGCGCGACCGCGCCATGGAGGTCGCCGGCGTCCAGTCGGTACGGGTCCGGATGCGCCGCGCCCGCGCCGACGTGTACGCCCTCTCGCACTTCCGCGAACTGGGCGACGTACGCGCCGACCTGAACGCCACGCTCGACGACGCGATCAGCGGCCTGGGGCTGACGCACCCGCCCGCGCTGTCCGTGCACGTACGGCGTCCCGGACGGAAGGGGTGAGGGCGATGCTCAGGATCGTCAACCGGGTACTGATCGGGATCGTCGGACTCGTCCTGCTGGTGGTGGGCGGCTCGGTCCTGGCCGTCGGGCTGGGCGCTCCGCCACCGTCCTGGTGGATCCACGACGGCCGGCACGACGTCCTGCTCAGCGACGCCGAACGCACCCGCTGGCAGGGCTCCGGCTGGTGGTGGCCCACCGTCATCGCCGCACTGGCCGTCCTGGTGCTGCTCGCCCTGTGGTGGCTGACTGCGGTCCTGCGCCGGCGCCGCCTCGCCGAGGTCCTGGTGGACACCGGTGACGGCGAGGGCGCGCTGTTGCGGGGCCGGGCCCTGGAAGGCGTCCTGGCGAGCGAGGCGGGCGGCCTGGAGGGTGTGGCGCATGCCCATGTCCGGCTGACCGGCCGCCGCACCGCCCCCGAGGCGCGCGTGCGGCTCCACCTGGAACCGCATGTGGACCCGGGAACGGCTCTGGACGACCTCACGACCCGCGCCCTGACGCACGCACGCAATTCCGCGGGTCTTGCCGCATTCCCCGCGGAGGTGCGGATGAAGGGCGTCAAACACCGTGCGGAAAGGGTGAGTTGATCCCGCTGGGGCCTCGGTCCTTGGACGGCTCTCAGAATCCGTGGCGCATTCCGCCGTCGACCGGGACCATGATTCCCGTCAGATAGGAAGCCGCCGGGGACAACAGGAAGGCAGCCGTACGACCGAACTCCTCCGGCGTGCCGTAACGCCGCAGCGGAATACGGGATTCGTTGGCGGCCCGGGTGGCCTCGGGGTCCGCGGACAGTCCGTCCAGCTCGCGCACCCGGTCGGTGTCGATACGCGAGGGCAGCAGACCCACGACCCGAATTCCGCGCGGGCCCAGCTCGTCGGCGATCGACTTGGCGAACCCGGCGAGTCCCGGTCGAAGCCCGTTGGAAATCGTCAGCCCCGGAATCGGCTCGTGCACCGACCCGGACAGCACGAACCCGATGACACCCCCGGCCTCCAGCTCACCAGCCGCCGCGCGAGCCAGCCGTACCGCTCCCAGGAACACCGAGTCGAAGGCCGCCCGCCACTGCTCGTCCGTGGTGTCGGCGACGAACCCCGGCGCCGGCCCACCCACACTCACGAGAATCCCGTCGAACCCCCCGAACCGCTCACGCGCCGCCGCGATCAGCCGCGCCGGTGCCTCCGGATCGGCGTTGTCGACGGCCAGCCCGACAGCGTTCGGTCCCAGCTTCTCCGCCGCGGCGAGCGCACGCGCCTCGTCCCGCCCCGTCACGACCACCTTCGCGCCGTCCGCGACGAGCTCACGCGCGGCGGCGTTGCCGAGGCCCCGCGTGGCCCCGGTGACGACGTACACCCGGTCCTTCAGTCCAAGATCCATGGCCCCTATCCTGCCTCGTCGTCCCCGAACAGGGCGAGGGCGGTGTTCACCAGGCCGACGTGGCTGAAGGCCTGCGGGAAGTTGCCGAGCTGGCGGTCGGCGACGGGGTCGTACTCCTCGGAGAGCAGGCCCACGTCGTTGGTGAGCCCCACCAGCCGTTCGAACAGCTCCCGTGCCTCCTTCTTGCGGCCCGTCATGTGCAGGGCGTCCGCGAGCCAGAACGAGCACACCAGGAAGGTGCCCTCGTCGCCGGGCAGCCCGTCGACCGTCGTCTCGTCGGTGCTGTAGCGGCGCAGGAAGCCGCCGTGGCCCAGCTCCTCGCGGATCGCGTCGATGGTGCCGGCCACCCGCGGGTCGTCCGGCGGCAGGAATCCGACGCGCGGGATGAGCAGCAGGGCGGCGTCGAGTTCGCGGGAGCCGTAGGACTGCGTGAACGTGTTCCGCTCGGCGTCGAAGCCCTTCTCGCACACCTCGCGGTGCACCTCGTCGCGCAGCGCGCGCCAGCCGTCCAGGTCGCCGTGCAGCTTCGGGTTCTCCTCCAGCGTGCGCACGGCACGGTCGGCGGCCACCCACGCCATGATCTTGGAGTGGACGAAGTGGCGCCGGCCGCCGCGCACCTCCCACAGCCCCTCGTCGGGCTTCCGCCACTCGGCGTGCAGCCAGTCCATCAGGGAGGCCTGGATCTCCCACATGTGCGGCTTGACGGACAGGCCCGATTTCCAGGCCAGCCACAGCGAGTCCAGCACTTCGCCGTACACGTCCAACTGCAGCTGGTTCACGGCCTCGTTGCCGATCCGTACGGGCGTCGAACCCGCGAAGCCGGACAGCCACGACAGCTCGAACTCGGGCAGCCGCCGCTCGCCCGCCAGGCCGTACATGATCTGCAGGTCGGCCGGGTCGCCCGCGACCGCGCGCAGCAGCCAGTTCCGCCACGCCTCGGCCTCCTTGTGGTAGCCGCAGGCCAGGAGCGCGCCGAGGGTGAGGGTCGAGTCGCGCAGCCAGCAGTAGCGGTAGTCCCAGTTGCGCACCCCGCCGAGCTCCTCGGGCAGGGAGGTGGTGGGGGCGGCGACGATGCCGCCGGTCGGCGCGTAGGTGAGGGCCTTGAGAGTGATCAGGGAGCGCAGCACGGCGTCGCGGTGGGGACCGTCGTAGCGGCATGCGGAGGACCACTTCTGCCAGTCCTTCACGCTGGAGTGCAGTGCCTTGTACGGGTCGTTCCGGGGCGGGCGGGGGTGGTGTGAGGGGTGCCAGGTGAGCACGAACGCGGCCTTCTCCCCCTTCCTGACAGTGAACTCCGAGTGCGTGCCGTAGTCCTCGCCCCAGGTGTGCACCGGGGGTTCGGTGCGCAGCCACACCGAGTCCGGGCCGGCGATCGCCACCCGGTTGCCGTCGGATCTGCGCATCCACGGCACGATCGAGCCGTAGTCGAAGCGCAGCCGCAGCGTGCTGCGGACGGTCACCTTGCCGTGCAGGCCCTCGACGATGCGTACGAGGTCGGGGGCGCGGTCGCGCTGCGGCATCAGGTCGGTGACGCGCACCGCGCCCTCGTCGGTCTCCCACTCGGTGTCCAGCACGAGGGTGCCGGGGCGGTAGGCGCGGCGGGTGCAGGGGCCCTTGGCGCCCTTGGGCGCGATGCGCCAGTGGCCGTTCTCCTTGTCGCCGAGCAGCTTGGCGAAGCAGGCCGGTGAGTCGAAGCGGGGCAGACACAGCCAGTCGACGGAGCCGTCCCGGCCGACCAGGGCCGCGGTCTGTTCGTCGCCGATGAGCGCGTAGTCCTCGATACGGGGGTGCACGGAGTTGCGGGTTCCCGCGAGGACCCCGGGGCAATCCGGGGGTGGGGCCGGGGGAGTGACCGGCGGGTGGCTATACCGCCGCGGGTTCCGCTTCCTCCGCCTGCTCCCTGGCGGCCGCTTCCTCCCGGTCACGGCGCTCGCGTCGTACCAGCACCCACCAGCCCACCGGGACCCCGGCGGCGAACAGCCACCACTGGATCATGTACGCGTAGTTCAGCGGGGCGTCCTCGCTGCCGGGGTCGGAGATCTGCTCGGGGCTGTTGCCCTTCGCCTCCGGCGCCGTCTGCTCGATGTAGCCGCCGAGGACCGTGGCCCCGAGCCGCCGGGCCTGCTCCTCGCTGTTGATCAGCATGACCTGCCGGTCCGGCAGCCCCTTGATCTCCTTGATGCCGCTCGCCGCGGTCGTCTCGTCGGCCTTCAGCCGCCCCTGGATGGTGACCTTGCCGGCGGGCGGTGCGGGGATCTTCGGGAAGGTGGTCTGCGCCCCGTTCGCCGGGATCCAGCCGCGGTTGACCAGCACCACCTTGCCGTCCGTCAGGACGAACGGGGTCAGGACATGGAAGCCGACCTCGTCGTCGGAGTTGGTGCGGCGCCTGACGACTTCCTCGCGGGCGGTGTCGAAGGTGCCCGTCGCGGTGACGGTGCGGTACTTGTCGGCGCTGGTGACCGCGTGCCCGGGGGAGGTGAGCCGCTCCACGGGGACCGGCTTGGCGTGCAGCGCCGCGGAGACCAGGTCGTTGCGGGCGGTGCGCATCTCGTAGCGGTGCTTCTGCCAGATGCCCAGCCTGATCATCGTGGGGATCAGGAGGAGGGCGATCAGGGTGAGAATCACCCACTGCCGGGACAACAGGAAGCGGTACACCCCACGACCGTACAACTCGGTCGTGGGGTGCTTTCGGGCGGGTGGCGGGTCACACCTTGTCGACGATGCCCACCTTGCCCTCCTCGCGGGCGCAGTGCGCTCCGCAGAACCACTGGCCGTCGACCTCGACCCCCTGCCCGATGATCTGCACACGACAGTGCTCGCACACGGGTGCCATGCGGTGGATCGCACAGGAGAAGCAGTCGAAGACGTGCACCGCTCCCTGCGCATGCACCTCGAAGGTCATTCCGTAGTCATTGCCACATACTTCACAGGTCGCCATGCGCCACAGGGTGAGCCGTCGCCGCCGCGCGGGCGAGCGGGCGGCGGGCGAGTCGCACGGCAATCACCCGTCCGTACGGGTCATCCGTCCGCGGGCTCCACATCCCTCAGCAGCTGGCCGAACGCCGCCTCGTCCACCACCGGTGTCCCGTACTGGCGGGCCTTGACCACCTTCGACGTGCCCGAGTCCGGGTCATTCGTGACGAGCAGGCTGGTCAGCCGGGACAGGCTCGTCGCGACATGCAGCCCCGCCTCGACCGCACGGTCCTCCAGCAGCTCCCGCTCGACGGAGGTGTCCCCGGAGAAGGCGATCCGCATGCCCTGCTTGAGTGGTTTGCCGTCTTCGTAACGACCTGGGTTGGGATACGGGCATACGGGCCTTTTGCGGGAGGGGCGCCAACTGCTCGGCCGATAGCTGCCGTAGCCCCCGCTCTGCTGGCCGATCCGGGGCACGGGCCGGTCCGCCCACTCCGTCAGCGGTCGGCACTCGTGCAGCGGCAGCCGTACGCCTCCGGCCGCGGCGGCACGCAGACTCGGCCGGAACGCCTCCGCCAGCACCCGCGCGTCGTCCAGCGCGTGGTGCGCACGCTGCTGCACGACACCGAAGTGGGCGGCCAGCGACTCCAGCTTGTGGTTGGGCAGCGGCAGACCGAGCTCCTTGGAGAGCGCGATGGTGCACAGCCGCTGCCGCACCGGCGCCTCGCGCTGCGCACGCGCGTACTCCCGGGCGATCATCTGCCAGTCGAAGACCGCGTTGTGCGCGACGAGCACCCGGCCCTCGAGCCGGGTCGCGAACTCCTCGGCGATGTCCTGGAAGAGGGGCGCGCCCTCGAGCGCCTCGCTCGTCAGACCGTGGATCCACACCGGCCCCGGGTCCCGCTCCGGGTTGACCATCGTGTACCAGTGGTCCTCGACCTCGCCGCGCGCGTCCAGCCGGTAGACGGCCGCGGAGATTATCCGGTCGTCCCGGGCCAGGCCGGTGGTCTCCACGTCAACGACCGCGTATCCCTGCGGATACGCGGCCGGCCACGCTGTGGGGGAGGACGCTGCGGTCGGAAGGTCTTCGAGCATGGTCCCTGAGGATACGGCCCGGCACTGACAGTCCTGTCCGTCAGGTGGCCTTCCCCGCCGGTCTGTTCGAGTGCCGCGAATGGCGCGAATGTCTGTGCCCCCGGCTATGGACCTGTTCGGCAGCCGGTACGACCGTGCCGCCCGCCCGGCGTGTGACGGTCGACGGAAGGGCGGTACGGCTATGGCACGCGTACGGCACGGGGCGCGGACCGAGGCGGAGATCGCCGCCGCGCGGAGATGGCGCGGCTCGGCATCCGCAACGAGACCTTCGCGGCCAAGTGGTTCCAGGACAACGAGGAAGGCCTGCGCGGCGGTTGGGACACCGCCCGGCGGCTCAAGGAGCTCGACGGCGACGGAGTCGCGGCCGAGGTGGTGTTCCCGGACGCCGACGCCGTGGACAGCCGCACAACCGCTGGCTTGCCGCCTTCGTGTCGGAGTACCCCGAACGGCACTGCGGGGTGGCCCTGTTGCCGATCACCGCCGAGGTGCCGAAGGTGGTCGCCGAGATCCACCGCGCCAGGGAGTCCGGGCTCGACGCCCTGCTGATCCCCTCCCTGTGGGGTGACAGGGAGCCCCGTACCACGACCGCCGTTACGACCCCGTGTGGGCGGCCGCGGCCGACTGGGGGATGCCGGTGACGACGCACCCGGGTTCGGGCCTGCCGGAGCTGTACTCGCAGTCGTACGACCCCGTCTGGGCCGTCTGCGCGGAACTCGGCGTCCCGGTGAACCACCACGGCGGCTCGGCCTCCCCGCCGCTCGGCGACGAACCGGCCGCCCGCGCCGTGTTCATGGTCGAGGCGACCTGGTTCGCCCATCGCGCCCTGTGGCACCTGGTCTTCGGCGGCGCCTTCCGCCGCCACCCCGAGCTGAAGCGGGTGCTGACCGAACAGGGCTCGGGCTGGATCCCCGGGGTGCTCGACATGCTGGACTACCACCACGGCCGCCCGGTCGCGGCCGCGACCAGGGTGACCACCGCCGAGTCCCGGTTCGGCGCGGGCCTCGCCGCCCGCATGGGCAAGCCGCCCTCCGAGGTGTGCCGCGACAACTGCTTCGTCGGCGCCAGCTTCATGTGCCCCCACGAGGTGCCGCTGCGCGACCGCATCGGCGTGGACAAGATCATGTGGGGCAGCGACCATCCGCACGACGAGGGGACCCGCCCGTACTCCAGGGAGGGCCTGCGCATCGCCTACGCGGGTGTGCCGCGCGACGAGGTCGCCGCCGTGGTCGGGGGCAACGCGGCCCGCCTGTACGGCTTCGACCTGGACCTGCTGGATCCGATCGCGGCGAAGGTGGGGCCGACGGTGCCCGAGTTGGCCGAGCCGCTCACCGAACCGCCGGCGGACGCCACGAGCCCGGCGTTCGCCCGGGGAGCGTCGGTACGGGTGTGGTGACCCCCGCGGTGGGATCCTCCCGGTGTGACGGAACCAACGCACGCCGGCGAGGCCCACGGGGGCGCACTGGGTGAGCGGCTGAACTGGCTGCGCGCGGCCGTGCTGGGCGCGAACGACGGCATTGTCTCCACCGCGGGGCTCGTCGTCGGTGTGGCCGGCGCGACGGACCACCGCTCGGCCCTGCTCACCGCCGGTCTCGCGGGCCTGCTGGCCGGGTCGATGTCGATGGCCGCCGGGGAGTACGTGTCGGTCTCCACCCAGCGGGACTCCGAGATGGCCGCACTCGCCCTGGAACGGCGGGAGTTGCGCGAACAGCCCGAGGCCGAGCTGGAGGAACTCACCGGGCTGCTGCAGGAGCGCGGCATGTCCCACGAGGTGGCCAGGGAGGCGGCCGAGCAGCTCACCGAACGGGACGCACTCAGGGCGCACGCGCGTGTGGAGCTCGGCATCGACCCCGACGAGCTGACCAATCCCTGGCACGCGGCGTGGGCGAGCTTCCTCGCGTTCACCGTCGGCGCGCTCCTGCCGCTGCTGGCGATCGTCCTGCCGCCCGTTCACTGGCGGCTCCCGGTCACCGTGGTCTGCGTCCTGGCCGCCCTCGTCCTCACCGGCTGGACCAGCGCACGCCTCGGCGGCGCCCGGCCCGGGCCGGCCGTACTGCGCAACGTCGCGGGCGGAGCGCTGGCCATGGGCGTCACCTACGCGGCCGGGACGCTCCTGGGGGCGGCCGGGGTCTAGCAGGCCCGAATTCTCGCTGGTCGGCGCCGCCCTCGGCGAGCGGCGGGCGTCCGCGGCGGCGTACCGTGAAGTGCGCCCGACCACCCCCCGAGCGCACCCATGACACCGCACGAGAAGGACCCTCGCCATGCGCGCCACCACCATCCACGCCCCGTACGACATGCGCGTGGAGGACGTGCCCGAGCCCGTGGTGCAGCTGCCCACCGACGCCGTGGTGCGGGTGCTGCGCGCCTGTATCTGCGGCAGCGACCTGTGGGCGTACCGCGGCGAGGCGGCCCGGGAGCCGGGGCAGCGCATCGGGCACGAGTTCCTCGGCGTCGTGGAGGAGACCGGCAGCGAGGTCTCGAACATCAGGCGAGGTGACCTCGTCGTCGCGCCCTTCATGTGGTCCGACGGCAGCTGCGACTACTGCCGCGAGGGGCTCACCACCTCCTGCGAGCACGGAGGCTTCTGGGGCTCCGTCGGACACGACGGCGGCCAGGGCGAGGCCGTGCGCGTGCCGTTCGCCGACGGCACCCTTGTGCAACTCCCCAAGGACGCGGCCTCCGACGACCACCTGCTGTCCGCCCTGCTGACCCTGTCGGACGTGCTCGGCACCGGCCATCACGCGGCCCTCGGCGCGGGCGCCCGCCCGGGAGCCACGGTCGCCGTCGTGGGTGACGGAGCCGTCGGCCTGTGCGCGGTGCTCGCCGCCAGGCGGCTGGGCGCGGAGCGGATCATCACTCTCGGCCGCCACCAGGCCCGCACCGACATCGCACGCCGCTTCGGTGCCACCGACGTCGTCGCCGAACGCGGCGACGCCGCCGTCGAGGCCGTACGCGAACTCACCCGCGGACAGGGCGCACACGCCGTCGTCGAAGCCGTCGGCACGGAACAGTCCATGCGCACGGCGGTCCACATCACCCGCGACGGCGGCGCGATCGGCTTCGTCGGCGTGCCGCACGGCAGCGGCACCGGTGTCGACCTCGGCGTCATGTTCGACCGGAACATCGCACTGCGCGGTGGCGTCGCACCGGTCCGCGCCTACATCCCGGAACTCCTGCCCGACGTCCTGGACGGCACCGTCGACGCCTCACCGGTCTTCGACCTGACGGTCGGTCTGGAGGGCGTCCCCGACGGCTACAAGGCCATGGACGAGCGTACGGCCCTCAAGGTGCTCGTCACCAACGACTGACCGTCACGACCAGCGGATCGGCAGCGGCAGCGCCGTCAGCAGCCCCGACACCAGGACCACCACGCCCAGGGCGGCGACCTCCAGGCGTGCGGGGGAGCAGGCGGTCAGCGGGTCGGCGGCGCGCCGCAGCCGGATCCGGGCCCACAGGGCGAGCAGGGCGACGGTGGCCACGAGGATCACCTTGGCGAGCAGGGTGCGCCCGTACGCCGTCGTCGTCAGCTGGTCCAGGATGGTGTGCGACGGCATGCGGCGCAGCGAACTCCACACCCCGGTCGCGGTGATGGCGGCGAGCAGAACGGCCGCCACACGCGCGTAGAGCCCCAGCAGGGCCGCGCCCGTCTCGGAGGGCCCCCACCGGCGCAGCGTCCGCAGTGTGTGCAGCAGACCGCCCGACCACAGTGTCGCGCACGTCAGGTGCACGACCGTCAGCGCCGACCCGAGCAGCGGGCTGTGTTCGGTCGTGGGGTGCGCGCGCAGGGCTTCCGCGGTGATGATCGCCGCCAGTGGCAGCACCTGGGCGGCGGGGCGGCGCGAGAGGGCGCAGAGACCGGCCGCGAGAAAGGCGTTGACCTCGACCAGCGCGAGCCTGCCGTCCCGCGAGTCGTAGAGCCCGCCGACGTTGATGTCGGCCAGGCTGTGCGGCACCAGGTTGCCGGTGGACACGACCGAGGCGAGACCCAGTGCGGCGACGAAACCGGCGGCGGCCGCGTACGGTGCCCAGCTGCGGGGCGCGGTGTGCGGAGCGTCGGGCAGCGAACGGGCCAGACGCTTCACGAACAACTCGCCCACCGGCACGCACAACGCGGCGAACAACACCGCCCGCAGCAGCGCGATCCCGCTGACACCTGGTGCGGCGGCCTCCCCCGTGCCGTGCAGCGCGACGGAGGGACCCAGCAGCGGTATCAGCGCGGCAAGGGCCACCAGGACGAGTACGGCGACGGCTCGGCCGGCCCGGTGGCGCCGTACGGGCTCCCCGGCCTCGGCTTCCCCGGCCGTGGGTTTTATCAGGGTCACCTCACGATGTTCGCCAGCCGCCGCAGAACCGGGCAAGTGGAGTAAGACAACTGGGGTACGGCATTCTGCTCACAGGTACGCTTTCTGACGCTCCCGTGACTCAGACCCACCGCGCGGGATCCGTCCCCCAGGGCACCGGCGGCCGCGCCCAGTCGGCCGGCCCGCCCGCGAAGGACACCGGCGGCAGCGCGTACCGCAGCCGCCCCAGGGAGCTGTCCGACTCGGCGAGCCAGGGACCGGGCCCCTCGTACGAGTCGTCGCCCACGGCGCCGGCCCCGATGCCGTTCACGAGCCACTCGGCGGTACGCGCCAACGCCAGCCGTACGAACCGGCTGCCGCCCTCGCGCGACTGCTCGGTCAGCGCCCGCAGCACCGCCGCCGCCAGCAGATACCCCGTCCCGTGGTCGAGCGCCTGCGCGGGCAGCGCGCCCGGCTGCTCCAGGGAGCCCTCGCGGGCGGCGATCCCCGACGCCACCTGCACCAGGCTGTCGAAGCCCCGCCGCTCGCCCCACGGCCCGTAGGCGCCCCAGGCCGACACCTGCGCCACGACCACCCCGGGCCGCCGTTCCGCCAGCGCGTGCGGAGACAGCCCGAACTGGTCAAGGGCGCCCGGCCGGTAGCCCATGACGACCACGTCCGCCGCCGCGAGCAGCTCCTCGAAGGTGCCCCGGTCGGCCGTCGCCAGGTCCAGCGTCGTCGACCGCTTCCCGAAGCCCGTGTCGGCGTGCTGGTCGGGCAGTTCGGGCAGGTGCGGGCTGTCCACGCGCAGCACGTCCGCGCCCAGCAGGGCGAGCGTGCGGGTGGCGACCGGGCCGGCCAGCACCCTGGTCAGGTCGAGGACCCGCAGTCCGGCCGCGGGCAGCAGGGGAGACCCGTCGAGCGGGGCGAGCACGCGCGCGTGCGCGGAGTCGAGCCGTGCGCGCTCCACCAGGGGCCGCGCGGCCACCGCCACGGCCTGCTCGTGCGCGGCCCACTCCTCCGGGGTCCGCAGGGCCACGGCCAGCCCCCCGGCCGCGTACACCGTCTCCTCGACCTCCAGCGCGGACCGCTCGGCCAACGCGGCTGCGACGGCGGCCACGTCCTCCGGAACGCCCAAGGCGTCCAGCAGCCGCGCCCGGTGGTGCGGATAGTTGGCGTGCGTCCGCACCCATCCGTCCGCCGTCCGCCAGAACCGGGACAACGGGGCGAAACTGACCGGCGCCCGTCCGTCGACCAGCAGCTGCCGCTCACTGTGGAAGGCCGTGGCGACGGCGCCGTCGTCCACCCGGACCCCGGGCACCGCCGACCCGCTCCGCGCTGCCGCCAGCTCGGCACCGGCCAGCGCGCAGGCACCGACACAGGCCCGCGCCAGCTCCCGTACGGGAAGGCGCCCCTGGAGAGCGTCCTCCCGCACCACGGTCGACACCCGCGGGAGAAGGGCGGCGTCGCCGCCCAGCGCAGACCATGCGAACTTGATTGCGGTCATGACTGCACTATGCATCATTGACTGAATCAATATATGGACGGCGACTCCGGGAGCCGCCGTCCTGCCGGTGCCTGCCTCTTCCCCGCTACTTGGTCACCGCGTCCAGCGCGTCCGCCGTGCCCCAGCCGTAGAAGCCGTTGTAGTTCCCCGGCCCCTCACACACCGCGTCGACCTTGCCGTCCCCGTCGATGTCGTACGGGTCCGTGCACGCCGTGCGGTCGGCCTCGGCGTACAGCAGGGCCTTCACCAGGGCGGGGGAGGCATGTGGATGGCTTGACTTGATCAATGCGGCGACCGCTGCCACATGCGGCGAGGCCATCGACGTACCGGCCATGTAGCCCCACTTGCCGCCGGGCAGCGTGCCCAGGATCAGGCCGCTGGTGGCCGGCGGGGCCGGGGCCTGGTAGCGCGTCGAGTCGCCACCCGGAGCGGCCACGTCGATGATGCCGAGACCGTAGTTGGAGAACGACGACTTGATGCCCTTCGCGCCGGTCGCCGCCACGGTCACGACACCCGGCAGCTGGGTCGGTATGTCGAGGCATTCGGACGGGTCGACCACCCGGTCGGAGGGGGTGCCGTCGTTCGGCGAGGACGGGTCCGTGATCGAGTCCGAGGCCAGGTCGTACTTCTCGTTGCCTGCCGCGGCGACGTTGACCGTGCCCTTCCGCTCGGCGAACCGCGCGGCCCGGGTGACGGCGTCCACGAGCGCCTTCTGGTCCGGGTCGTCGGTGCAGTTGAAGTACCAGGGATCGGTGTAATAGCTGTTGTTCGTGACGTCGACGCCGTGCTCGGCCGCCCACACGAAGCCGCAGACCACGGCCTCGGTGTAGAAGTAGCCCTGCGGGTTCGCCACCTTGATGCCGGCGACCTTCACGCCCGGTGCGACACCGGTCATGCCGACACCGTTCTTCGCGGCCGCGATCTCGCCGGCCACGTGCGTGCCGTGCGGGCTCTCCGAGGCGCTGGGGCGCCAGGCGCCGTCGGTCGTGTCCGGCTTGCCCGACACACAGTTGACCGAGGCGTTCCGGTTGAAGTTCGGCGCGATGTCGGGGTGCGTGTCGTCGACACCGGTGTCGATCACACCGACCGTGACCTTCGGGCTGCCCAGCGACGTCTCGTGCGCCTTGTCCGCCTTGATGGCGGCGAGGTCCCACTGCAGCGGCTCCAGCGGGTCCTGCCCGTCGACGGCCTGAACGCCCGTCAGCTCCTCGGCCGTCAGCGCCTTCGGCGCGCCCAGGTCGGTCGTCGACTGGGCGGGCAGCGGAGCGTTGCGGGTGTTGCCCGCCGACTCCACCCCGTGCACCGTACGGATGGTCCTGGCGAAGCCGGGGTTCGCCGAGTGGACGACGATCACACCGATCTCGTCGTACGACGTCACGATCGTGCCGCCGGCCTCGGCAATCGCCTTCTTCACGTACGCCGAAGCCCCGTGCCCGGCGCGGAGGTTGACGACATAGCTGAGCGAGCCCGCGTCGGCGGCGGCGGTGGTGGCCGCCGGCGCGCTGTCCGCCGCCGCGGCGGTGCCGTTCGGCAGGAAGGCGAGGGCCGTCGCCATCGCCATCCCGAGCGGGATCGCGATCGCGCGGCGGAAGCGCGGGTGAGGCGCTGTCATGGGTCGGTGTCTCCAGTTCGTTCGCGGTGCGAGCGGGGGTACGGACCGTGCGGGAGGTCCGGGGCGGCGCGGTTCCTGTCACCGCGCCGCCCGGGCGGGCACTGGATCTACTTCACTGCGCGCAGCGCGTTGACGATACCGAAACCGTAGAATCCGTTGATCCTTTTGCCGCCCACGCAGGTGGCGTCCACGACGCCGTCGCCGTCCCCGTCGTACGGGCCGGTCGGGCAGCCCGGGTTGTCGGCCTGCGCCTTGAGGAGGGCCTGCAGCTGGGCCGGAGTCGCCCAGGGGTGCGTCGACTTCAGCAGCGCGGCGACGGCCGCGACATGCGGGGTGGCCATCGAGGTGCCCTGAAGGAAGCCGTAGGAGTTGTTCGGCAGCGTGGAGAGGATGCGGCCGTTCTTCGACGGCGTGTCGGGGATCTTGTACTTGTCGCCGCCCGGGGCCGCGACGTCGATGACCCCGTCGCCGTAGCTGGAGTAGTACGACTTGGCGCCCGTGACACCGGTCGCGCTGACCGTGACCACACCCGGCAGCTGGGTCGGCACGTCGAAGCACTTGTGCGGGTCGATCGTCCGGGTGACCGGGGTCGAGTCGTCGGGGCTGGAGTCGTCGACGAGGGCGTTCGAGTCGAGGTCGTCGTTGGAGTTGCCCGCCGCGGCGACATTGAGTGTGCCCTTGCGCTGTGCATACAGCTGCGCCCTGTTGACCGAATCAACAATGGCACGTTGATCCGGGTCGTCCATGCAGTTGTACAGCCACGGATCGACGTAGTAGCTGTTGTTGGTGATCGCGACGCCATGGTCGGCGGCGAACACGAAGGCGCACACGACGCTCTCGGGGAAGAACAGCTGGCTCGCGTCCGGCTGGGCCACCGTGATGCCGGCGACCTTCACACCCGGCGCGACCCCTGCGACACCGATGCCGTTGCGGGCCGCGGCGATCTCGCCCGCCACATGCGTGCCGTGGTAGTGGGCGGCGTTCACCGGCCGCCATGAGCCGTACGTCGTGTCCGCCTTGCCGCTCACACAGTTCGCGGACTGCGAGGCGGAGAAGTTCGGGGCGATGTCGGGGTGGGTGTCGTCCACGCCGACGTCGATCACGGCGACGGTCACCTTCTTGCTGCCCGGGTCGACCTTGGCAGCCGTGTCGGCGCCGATCGCCCGGAGATCCCACTGGTCGGCCTCCAGCGGCTCCTCGCCGGCCGTGGCACTGCCCGCTGTCCTCGCGGCCTCGGCCTTGGAGAGGTACTGGACCGCCCCCTCGTCCGTCGTCCCCGCCGCGGTCACCGGCGAGGTGCGTGAGGCCCCCGCGGACTGCACGCCGGGCGCCTTGCGTATCTGCTGGGCGAAGGCGGGGTTCGTGGAGTGGACGACGATCACGCCGATCTTGTCGTACGCCACGTCGACGGTGCCGCCCGCCTTGGCTATCGCCTCCTTGACCGACTCGATCGTGCGATGGTCCGTCTTGGTGTTGACGAGATACGCGAAGTTCTCCGCGTCGGCCGCCTGTGCCGTGGACTCCGCGCGCGGGGCGGCCTGCGCGGCCGCCGGCAGGAAGCCGAGCGAGGCGGTCAGCGACAGCGCGACCGGTACGGCGAGCGCGAGCCGGCGTCTGGAACGCAGATGAGCCATGGGGTCTCCACATCATCCGGAAACGAAACCGCCCGAGACGCAGATGCTGCTCGGGCAGGTACATGACGGGCGGTGCAGGCCGAAGCTATCCCCCGGCGCCGCTGGTCAGCAATGAGTTGCCCAAGGTGAGTTCGGAAACAGGTCAAGCGAGTTGAACCTGCCCTCGCGTGGCGCCGTGACCTTGGACAGGGAGCACGAGGACACTCGCCCCCGATCCCCGTCACAACCGCATCCGCAACGCGAGGAGACTCCGTGGCCACCGAGACACCGCCCCCCTCGAAAACCCAAGCCCGACTTCCCTCCACAGAGGAGTTCGTCGCGGAGCAGGAGAGTGCGGAGTTCGGTGAACTGCGCCGCTCCCACCGCTCCTTCGCCTTTCCGCTCACCGTCGGCTTCATCGCCTGGTATCTGCTCTACGTCCTGCTGTCGAACTACGCGGACGACTTCATGGGCACCAAGCTGTTCGGCAACATCAACGTCGCCCTGGTGCTCGGCCTCGCCCAGTTCCTCACCACGTTCCTCATCGCCTGGTGGTACTCGCGGCACGCCGCCGCCAAGCTGGACCCCAAGGCCGAGGCGATCAAGTCCCGTATGGAGGGCGACGCATGAGCATCGCGCAGCAGACCGTGCTGGCCGCGGGTGAGGCGAGCGAGCACCGGCCGCTGATCATCACCCTGTTCTCGGTGTTCGTCGCCGCGACCCTCGTCATCACCGTTTGGGCGGGCCGCCAGACCAAGGACGCCGCCGACTTCTACGCGGGCGGCCGCCAGTTCACCGCCTTCCAGAACGGCCTCGCCGTCTCCGGCGACTACATGTCCGCCGCGTCCTTCCTCGGCATCGCGGGCGCGATCTCGCTGGCCGGCTACGACGGCTTCCTGTACTCCATCGGCTTCCTGGTCGCCTGGCTGGTGGCGCTGCTCCTGGTGGCCGAGCCCCTGCGCAACTCGGGCCGCTACACGATGGGCGACGTCCTCGCCTACCGGATGCGCCAGCGGCCCGTCCGCACCGCGGCCGGCACCTCCACCATCGTCGTCTCGATCTTCTACCTGCTGGCCCAGATGGCGGGCGCGGGCGTCCTGGTCTCGCTGCTGCTCGGCATCACCAGCGACGCCGGCAAGATCGGCATCGTCGCCCTCGTCGGCCTCCTGATGATCGTGTACGTCACCATCGGCGGCATGAAGGGCACCACCTGGGTCCAGATGGTCAAGGCCGTGCTGCTCATCGCGGGCGCCCTGCTGCTGACTTTCCTGGTGCTGCTGAAGTTCAACTTCAACATCTCCGACCTGCTCGGCAAGGCCGCCGACAACAGCGGCAAGGGGTCGGCCTTCCTGGAACCCGGACTGAAGTACGGCCTCACCTCGACGTCCAAGCTGGACTTCATCTCCCTGGGCATCGCCCTGGTCCTGGGCACCGCGGGTCTTCCGCACATCCTGATCCGCTTCTACACGGTGCCCACCGCCAAGGCCGCCCGTAAGTCCGTGAACTGGGCGATCGGCCTCATCGGCGCCTTCTACCTGATGACGCTCGCGCTGGGCTTCGGCGCCGCCGCGCTCATCAAACCGGACGAGATCATCGCCTCCAACAAGGCGGGCAACACGGCGGCACCACTCCTGGCCCTGCACCTGGGCGGTGTGGACTCCAACTGGGGCGCCATCCTGCTCGCCTCCATCTCGGCGGTCGCCTTCGCCACGATCCTCGCGGTCGTCGCGGGCCTGACCCTCGCCTCCTCCTCGTCGTTCGCGCACGACATCTATGCGAACGTCATCAAGAAGGGCGAGGCCACCGAGAAGCAGGAGCTGCGCGCGGCCCGCTGGGCGACGGTCGCGATCGGTGCCGTCTCGATCTGCCTCGGCGCCCTGGCCCGCGACCTGAACGTGGCCGGCCTCGTCGCCCTCGCCTTCGCGGTCGCCGCCTCCGCCAACCTGCCGACCATCCTCTACAGCCTCTTCTGGAAGCGGTTCACCACCCAGGGAGCGCTGTGGTCGATCTACGGCGGCCTGATCACGGCGGTCGGCCTGGTGCTGTTCTCGCCCGTGGTCTCCGGCAAGGAGACGTCCATGTTCCCCGACGCCGACTTCCACTGGTTCCCCCTGGAGAACCCGGGCATCATCTCGATCCCGGTCGGCTTCCTCCTCGGCGTCATCGGCACCTACCTGTCCAAGGAGGAGCCCGACAAGGGCAAGTACGCGGAACTGGAGGTCCGGTCCCTGACCGGCACCGGCGCCCACTGACGACAGCTGGAAACGGTCCCTGACCCGGCCGCGTCGTAGGTCCCTACGACGCGGCCGCGCCGTACCTCGTGGGATCGGGCCGCTGTTGTTGTCAGTGACGTCACGTAGGCTCACAAGTGACGGAAATGATGGACCGGCACTGATCCGTATCTGATCAGCTACGAGGGAGGGGGCCCACGTGCTCATCGACACCTACGGCCGAGTGGCCACCGACCTGAGGGTCTCGCTGACCGACCGGTGCAATCTGCGATGTACCTACTGCATGCCCGAAGAGGGACTGCAGTGGCTGGCCAAGCCCGACCTGCTCACGGACGACGAGATCGTCCGTCTGATCGACATCGCCGTCAGCTCCCTGGGCATCAAGGAGGTCCGCTTCACCGGCGGCGAGCCGCTGCTGCGCCCCGGCCTGGTCGGCATCGTCGAGCGGGTCGCCGCGCTGCACCCCCGCCCCCAGATGTCCCTGACGACGAACGGCATCGGACTCAGGCGCACGGCGACTGCCCTGAAGGAGGCGGGCCTGGACCGGGTGAACGTGTCCCTCGACACCCTGCGCCCCGACACCTTCAAGACCCTCACCCGCCGGGACCGCCACAAGGACGTCATCGAGGGCCTTCAGGCCGCCCGCGACGCAGGCCTGACCCCGGTCAAGGTCAACACCGTCCTGATGCCGGGACTCAACGAGGACGAGGCCCCGGACCTGCTGGCCTGGGCGGTGGAGCACGACTACGAACTGCGCTTCATCGAGCAGATGCCCCTGGACGCCCAGCACGGCTGGAAGCGCGAGGGCATGGTCACCGCAGGCGACATCCTGGCCTCGCTGCGCACCCGCTTCGAGCTGACTCCGGAGGGCACGGACGAGCGCGGCTCGGCCCCCGCCGAGCGCTGGATCGTGGACGGCGGCCCGCACCGCGTCGGCGTCATCGCGTCCGTCACCCGCCCGTTCTGCTCGGCCTGCGACCGCACCCGCCTCACCGCCGACGGCCAGATACGCACCTGCCTGTTCGCACAGGAGGAGACCGACCTGCGCGCAGCCCTGCGCTCCGACGCGCCGGACGAGGAGATCGCTCGCATCTGGCGACTGGCCATGTGGGGCAAGAAGGCGGGAGCGGGCCTGGACGACCCGTCGTTCATCCAGCCGGACCGCCCGATGTCGGCGATCGGCGGCTAGGGTCCGAGGAGAACCTAGGCGTCCTGCGAGGACTCCCATTCCTTCAGCAGGACCACGTCCTTGAGGAAACCCCGCACACCGAGGAACTGGGAGAGATGTTCCCGATGCTCCTCGCAGGCCAGCCATGTCTTGCGCCGCTCCGGCGTGTGGATCTTCGGGTTGTTCCATGCGAGCACCCACATGGCATCGGCACGGCAGCCCTTGGCGGAGCAGATCGGGTTCTCGTCACTCACAGGTTCGTCTCACAACCGGGCTGAACAAGGCGCGGAAAAAGCCGCCGAACAAGGCGACGCCGAGCAGCCACGGGGGGAGCTGCCCGGCGTCGGTCTGTCGCTCCGACGGGGGATGCGGAGCGCCTACGAAGTATGTCACGGGTAACCCGTCGCCCGGCACTGGAACAACATGATTGATCTGAGCTTTTCTTGAGCTTGGTGCGGAGCCGCCTTCCGTTTTCGACCCTCGCACCATGATCACGCCCGGTCGTGACGCTCGCTTCGTGCGCCCGGTGCGGGCTCGGCCGCGACATCTTCCGGGACCGGTTCCGCGAAACCGTCGTTCGTCCGCGGCGGCGCAATCATCGGACGCATCGGGACACCCACGAACGTCGACGGAAGCGACGGCGCGTTCTCCCGGCCCGCGTTCGCGATCACCACAGCGATGTAGGGGAGGACCAGTCCGAGGACCAACGCCACGATTGCGACGTGCCGTTCGACGTTCCAGAGTGAGGCCGCGAGGATCACCGACACCGTACGGATCGACATCGAGATGACGTACCGACGCTGCCGACCGCGCACGTCCTCGTCGAGGCTCGCCCGAGCCCCGGTGATCCGGAACACCTGGCTCTTGCCGCTGCCATGCTGCTTCCGCATCACATTCCACCATCCGCCCGCATCGGACCGTCCCCGTCCCCGTGCCCGATCCGCCCCCGGCAGGGAGACGGCGCCCGGACACCTCCAACGTTACGCCGCGTCTGCGCCGCCTACGAGACCGGGGCACCTCCTGGTCGGCCGGACGGCCTCAGCCGTAGCGCGTACAGCCCCACCCGGCATGCGCAGTACCGCGCATGGGCCGACACTGGGCGCAAGGCTCATATCGAGCCGTACGAGGAGGCAGCCATGGGCTGGTTGTGGGCCATCATCGTGGGATTCGTACTGGGCCTGATCGCCAAGGCGGTCATCCCCGGCAAACAGCACAGCCCCCTCTGGCTGACCACCATCTGCGGCATGCTCGGCGCGATCGCAGGCAACGCCATCGCACGCGGCTTCGGCGTCGAATCAACCCGAGGCATCGACTGGAGCCGTCACGCCTTCCAGCTGGTGGCCGCCGTCATCATCGTCTTCCTGGTCGACATGGCATACATGGCAACACTGGGCAAGCACAAACAGCGGGCGTGAGCTTGAGCGCCCTTTGAGGGGTGCGGGGCTGCGTCCATATGCGGCTTTGCCGCGTGGGCGCGATCAACCACAACGAACCAGCAGCCCGCAGAACACCCGCACCCCTGTGGCGACTACGCCGCGGCAACCTCGACGGCGGCAAGATTCTTCTTGCCCCGCCGCAGCACAAGCCACCGCCCGTGCAGCAGATCCTCCTTGGCGGGAACGGCGTCCTCGGAGGCGACCTTCACGTTGTTCACGTAGGCCCCGCCCTCCTTCACCGTCCGCCGCGCAGCCGACTTGCTGGCCACCAGGCCGACCTCGGCGAACAGGTCCACGACCGGTCCGAGCTCGGCGACCTGGATGTGCGGCACCTCGGACAGCGCGGCCGTCAGCGTCGCGTCGTCCAGCTCCGCCAGCTCACCCTGCCCGAAGAGGGCACGGGACGCGGCGATCACCGCGGCCGTCTGGCCGGCGCCGTGCACCAGCGTCGTCAGCTCCTCCGCCAGGGCACGCTGCGCGGCACGGGCCTGCGGACGCTCCTCGGTCTGCTTCTCCAGCTCCTCGATCTCCTCGCGGGACCTGAAACTGAAGATGCGCAGGAACTTGGAGACGTCCCGGTCGTCCGCGTTCAGCCAGAACTGGTAGAAGGCGTACGGCGTGGTCATCTCGGGGTCGAGCCAGACCGTGCCGGACTCCGTCTTGCCGAACTTCGTGCCGTCGGCCTTGGTGATCAGCGGTGTGCCCAGCGCGTGCACCACGGCCTCGGGCTCGACCTTGTGGATCAGGTCGGTGCCCGAGGTGAGGTTGCCCCACTGGTCGCTGCCACCGGTCTGCAGCGTGCAGCCGTAGCGGCGGTACAGCTCCAGGAAGTCCATGCCCTGCAGGATCTGGTAGCTGAACTCGGTGTAGCTGATGCCCTCCTGGGACTCCAGGCGCCGGGCCACGGCCTCCTTCGCGATCATCTTGTTCACGCGGAAGTGCTTGCCGACGTCCCGCAGGAACTCGATGGCCGACAGGCCCTGGGTCCAGTCCAGGTTGTTGACCATGACCGCGGCGTTCGGTCCCTCGAAGTCGAGCAGCGGGGCGATCTGCGCGCGCAGCCGCTCGACCCACTGGGCGACGATCTCGGGGGCGTTGAGCGTGCGCTCGGAGTTCGGCTTCGGGTCACCGATCAGGCCGGTGGCACCCCCGACCAGGCCCAGCGGACGGTTGCCCGCGTCCTGGATCCGGCGCATCGTCAGGATCTGCACCAGGTTGCCGAGGTGCAGGCTGGGCGCGGTCGGGTCGAAGCCGCAATAGAACGTGACGGGACCGTCCGCGAACGCCTTGCGCAATGCGTCCTCGTCAGTGGAGAGGGCGATGAGCCCGCGCCACTTCAGCTCGTCGACGATGTCCGTCACGGTTCTCGTATCTCCTTGATGATCTTCGGGCGGTCGGGCGACCACCGGCTACGAGGTTATACGCCCTGACTGACAGAGCTCATATTGAAGTCGGGCACCCGCAGCGCAGGCATCGCAGCCCTAGTGAACCAGTCGCTCCACTCCCTCGGCAGCGTCTTTTCCGTGCGCCCGGCCTCCGTGGCCCGCCCGAGCAGGTCCACCGGCGACTCGTTGAAGCGGAAGTTGTTGACCTCGCCGCTCACCTCGCCGTTCTCGACGAGGTAGACGCCGTCCCTGGTCAGGCCGGTGAGCAGCAGCGTGGCCGGGTCGACCTCGCGGATGTACCAGAGGCAGGTCAGCAGCAGCCCCCGCTCGGTGTTCGCGACCATCTCCTCCAGGGAGCGGTCGTCCCCGCCGGTCAGGACGAGGTTGTCGATCGCGGGGGCCACCGGCAGCCCGGTCAGGCCCGCGCTGTGCCGGGTCGTCGTCAGATGGGCCAGCTCGCCCTGCCGTACCCAGTCGGTGGCCGTGAGCGGCAGACCGTTGTCGAACACCGACTGGTCGCCGCCGGAGGAGTGCGCGATCACGAAGGGCGCCGACTCCAGGCCCGGCTCGTTCGGGTCGCTGCGCAGGGTCAGCGGCAGCTCGCTGAGCCGGTCGCCCACGCGTGTGCCGCCGCCCGGCTTGGAGAACACGGTGCGGCCCTCGACCGCGTCCCGTCCGGACGCCGACCACATCTGGTAGATCAGCAGGTCCGCGACGGCGGTCGGCGGCAGCAGCGTCTCGTACCGCCCGGCGGGCAGCTCGATCCTCCGCTCGGCCCACCCGAGGCGTACGGCGAGCTCCGCGTCCAGCGCCGCCGGGTCGACGTCCTTGAAGTCGCGCGTGGAGCGGCCCGCCCATGCGGAGCGCGTACGGTCGGGCGACTTGGCGTTCAGCTCCAGTGTCCCGTTGGGCTGGTCGTGCCGCAGGCGCAGGCCGGTGGACGTACCCACATAGCTCGACGTCAGCTCGTGGTTGGCGAAGCCGTACAGCTCGCGGCCGCCCGCACGCGCGCGTGCGAACGCCTCACCGAGCGCCGGCGCGAAGTCGGCGAACACGGTCGAGGAGGTCTCGGCGGGCGCGTCGACGAAGTCCGGCGACGGTGCGACACCCGTGACCAGCGGCTGTGCGTCCTCCGCCGGTCCGGCGCCCCGCGCGGCGGCCTCGGCGGCCCGCACCAGCGGCTCCAGCTCGTCCGTGGTCACGGCCGAGCGGGAGACGACACCCGAGGCGGTGCCCTCCTTGCCGTCGACGGTCGCGACGACCGTGAGGGTACGTCCCCGGGTCACACCGTTCGTGGTGAGCGCGTTGCCCGCCCAGCGGAGGTTGGCGGTCGAGTGCTCGTCGGCGATGACGACACAGCCGTCGGCGGTGGACAGCTCCAGCGCCCGCTCGACGATCTCGTGTGGCTTGTTGCTGCGGGCGCTCATCGACCGGCCTCCTGCGTGGTGTTGAGGATGTTGACGCCCTTGAAGAGCGCGGAGGGGCAGCCGTGCGAGACGGCGGCGACCTGGCCCGGCTGGGCCTTGCCGCAGTTGAAGGCACCTCCGAGGACATATGTCTGCGGGCCGCCCACCGCGGCCATCGAGCCCCAGAAGTCGGTGGTCGTCGCCTGGTAGGCCACGTCTCGCAGCTGCCCGGTGATCCGACCGTTCTCGATCTTGAAGAACCGCTGACCCGTGAACTGGAAGTTGTACCTCTGCATGTCGATCGACCATGAACGGTCGCCGACGACGTAGATGCCCCGGTCCACTCCGCCGATCAGGTCTTCCGTCGCCATCCCGGCCGGATCCGGCCGCAGCGACACATTGGCCATGCGCTGCACCGGCACGTGCCCGGGGGAGTCGGCGAACGCGCACCCGTTGGACCGCTCGAACCCGGTCAGCTTCGCGATCCGCCGGTCCAGCTGGTAGCCGACGAGCGTGCCGTCCTTCACCAGGTCCCAGGACTGGCCCTCGACGCCCTCGTCGTCGTACCCGACGGTCGCGAGGCCGTGCTCGGCGGTGCGGTCGCCGGTGACGTTCATCAGCTCGGAGCCGTACTTCAGCTTGCCGAGCTGGTCGAAGGTGGCGAAGGAGGTGCCGGCGTAGGCGGCCTCGTAGCCGAGGGCGCGGTCCAGCTCGGTGGCGTGGCCGATGGACTCGTGGATGGTCAGCCACAGGTTGGAGGGGTCGACGACCAGGTCGTACAGGCCCGCCTCCACGCTCGGCGCCCGCATCTTCTCGGCGAGCAGCTCAGGGATCTGCTCGAGCTCGCTCTCCCAGTCCCAGCCGGTGCCGGTGAGGTACTCCCAGCCGCGTCCGACGGGCGGCGCGATCGTCCGCATCGAGTCGAACTCGCCGCTCGACTCGTCGACCGACACGGCCGTCAGCTGCGGGTGCAGCCGCACGCGCTGCTGCGTGGTCACGGTCCCGGCCGTGTCCGCGTAGAACTTGTTCTCGTGCACGGTGAGCAGCGAGGCGTCGACGTGGTTGACGCCGTTCGCCGCGAGCAGCCGCGCGCTCCAGTCAGCCAGCAGTGCCGACTTCTCCTCGTCGGGCACGGAGAACGGGTCGATCTCGTACGACGAGATCCAGGTCTTCTCGGCGTGCACGGGTTCGTCGGCCAGTTCCACCCGCTCGTCCGAACCGGCCGCCTTGATCACCTGGGCGGAGAGCTTGGCCATCGCCACCGCCTGAGAGGCGACCTTGGCGGCGGCGTCCAGGCTCAGGTCCACCCCCGATGCGAAGCCCCATGTGCCGCCGTGCACGACCCGCACCGCGTACCCGAGATCGGTGGTGTCCGACGAACCGGCGGGCTTGGCGTCCCGGAAGCGCCAGGACGCACTGCGGACCCGCTCGAACCGGAAGTCCGCGTGCTCGGCACCCAGGGCACGCGCGCGTGCGAGTGCCGCGTCGGCCAGGGCCCGTAGGGGAAGTGCCGTGAAGGCTTCGTCGATGGTATGAGGCACCGAGGTCTCTCCTTGTTGTCGTGACCTGTGATCGGACCGGCGGTTGCTCCGATCATTTCGCGTGACCGGGCCGCGGACCACAGGTTTCGGGCCGGTACCGGGAACTTTCTGTAGGGACCCGACAGTGAGTCCCGTAAGCCACTGTCGGTGCCCGATTGTCCGCGGGAGCGCCTGGACCGATAGGTTTTCGAGGAAGCCGCCTGTCATCCAGGTGTTCGGGCGGGGGGTATCAGACCGCTATCGAAAGGGTGATCCGTTGAGCCGCTCGGTTCTCGTCACCGGAGGCAACCGGGGCATCGGCCTCGCCATCGCCCGCGCATTCGCCGACGCCGGCGACAAGGTCGCGATCACGTACCGCTCGGGTGAGCCGCCGGCCGCCCTTACGGAATTGGGCTGCCTCGCGGTGAAGTGCGACATCACCGACACCGAGCAGGTGGAGCAGGCCTACAAGGAGATCGAGGCCGAGCACGGCCCGGTCGAGGTGCTCATCGCCAACGCCGGCATCACCAAGGACCAGCTCCTGATGCGCATGTCCGAGGAGGACTTCACGTCCGTCCTCGACACCAACCTCACCGGCACCTTCCGCGTGGTCAAGCGCGCCAACCGCGGCATGCTGCGCGCCAAGAAGGGCCGCGTCGTCCTGATCTCCTCGGTCGTCGGCCTCTACGGCGGACCCGGCCAGGCCAACTACGCCGCCTCCAAGGCCGGCCTGGTCGGCTTCGCGCGCTCCCTCGCCCGTGAGCTGGGCTCGCGCAACATCACCTTCAACGTCGTCGCGCCCGGCTTCGTCGACACCGACATGACCAAGGTGCTCACCGACGAGCAGCGCGAGGGCATCGTCAAGCAGGTGCCGCTCGGCCGTTACGCGCAGCCGGAGGAGGTGGCCGCGACGGTGCGGTTCCTCGCCTCGGACGACGCCTCGTACATCACTGGAGCCGTCATCCCTGTTGACGGCGGACTGGGAATGGGTCACTGATCACCATGAGCGGAATTCTCGAGGGCAAGCGCGTCCTGATCACCGGTGTGCTGATGGAGTCCTCCATCGCCTTCCACGCCGCCAAGCTGGCCCAGGAGCAGGGCGCCGAGATCATCCTGACCGCGTTCCCGCGGCCCACGCTGACCGAGCGCATCGCCAAGAAGCTCCCCAAGCCCACCAAGGTCATCGAGCTCGACGTCACCAACGACGAGCACCTGGGCCGCCTGGCCGACCTGGTCGGCGAGGAGCTCGGCGGTCTCGACGGCGTCGTGCACTCCATCGGCTTCGCGCCGCAGGACGCGCTCGGCGGCAACTTCCTCAACACGCCGTTCGAGTCCGTGGCCACCGCCATGCACGTCTCGGCGTACTCCCTGAAGTCGCTGACCATGGCCTGTCTGCCGCTGATGCAGAACGGCGGCTCGGTCGTCGGCCTCACCTTCGACGCGCAGTACGCCTGGCCGCAGTACGACTGGATGGGCCCGGCGAAGGCCGCCCTGGAGGCCACCAGCCGCTATCTCGCGCGTGACCTGGGCAAGCAGAACATCCGCTGCAACCTGATCTCCGCGGGCCCGATCGGCTCCATGGCCGCCAAGTCCATCCCGGGCTTCAGCGACCTGGCCTCCGTGTGGGACAGCCGCTCCCCGCTGGAGTGGGACCTCAAGGACCCGGAGCCGGCCGGCAAGGGCATCGTCGCGCTGCTGAGCGACTGGTTCCCGAAGACCACGGGCGAGATCGTCCACGTGGACGGCGGTCTGCACGCCATCGGCGCCTGACGCTGCCGCTGAGCCAAGGCCGACACTGAGGGCCCGCACCCCGCCGGGTGCGGGCCCTCAGCGCGTGCCCGCCCTCGCCGAGATATCACCCGTTCGGGCTATGTGACCGGGCGGGCCGGCCCTGGACTGCGCACCCTGGAGTACGTGTTCAGCACGTGATTCCCTCCCCAGCGCGGCCGAGGAGGTCCCCCTTGTGCGCATCGTCCGCAACCTGGCCTCAGTGACCGTCGCCGTCGCTCTCGTGATGTCCCTGCCGTACGAGGCGATGCCCCACGCGCGCGTGAAGCCCGGGAAGCCGCCGGCGCCGCAGCTCTTCGGCGCGGAGTGCCGCACCAGGATCACCGGCTCCCGCGTGACCGCGTACTGCCACAACCCCTATCCGCAGACCGACGGCGTCAGCCTGCACGTCGAGTGCGCCCGCTGGTGGGACCTCGACACCGACGGCACTCCGGTCGACACAGAGCCGGCGATGACCGTACGCCTCACCGGCCGGTGCTGGAAGGAAGTCGGCTCGGTATGGATCAGTCACCAGCGGCGGTGAACCGCCCGGGACGGCACAGGAACGGATAGCTCGCCGCCTCCGCACCGGCCGCCTCGGCGTCGCCCGCGCGGATCGCGTCGACCAGGCGCGTGTGCTCCATGTACGTCTCCGGGGTGAGCTCCTGGCCGACGTCCTCGCGCAGCCAGTCCCGCAGCACCTCGCCGAGGTCCGCGTACATCGCGGTCATCACGTCGTTGTGCGAGGCCGCCACCACCGCCATGTGGAAGGTCGCGTCCGCCGTCACGAAGGTCTCCGTGTCGCCCGACCCCCAGGCCTCCTCGCGCCGCACCAGCAGCGCGTCCAGCTGCTTGAGCTCCTTCTCCGTGCGCCGCCCGGCGGCCAGCCTGGCGGCTGCCGACTCCAGCGTGGAGCGCAGCTCGGCGATGTGCCGCGGGTCCGCGTCGGCGAAGCGGCGGTGCATCACGCCCGCCAGCTCGCTCGTTGCCACGACATAGGTGCCCGAGCCCTGACGGATGTCCAGCAGGCCGTTGTGCGCGAGGGCGCGGACGGCCTCGCGGACCGTGTTCCGGGCCACCCCGAGTTGCTCGACCAGCTCGGGCTCCGTCGGGATGCGGGAGCCGACCGGCCACTCGCCCGAGGTGATCTCGTGCCGCAGCGCGGCGATGACCTGCTCGGACAGCGCGGAACGGCGGGGGTGACTCAGGGCCATGGCACACCTTCGCACGCGGCGGGCGGGTCCGTCCGACCCGGGGATGGACAACCAATCATCCAATGATTCTATGATGGACGGCATGGCAAGTGAGGAAACCCGGACGACGACGTTCACGACCGTGTCCAGTCCGGCCGCGGACGAGCCCCGACGACCCGCCACGCGCGCGTGGACGACGAGACTGCTCGTGCTCGGCATCGTCCTGTCGGCCCTCAACCTCCGCCCCGCCATCACCAGCCTGGGCGCGCTCCTCGAAGAGGTCCGCGACGGGCTCGGCATGAGCGGCAGCGTGGCCGGTCTGCTCACCTCCGTGCCCCCGCTCTGCTTCGCCGTCTTCGGCGTCACGGCCCCCCGCCTCGCCCGCCGCTTCGGACCGGGCGCGGTGGTGTGCGCGGGCATGACCGCCATCACCGCGGGCCTCTTCATACGGCCGTACGCGGGCGGCACGGCAGGCTTCCTGGCCGCCAGCGCGCTCGCCCTCATGGGCATCGCCGTCAGCAACGTCCTGATGCCGGTCATCGTCAAGCGCTGGTTCCCGGACCGGGTCGGCTCCATGACCGGCCTGTACTCGATGGCGCTGGCCCTGGGCACCGCCGCCGCGGCCGCGGTGACGGTGCCCATGACCGAGGCGCTGGGCGGCAGTTGGCAGTCGGGACTCACCGTGTGGGCGGCCCTCGCGGCGGCTGCCGTCCTGCCGTGGATCCCGTTCGTACGGCAGCGGGATGCGGCGCCCGCCGAGCAGCCGGCCGGGCGGCAGGAGCACGCGCGCGTGGAGGCGCCCGCGCTGCGGATCACCCGGAGCCGTACCGCTTGGGCGCTCGCCGTGTTCTTCGGGCTGCAGGCCACCGCCGCGTACATCACGATGGGCTGGATGGCGCAGATCTTCCGGGACGCGGGCGTGCCCGCGGGCACGGCGGGGCTGCTGCTCGCCGTCACCATGGTGATGGGCGTGCCTCTGGCCTTCGTCATCCCGCGCGTCGCCGCCCGGCTGCCCCACCAGGGGCCGATCGTGATCGCGCTGGGCGCCTGCGGCCTCGCCGGTTACGCCGGTCTGTACCTCGCACCGGCCGCCGGCGCCTGGGCCTGGGCGCTGCTGCTCGGCGTGTCCAACTGCGCCTTCCCGCTGGCCCTCACCATGGTCGGCATGCGGGCCAGGACCGGCGCGGGCGTAGCCCAGCTGTCTGCGTTCGCGCAGAGCACCGGCTATCTGATCTCCATCCCGGGCCCGCTGCTGGTGGGCGTGCTCTACCAGCACAGTGGCGGCTGGGGGCTGCCCATCGCGCTGATGGCCGCCCTGATGGTCCCGCAGATGGTCGTCGGCGTCCTGGCGGGACGCAACCGCACGGTGGAGGACGAGGCGGCCCGCTGACCCCGGCCCGACCGCGGCCGGCGCCGGGTGCGAGACTGGCCGTATGCCAGTGCTCGACCCGAACCCCCAGAACGGCCAGAAGAAGATGCTGCTCGTCTTCGGCTCGTTCCTCGCCATCTTCGTGATCATCGCCGTCATCGCGACGATCGCCTCGCCATGACCGTCCGCCGGGCGGCCCGATGGTGGGGCTAGCCCCCCCATCCCCTAGGGGGTGAGTGTCAGGGTCAACTGGGTGGATCTCCGGATGGGTTGAGGGCCTCGGATTCCGTAACTTCGAGGTGTGACCGCGAGCGGCGGATCACCCAAGACCCGAAGACCAGCGGAGGCACCCATGTCGGCCCAGTCGCACACCCGGCCCCACCCGGCGACCACGGCCGGCGTCGACATCAGGCTGCCCTGGTGGGCCCTCGTCCTGCCCACGCTCGCCTTCATCGTGCTGCTGGCTCTGATGCTGAACCCGTCGGACGCGCAGGCGGCGGCGGGTGACCCGGCGATCACCCACCTCTTCGAGCGGGCACAGCAGCTCATAGCCCGCTGAGCACCGGTTCGGCCGCCAGTCAACTCCCTGCGCCCCATGGCCTGTTTCATGCGAAGCTGGGTTCCATGAGCGTCGCAGAACCCCGCAGGATCGTCCTCTTCCGGCATGCGAAAGCCGACTGGCCACAGGTGACCGACCACGAGCGCCCCCTCGCTGAGCGGGGCCGCACGGACGCCGCAGTCGCCGGACGCAAGCTGGCCGACACCGGTATCCCCTTCGATCTGGCCCTGTGCTCCACCGCGATCCGGACCCGTGAGACCTGGAAGCTGGCCGTCCATGAATTCCCGCACCGGCCGAAAACCGTCTACGAGGAGCGGATCTACGAGGCCTCACCCGGCGAGCTGATCGCGCTGCTCAACGAGACCCCCGACGACGTGCAGAACGCCGTACTCATCGGCCACAACCCCGGTGTGCAGGGCCTCGCCGAGATCCTGGCCGGCTCCTCCGAGGGCGACGCCGGCGAGCGGTTGAACCGCCGCGGTTTCCCGGCCGCCGCCTTCGCCGTCCTCTCCTTCGAGGGGCCCTGGAAGAGCCTGGAGCCGGGCGTCGCCACGCTGCTGGACTACTGGGCGCCGACCGAGTAGCCGAGCCGGCGCATCCCTCAGACGACCGACGAAGCGAGCAGGCGACACCACGACCGAGGGGCCCGGCACCACCATGGTGCCGGGCCCCTCGACGTGCCGATGGGGGCGACTACTCCTCGTCGTGCGTGTCCGCGGCCTCGACCTCTTCGCGGGTGACGCCCAGCAGATACAGGACCGTGTCCAGGAAGGGCACGTTCACCGCGGTGTGCGCGGCCTCCCGTACGACGGGCTTGGCGTTGAAGGCGACACCGAGACCCGCCGCGTTGAGCATGTCCAGGTCGTTGGCGCCGTCGCCGATCGCCACGGTCTGGGCGAGCGGTACGCCCGCCTCCGCGGCGAACCGGCGCAGCAGCCGCGCCTTGCCCGCGCGGTCGACGATCTCGCCGGTGACCCTGCCGGTGAGCCTGCCGCCGACGATCTCCAGGGTGTTGGCCTGCGCGAAGTCGAGCCCCAGCCGCTCCTTGAGATCATCCGTGACCTGGGTGAACCCTCCGGAGACCACGCCCACTTGGTAGCCGAGCCGCTTGAGCGTACGGATCAGGGTCCGCGCCCCCGGCGTCAGCCGCACCTCGCTGCGCACCTTGTCCACCACGGACGCGTCGAGCCCCTCCAGGAGCGCCACGCGCGCGTGCAGCGACTGCTCGAAGTCCAGCTCTCCGCGCATCGCGGCGGCGGTGACCTCGGCGACCTTGTCCTCGCAGCCGGCGTGCGCCGCGAAGAGTTCGATCACCTCGTCCTGGATGAGCGTCGAGTCGACGTCCATGACGACCAGTCGCTGAGCCCGCCGGTGCAGGCCCGCCGCGACGACCGCCACATCGACACCCAGTGCCGCGGCGTCCGTCACCAGGGCGGTGCGCAGCGGCTCGGTCTCGACGCCGGACACCGCGAACTCGACGGCGGTGACCGGGTACTTGGCGAGGCGGAAGATGCGGTCGATGTTGCCTCCGGCGGAGGCGATCTTGGCGGCGATCCGGGCGGTCGCCTCCGCAGTGAGCGGGTGACCGAGAACCGTGACCAGTGAGCGTCCGAGGCCGCGCGGGCGGTTGTCGCCCCGCCCGGAGATGATCTCGGCCTGCATCTTCATCGACTCCGCCCAGCTGTGGACGGTGGCCCGCAGATCCCCTTCCAGCCCGTGGGGCGGCGGGGTCACGAGCGCGCACAGCGTGAGCCGGCCACGGGTGACGACCTGCTCGATGTCGACCACGTCGACGGAGTAGGCGGCGAGGGTGTCGAACAGGCCGGCCGTGATGCCCGGCCGGTCCTTGCCGAAGATCTTGACGAGGAGGGTGGGGACGTCAGAGGTCGAGGTCTGCGATGCGCTCATGGTGTACCCACCGTATCCGGCACCCAGTGCCGCCCGCCGCCGCGGTCCGCCTGCCGGACACGGAACACTGGGTGTCGAGCAGATGTCGAAGGCCTTACGGCCGGACCACTGGGCTGAGACGCCCCCGGCGGGCCCCTCGTCCCGGGCACGGCTCCTCGTTCCGGCGGCCTCCTCGTCTCGGGCACGGCTCCTCGTTCCGGCGGCCCTCTCGTCTCGGGCACGGCTCCTCGTTCCGGCGGCCTCCTCGTCTCGGGCACGGCTCCTCGTTCCGGCGGCCCTCTCGTCCCGGGCGGCCCCCTCGGCCCGGCCGCGGCGAATCCCGGCGGACGGCTCAGCGCGGCATACGTACGGCGGACAGCCCGGTACCGCCGGATGGCGATGCGTCCGGCTCAGCGTCCAATCGGCCGGTAGGCGGCTGACGCGTAGGCCACCTGGTGGTACCGGCCGCAGCCGCCGCGCCGGGTCCCGGCGAGTGCCGCTTGCGGCGCGTCGTGCCGGACGGCCCGGTCGCGTCGGGAGCGGTGTATCCCGCTCCGCCGCCTGGTCGGCGACCCCTGTCCCCCGAGCGGCACACGCGCGCCGGACTGCCCCGTTCCACGGCGGCCGACGTGTGCCTCAGGCGTCGCCCTTCGGCCGACCCGGAGGGGGCGGCGGCTGGGGCGGGGGCGGGCCCTCGTTCGGGCGGGGGTTCGGCCGGTTCCCGCGGCGGGGGCGGGGCGGGAGGCCGTCCATCGGACGCGCCACCGTCGGTGCGCCGTACACGTCGCTGTTGCCACGACCGGGTGGCGGCGAGCCGGCGGGCGGCCGTCCACGGCCGGGGGCACCCGGCGGCCCCTGCCGGTCCGGCGGTCGCGCGTCCTCAGGCTCCCGCAGCCCCTCCGGCAGCTGCAGATACGGATTGGTGGTGGGGTTCGGCGCCCGGTACGGCGTACTGGGCGTGTACGGCCCCGACGAGCCCCCGGCTTCGCGCACGTACTGCGGATACCCGGCGTCCCCGGCCGGCGCCCCCGCGCCCCCGTCGCTCAGCGCCAACGGCGCCGCCCGCCGCCCCGCCGCGCCGCTCGCCCACGCCAGCAACGCCCCGGCACCCCCCGCTCCCGCACCCCACAGGGCGCCCAGCAGCAGCGCGATGCCGAGGTGCCCGTGCAGCTCGATCCCGGCGCCGAACGCATCGAAGCCCAGCACCGACAGCGAGGCATCCACCGACACCTCCGTGAGCCACGCGAGCAGCGGCAGCGTCAGCGCCGTGACGATCCCCAGCCGCACCGCGCACCGCCCGGCGAAGGCGAGGGCGCCCGGACCTCGTACACCCGAGGAACCGGAAGCCGGTGAAGCCCCCGCCCCCACCGGCGTCCGCACCGCGGCCAGCACCCCCGCGAGCAGCATCATCACGGCCGCCGCCACCCCCAGCAGCCACACCCGCCCGTCCAGGTCGGCCAGCCGCCCCAGCGTCACCGACCGGTCGGTCTTCGCGGTGAGCAGGTTGTCCAGCGGATCCGGCAGGAACTTGGTCAGTACGCCGGTCGCCCTGCCGTCGAACGGCACGAACAGGCCGATGGGGATGCCCAGCCAGGTGCCGTTGGGCGCGCCCAGCAGCGCGGCGCCGAAGATCCGCTTCGGATGGTCGTCACCGATCGCCGCGTACGCCCCCGCCGCGAGGCTCGCCGCCACCGCCATCAGCATCACCGTGACGATCGCCGACGCCGCCGGCCGTACGACCCGGTGCACGGCCTCCCAGCCACGCGGCAGGGGAGTGCGGCGCGAGGCCAGCAGGGCGATCAGCAGGATGCCGGCCGACCAGCCGAGGCCGCCCAGTAGCGTGGGCGCGGTGTCGACGGTGAAACCGACCGCCGCCTTTGCGTGGATGAGGTTGCCGATGTTGTCCGGGAGCAGCCCGCCGATGTCCCCGATGTCGCCGAGACCCGGGATGTTGACGCCGCCCCCGTCCCCGCCGCCTCCGCCGGGCAGCTTGTCGAGTCCCAGCGAACCGCCGTCGATGGTGATGACGTCGTGCCCCGCCCAGGCCAGCCCGCCCAGCGTCGCCACGAACAGCGCCACCACCGTGCCCGCGCGCGCGAGGAGTTCGGCCGGCGCGATCACAACTCCCGCCGCCCGCAGGGACCGTAGGAAGAACCACGAGAGCAGGAGCGCCCCGACCAGGCTCACCCCCAATGGCGTGATCGTGACGGCCGTATGCGCCTGCGCGCCCTTCAGGCCGAACGCGGACACGTCGCCGGACGGCGTCACCGAACCACCCGCCCCAAGTGCCACCACGGCCGCGGTCATCGGCCCGAGCGAGCCCGACGCGTCCGCCTCCAGCAGATGCAGGCCGAGCGCCGCCGTACCCGCCATCCCGATCAACGCCCAGCTCACAGAGGCGATCGCGGACAGCAGGACATCTCCCCACGGCACCCTTGTGCCGCTCCCGGCGGACTCGACGCTCGACGACGTGCCCATGGACGCGCTCATGGCAGACCCCCCGATCCGCATTGCGGCACGGCGGCCGCGCATGTCCCCCTCGCGTGGATTACCACTCTCCGGGCCGTTTTCAACCCCGTCAACGGAACCGGCTGATGCGTATGCGCGTGATGGTTCACAAGGCCCGACTTTCGGTCAGGGGGGCGAGCCTGAAATAGTTCCCGACGATGTTCGACATCCCTAGACTCCCTGTGTTGGGGGTAACTCGGGGGACTACTCAGTGGGGCATGGAGTGCCGGAACTCGTACTGGAATTGAATGGACGTACCTGGACGCTCGACCCGTCCAGGCCGTACACCCTCGGACGTGATCCGCAGGGGGACATCGTGCTCGACGACGCCAGAGTGTCCTGGCGTCATGCCACGATCCGCTGGGGCGGCCGCAGTTGGGTCATCGAGGACCAGGGCTCCACCAACGGCACGTTCGTGCAGGGGCAGCGGATCCATCACATGGAGATCGGGCCCGGCTCCGCGGTGCACCTCGGCAACGCGACCGACGGCCCGCTGGTCAACGTCACCGGCGCGGCGGCCGCCGTCGCCCAGCCCCAGCAGCAGCCGTACGCCGCCCAGGGCGCGGGCCCCGGCTGGGCCCAGCAGGCACCGCAGCAGCAGACACCGCCGCAGCACCAGGCCCCGCAGCCCGGCTGGCAGCAGCCGCAGCAGGCCGCCGCGCCGATTCCGCAGCAGCAGGGCCCCGGTGCCGGCGCGGGGGCGCCGCCGGTCTACGGCGACCGCAGCCCCACCACGTTCCACCAGTTCTCCATCGGCCGCGTGATGCGCATCGGCCGTGCCCTGGAGAACGAGCTGGTCGTCTCCGACCTCCAGGTCTCCCGGCACCACGCCGAGTTCCACTCGACGCCCGACGGCCGCATGGAGATCCGCGACCTCGGCTCGCACAACGGCACCTACGTCAACGGCCAGCCGATCCCCAAGGGCGGCTCGGCGCTGCTCGGCCCGACCGACATCGTCGGCGTCGGCCACTCCACCTTCCGGATCGTCGGCGACCACCTCGAGGAGTTCGTCGACACCGGTGAGGTGTCCTTCTCGGCCCGCCACCTGACCGTCACGGTCGACGGCGGCAAGCAGATCCTCAAGGACGTCTCCTTCGGCGTCCCGGAGAAGTCCCTGATCGCGGTCATCGGCCCGTCCGGCTCGGGCAAGTCGACCCTGCTCAAGGCGCTCACCGGCTACCGCCCGGCCAACCAGGGCGACGTCCTCTACGACAACCGGAACCTGTACAAGCAGTTCGCCGAGCTGCGCCAGCGCATCGGTCTGGTCCCGCAGGACGACATCCTGCACAAGGAACTGACCGTCAAGAAGGCCCTCAAGTACGCGGCCAAGCTCCGCTTCCCCGCCGACACCACCGGCGCCGAGCGCGAGGCCCGCATAGACGAGGTGCTGCGCGAGCTGAAGCTGGACATCCACAAGGAGAAGAAGGTCACCTCCCTCTCCGGCGGCCAGCGCAAGCGCGTCTCGGTGGCCCTGGAGCTGCTCACCAAGCCCTCGCTGATCTTCCTCGACGAGCCCACCTCGGGTCTCGACCCGGGCATGGACCGCGACGTCATGCAGCTGCTGCGCGGCCTCGCCGACGACGGCCGTACGGTCCTCGTGGTCACCCACTCCGTGGCCGAGCTGGCGCTGTGCGACAAGCTCCTGGTGATGGCCCCGGGCGGCGCGGTCGCGTACTTCGGACCGCCGGAGGAGGCGCTGAACTTCTTCGGCTACGACACCTGGGCCGACGTCTTCTCCGCCTTCGAGAACTACCGCGACTACGACTGGGCCGGACGCTGGAAGGGCTCACAGCACTACCAGATGTACGCCGCGGACATCGACGCCGTTGCGCCACAGTCCGTACAGATGCCTCCGATGCAGGCGATGAAGCCGCCGAAGCCGCAGGGCTGGATGAGCCAGTTCGGCACCCTGGTGCGCCGTTATGTCTCGGTCATCGCCTCCGACAAGGGCTTCCTCGCCCTGACGGTGATCCTGCCGCTCGTCCTCGGCTCGGTGAGCCTGCTCATCGACTCGGGCAAGGACCTGCTGGTCAACACGGAGATCAACCCGACGACCCAGCAGCCGGTCCCGAACGGCACGGCCACCACCGTCCTGCTGATCCTCGCGGTCGGCGCCTGCTTCGCCGGCGCCGCCAACTCCGTCCGTGAGCTGATCAAGGAACGGGTCATCTACGAGCGGGAGCGCGCCACCGGCCTGTCCCGCTCCGCGTACCTGATGTCCAAGGTCTTCGTGCTCGGCTTCATCACGGTCCTGCAGGGTCTGATGGTCGGCATGATCGGCTTCGCCAGCCGGAAGATCCCGACGGAGGGCCTGGTCCTCAAGAATCTGCCGCTGCTCGAGCTCACCATCCCGGTCATGGCCCTGGGCTTCACCTCGATGATGTTCGGCCTGATCATCTCCGCACTGGTGAAGACCTCCGAGAAGACCATGCCGCTGCTGGTCATGTTCGCGATCGTCCAGGTCGTCTTCACCGGCTGCCTCTTCGCGCTGAACGGCGCGATCGGCGTCAACCAGTTCTCGTACCTGATGCCCTCGCGCTGGGCCGTCGCCGCCGCGGGCGCCACGCTCGACTTCAACCGGATCAGCCCGCCCGGCAAGGGCAAGCCCAACGACCCCCTGTGGGAGCACACCGTGGGCGCCTGGAGCATGGACATGATCGCCCTGATCGCGCTCGGTGTGATCTGCGCGTTCTTCGTGGCCCGCTTCCTGCGCCGCCACGAGCCGGAGGTCATGCGCAAGTAGCCGCGGTCCTACGACGCTCTCGTACGGCGTTTTCGTACGACGCGAAGGGCGGCACCCCTCGGGGGTGCCGCCCTTCGTTCACGTGAAGAGGTCCGCGCCGACCTCAGTACGCGCTGTTGACGTTGTCGATCGAGCCGTACTTGTCGGCCGCGTAGTTGGCGGCGGCGGTGATGTTGGCGACCGGGTCGTAGATGTTCCACGACGTGCCGTTCACGTGGTAAGCGTTGAAGGTCGGCGGGATGACCTGCAGCAGGCCCTTCGACGGGATGCCGTTGATGGCGTTGATGTCCCAGTCGTTGATGGCCATCGGGTTGCCCGAGGACTCCCGCATGATGTTGCGGTACAGGCCGTTGTAGCTGCCCGGTATGCCCTTGGCCTGCATGATGTCGAGCGCGTTCCTGATCCAGCCGTCGAGGTTGTTCGCGTAGGTCTTGGTGACCGGCTTGATCGCGGCACGGTGGGCGGACCGGCTCGCGGCCTCCTTCGCCTTGCGCGCGGCGGCGGCCTTCTTGGCCGCGGCCGCGGCGGCGGCCCTCTTCGCGGCGGCCTTCTTCGCGGCAGCCGCGGCGGCGGCCTTCTGCTTGGCCTCGGCCTTGGCCTTGATGTCCTGGGCCTTCAGGCTGGCACCGGCGAGCTGGTCGGTGACGCTGGCCTTGACGTCCTTGATCTGGTCGGAGCCGTACTCCACCTTGGCCGTCGAGACGGTGGCCTCGTTCGTGGTCGTCTCGGCGTTGCTGGGCACCGCGGAGAACGCGAGAGCGGCGGCACCGAGGGTGGCGACACCCGCCATCGCGACCTTCTGGTGACGGGTCAGCGAGCGACTGAGACGGCGAATGTTGGTGTTCTTGAGCATGGCAGACGGACCTCTTCGAATAGCGCGGAGGTCGCTCTCTGTCAGGCGGGGGACACGGGTCCTTCCCGCACAAACGCCGCGGGGGGAACCCGCGGCGCTGAGCGACGACAGCCATTCTTAGCGGCCGCAAAATGTCGTGGCAAAGGTGTGACGTACGATCCCCGGTAGTGGATCGGGCAAGGGCAAAAACGGACAGACTGGACTGTTCGTCCCGCTCATGAGGGGAGGGTTGTCTCCTATCGCCCTTCGTACGTGATCTGCGCCCTATGCGCGGGCTCACATCGACGCCGCAACAGTCTCACCATGAGTTGCTAGAGCGATTCACTGCGTGAGGGTCCTCCTACGGGAGGATGAGGTGGACGTCCCCGAACTCGTGCCACAGGTAGAGCCCGCGCAGCGCCTCCTCGTAGCTGCGGTCGATCGCGGCCCGACCGGCGATCGCCTCCAGCATCAGCAGATGCGAGGCCTCCGGCTCGTGCAGCCCGGTCAGCAGCCCGTCCACCACCCGTACCCCGCGCTCCGGGGTGACAACCAGATCCGTCCACCCTGCACGCGCGCGTACGACGCCGTCGGGCCCCGCCGCCGACTCGACGGCCCGGACAGCCGTCGTCCCGACCGCGACCACGCGTCCGTCGCCCGCCCGTACGGCATTGATCAGCCGGGCCGACGCCGCCGGCACCGAGAACCGCTCCGCATACGGCGGCTCGTGCGTCTCCGCCGAGGCCACCCCGGTGTGCAGGGTGACCGGTGCGAACTGCACACCCCGGCTCACCAGCTCCGCCACCAGCCTCGCCGTGAAGGGCCGCGCCGCACTCGGCATCTCCGCACTGCCGGTCCCGTCGGCGGACGGCAGCGCGAACACCGTCTGGTACACGGACAGCGGCTGATCCCGCTCCGTATAGGAGTAGCGAATGGGCCGCCCGTGCTCCCGCAGCAGCCCGAGGACCCCGGCCCCTGACGCACGCGCCCACCACAACCGGTCGCCGCGCGCGCTCAGCGGCTCCTCCAGGACGAGCCGTACGCCCCCGGGCAGCCGCACCTCCAGACCCGCAGGCCCGGCCGCACGCGCGCGCGTGGTGCCCTTCCCGTCCGGATCCCGCAGCTCGACCGCCCACCGCCCGTCGTCCCCGCGCGTGGAGAAGTGCACCACCACGCGCGCGTGCCCGGCCCACCCGTCCACGGCGGCGGCCAGCGTGGGCGAGGTGTTCACCACGAGCAGATCCCCGGCCCGCAGCAGCCGCGGCAGCTCCACGAACGCATGGTGCGACACCTCGGTCCCATGCGACACGAGCAGCCGTACGGCATCCCGGTCGAGCCCCGCCCCGCGCTGCTCGACCGGAATCCGGGCCGACAGCTCCTCCGGTACCTGCACCGCCACCGTCATCGCTGCCCCTCCAGCAGGGCCGGAGCCGCATAGCGGCCGCTCGCCGGGCGCTCGTCCAGCAGCCGCAGGAACGCCGGTACCACAGTCGCCGGTGCCGGCCGGGGATCACCGTCGTCCGGTACGGCCGCCGTATACAGGTCCGTGGCCATGTCCCCGGGGTCCACCGCCCAGACCCGCAACCCGGGCTCCTCCTCGCCGAGCACCGCCGCGAGATGGTCGAGCGCCGCCTTCGACGCCCCGTAGCCGCCCCACGTCTCATAGGCCTCGGCGGCCGCGTCCGAGCTGACCGCGATCACCGCGGCGGCCCCGGACGACCGAAGCAGCGGCAGCGCCTCCTGGACCAGGCCCAGTGCGGCCACCACGTTCACCTCCAGCGCCCGCCTGAACCCCTCCAGGGGCAGCTGCTCCAGCCGTACGAGCGGCTCGGCGCCCAGTGCGCTGGCGTTGTTCACCAGCAGATCGAGGCCGCCCAGTTTCCCCGCGGCCGCCACCAGCTCCGCCCGGTGAACGGCGTCCGTGACGTCGCCGGGCATGGCGCTCACGTGTGTGCCGTACGCGGACACGGCCTCGGCCGCCTCGGTGAGAGTCCCCTCCGTCCTCGCGTCGAGCACCAGATCCCAGCCGCGTGCGGCCAGTGCCTCGGCCAGCGCCCTCCCCAGCCCCTTCGAAGCCCCTGTGATGATCGCTACCGGCATGACACGTCCCCTCGTCTCACCCGCCCGTCCTTCGGCGGTGACCTCAACCTAGGAACCGCGCCGCCCACCCCGCCTCGGACGCGGGCCCCAACCAGCCGGGGTCCTTCGGACTAAGCCGCCCGTCCCGGCCCCCGGACCTAGTCCGCCCGCCCTAGGCCCACCGGCGCAGCCCGCGCCGCCACAGGTCCGATCCGCGTTGTCACACCTCGCCGGTACCTTGAGGGCATGAGTCACGGCCCCCGGTCCGGCCTCACCGCGGTGAGTTCCGCGCTGCTGGCCATGAGCAGGCATCTCGAGGTGCGCGACGTCCTCAAGACGATCGTCGCCTCGGCCCGCGAGCTGCTCGACGCGCAGTACGCCGCCCTCGGCGTCCCCGACGACCATGGCGGCTTCGCCCAGTTCGTCGTCGACGGCGTGAGCGACGCCCAGTGGAAGGCCATCGGCCCGCTCCCGCGCCAGCACGGCATCCTCGCCGCGATGCTGCAGGAAGCGAAGATCGAGCGCCTCGCCGACGTCCGCAAGGACCCACGCTTCGAAGGCTGGCCCTCCGCCCACCCGGACATGTCCGACTTCCTGGGCCTGCCCATCAGGGACGGCGACGAGGTCATCGGCGCGCTGTTCCTCGCCAACAAGCTGCGCCCTGTGGGGGGAAGCCCCCCACACCCCCCCTGCCCGAAGCCGGAAGGCAGCTGCGGCTTCACCGAGGAGGACGAGGAACTCCTCGCCATCCTCGCCCAGCACGCCGCGATCGCCCTCACCAACGCCCGCCTGTACGAGCGCAGCCGCGAGCTGACCATCGCCGAGGAGCGCTCCCGCCTCGCCCACGAGCTGCACGACGCGGTCAGCCAGAAGCTCTTCTCGCTGCGCCTGACCGCACAGGCCGCCGCCGCCCTCGTCGACCGCGACCCCTCGCGTGCCAAGGGCGAGCTGCAACAGGTGGCCGCGCTGGCCGCCGAGGCCGCCGACGAACTGCGCGCCGCCGTCGTGGAACTGCGCCCCGCGGCCCTGGACGAGGACGGGCTGGTCGCCACCCTGCGCACCCAGATCCAGGTCCTCGACCGCGCCCACACCGCGCGGGTGACCTTCGGCATCTGTGGGGTGCGCGCCCTGCCCGCCGCCCAGGAGGAGGCCGTCCTGCGCGTCGCCCAGGAGGCCCTGCACAACGCCCTGCGGCACTCCGGGGCACGGCAGGTGGACGTGACCCTGGCCCGCCGCGACGGCGGGACGGTCCTGCGCGTCACCGACGACGGCAGCGGCTTCGACCCGAAGTCGATACGCCGCGCGGGACGCCACCTGGGCCTGGTGTCCATGCGGGACCGCGCGAGCGGGGTCGGCGGCGTGCTGACCGTCGAATCGGCGCCCGGAAAGGGCACCACGATCGAGATGGAGGTCCCCGGTGGCTGACACAATCAAGGTGCTGCTCGTCGACGACCACCAGGTGGTCCGCCGCGGCCTGCGCACGTTCCTCGAGGTGCAGGACGACATCGAGGTCGTGGGCGAGGCGGCCGACGGCGCCGAAGGGGTCGCCCGCGCCGAGGAACTGCAGCCCGACGTCGTGCTGATGGACGTCAAGATGCCCGGCATGGACGGCGTCGACGCCCTGCGCAGACTCCGCGAGCTGAACAATCCGGCGCGCGTGCTGATCGTCACCAGCTTCACCGAACAGCGGACGGTGGTCCCGGCCCTGCGCGCGGGCGCCGCCGGATACGTCTACAAGGACGTGGACCCGGACGCCCTGGCCGGCGCCATCCGCTCCGTCCACGCCGGGCACATCCTGCTCCAGCCCGAGGTCGCGGGCGCCCTGCTCTCCCAGGAGGAGGCCAACTCGGGCCAGGGGCGCGGTGGTTCGCTCACGGAGCGGGAGCGCGAGGTGCTGGCCCTGATAGCGGACGGCCGCTCGAACCGCGAGATCGCGCGCGCCCTCGTCCTGTCCGAGAAGACAGTGAAGACCCATGTCTCGAACATCCTGATGAAGCTCGACCTGGCGGACCGCACCCAGGCGGCGCTGTGGGCCGTGCGCCACGGCGTGACCGGCTGAAACACGCCGAGCCCCGGGACGCCACGGCAATACGGAGGGTTCCGCTCCGGACTGAGATTCATACCGTCGTGGGAATGTCCCCCGGATGGCGCATCCTCCGTGGATCTCCGCCGTTCTTCAGTGCGTGCTGCGGCGATTGCCGCGGCAACCGCTAGGGAGGGCTTGGAAAGTGAAGAACCTGAAGAAGGCAGCGGCTGTGACGATGGTGGCCGGCGGTCTGCTCGCCGCTGGAGCCGGAATGGCCTCCGCCACCGGCGGTGCGCACGCCGACGGGACGGCCGTGGGCTCGCCGGGCATCGTCTCGGGCAACGTGGTCCAGGCCCCGGTGCACGTGCCGGTGAACGTCTCGGGCAACAGTGTGAACGTCGTCGGCGTGCTGAACCCCGCCTTCGGCAACCTGGCCGTCAACCACTGACGCAGGCCACACCGCATGCACTGATTCCGGCCTCCCGGGCATCCCGGGAGGCCGGTCAGTATTTCACGGCGCCGGCCGGGGTTTGTCTTTCAGCCCGTCCGGCGTTTGAGGACGAGGCCGTTCAGGCCGACACGGGGGCCTGGGGGCAGAGCCCCCAGACACGCCCACACAGACCCCCCGCCCCAAAGAACCCAACGCTCACCGCACCCCCCGCTCCCGCTCCTCCACAACGGAGTTGTACGCGGCGACCTGCGCCCGCCGAGCCGTCCGCTCCACCGGCCGCAGCGCCTCGGTCCGCGCCCCCATCTCACCGGCGCTCACCGCACCCCCGTGCCCGTTGCCCTGAGCAAGGGAAATCAACAGCCCCACCCGCTGCGCCAGCTCCAGCACCCGCACCGCCCGCGGCGGATAACCCGGCGCCAGCACCTCCCGCCCCCGCTCGGCCCGCGCCCGGTACGCATCGATCGCCGCCTCCGCCACCGGCCCCGACCCGGCGACGTCCAGCCGCGCCAGCACCTCCGTCGCCTCCCGCAACGCCTCCGCCAGCTCCCGCTCGGCCTCACCCAGCGAGGGCACATCGGCTGGCGGAGCCTCCCGCACCGGCAGACAGCGCCAGACGACCTCCACATGCACATCGCCGTCGGGCCCGGCCTCGTACACCTCCGGCACCAACCCGAACGCGGCGCCATGGCAGAGCACCGCCTCCTCGGCGTCCATCGCCCGCGCATTGAAATCCGGCGGCCCGCTCAGCCCCAGCGGATGCCCCGGCGCGGGCAACGCGACCCGCAGTCCCGTGACGCCGAGCGCCCTCAGCCGGCCCAGCGCCAGCGTGAGCCCGACGGGCGCCGACTCACCGGGCAGCCCCTCCATGCGATGCACGGCATCGTCCCCGACGATCGCCAGCACGGCGTCGTCCGGCGAGACAAGTCCGGCCAAAAGGGCGTTTCCCCAAGCGGCAAAGCGTCCTGAACGCGGTTCCGAGAGCATGCCTCCACCCTAAGGACCGGACCGATGGAATGGGCCGGGCGGCCGGTGGCGTAGATTTCATCGAGGGCTGCGCCCGAAAGCGCGCACGCGACAGCCGAGACGCCGAGACCGGTCACACTGCAAGGGGAGACAACGCGCTCATGAGCGATGTTCTGGAGCTTCAGGACGTATCCGTGGTCCGGGAGGGCCGGGCTCTGGTGGACCAGGTCTCCTGGTCGGTGAAGGAAGGCGAGCGCTGGGTCATCCTCGGCCCCAACGGCGCCGGCAAGACGACCCTTCTGAACGTCGCCTCCAGCTACCTCTTCCCCAGCAACGGCACCGCCTCCATCCTCGGCGAGACCCTCGGCAAGGTCGACGTCTTCGAGCTGCGCCCCCGCATCGGCATGGCCGGCATCGCCATGGCAGACAAGCTCCCCAAGCGCCAGACCGTCCTGCAGACCGTGCTCACCGCCGCCTACGGCATGACCGCCGGCTGGCACGAGGACTACGAGGACATCGACGAGCAGCGCGCCCGTGCCTTCCTCGACCGCCTCGGCATGACCGAGTACGTGGACCGCAAGTTCGGCACCCTCTCCGAGGGCGAGCGCAAGCGCACCCTCATCGCCCGCGCGCTCATGACCGACCCCGAGCTCCTGCTCCTCGACGAGCCCGCCGCCGGCCTCGACCTCGGCGGCCGCGAGGACCTGGTCCGCCGCCTCGGCCGCCTCGCCCGCGACCCGATCGCCCCCTCGATGATCATGGTGACCCACCATGTCGAGGAGATCGCCCCCGGCTTCACCCACGTCCTGATGATCCGTCAGGGCAAGGTCCTCGCCGCCGGCCCGCTGGAACTCGAGCTCACCTCCCGCAACCTCTCTCTCTGCTTCGGCCTCCCGCTCGTCGTCGAACAGGTCGGCGACCGCTGGACCGCCCAGGGCCTGCCGCTGTCCTGACTGTGTGAAGCCCGCGCGAAAACACGGGCAAGAAGCCCACCCAGCCACATCGCGCCCTGTCCGAGGCAGGACCCGCGGTCCTACCATGACCATGTGAACGACATCGACGCATGGGTGTGGTGGCTCGTCGGCGCGGCTGCGCTCGGAATCCCGCTCGTGGTGACCGCGATGCCGGAGTTCGGCATGCTCGCGGTGGGCGCCGTCGCCGCCGCCGTCATGGCAGGAATGGGCTTCGGTGCCGTGGCCCAGGTACTCGCCTTCGTCGTCGTCTCGGTCGCCCTCATCGCCGTGGTACGCCCCATCGCGGTCCGGCACAGCGCGCAACGCCCCCAACTCGCCACGGGAGTCGAGGCGTTGAAGGGCAAACAGGCCGTCGTGCTCGAGCGCGTCGACGGCTCCGGAGGCCGGATCAAGCTGGCCGGCGAGGTCTGGTCGGCGCGCTCGCTCGACGCCGACAGCGCCTACGAAGTGGGGCAGGAAGTGGATGTCGTGGAGATCGAAGGGGCCACCGCGATCGTCATCTGACCTCGTACGACTCAACTGAAGCGAACAGCCCACGAGTTGTGCGACGGTCTGTCAGACTCGACCAGCAAGATCTTCAACAACCATAAGATCTTCCGAAAGCGCCGAGGCGGAGAAGGGTACGGGGAACGACGATGGAACCGGTCATCATCGTCCTGATCATTCTGGTGGTGTTGGTCTTCATCGCCCTGATCAGGACAATCCAAGTCATCCCACAGGCCAGCGCCGCCATCGTGGAGCGCTTCGGCCGCTACACGCGGACGCTGAACGCGGGCCTCAACATCGTCGTCCCGTTCATCGACACCATCCGCAACCGCATCGACCTGCGCGAACAGGTCGTACCGTTCCCGCCGCAGCCGGTGATCACCCAGGACAACCTGGTCGTCAACATCGACACGGTCATCTATTACCAGGTGACCGACGCCCGGGCCGCGACCTACGAAGTCGCCAGCTACATCCAGGCGATCGAGCAGCTCACCGTCACCACGCTCCGCAACATCATCGGTGGCATGGACCTCGAGCGGACCCTGACCTCCCGCGAGGAGATCAACGCGGCCCTGCGCGGAGTCCTCGACGAGGCCACCGGCAAGTGGGGCATCCGCGTCAACCGCGTCGAGCTCAAGGCCATCGAACCGCCCACCTCCATCCAGGACTCGATGGAGAAGCAGATGCGCGCCGACCGTGACAAGCGCGCCGCGATCCTCACCGCCGAAGGTACGCGCCAGGCCGCCATCCTCACCGCCGAAGGTGAGAAGCAGTCCCAGATCCTGCGCGCCGAGGGTGAGGCCAAGGCCGCCGCCCTGCGCGCCGAGGGCGAAGCCCAGGCGATCCGCACGGTCTTCGAGTCCATCCACGCCGGCGACCCCGACCAGAAGCTCCTCAGCTACCAGTACCTCCAGATGCTCCCGAAGATCGCCGAGGGCGACGCCAACAAGCTCTGGATCGTCCCCAGCGAAATCGGCGACGCCCTCAAGGGCCTCTCCGGCGCCATGGGCAACTTCGGCCCGTTCGGCGGCAACTCAGGCGGCGGAGGCTCGGAGAAGGCCCCGGATCGCCGAGAGAAGCCGTCGATCGACTGACGTCTCTGTACGACACTGGGGCTCACCTCCGTCGGGAGGTGAGCCCCAGTCCCGTGTACGGCCTAGGCGGCGGGCTGAGCCAGCCAGTCGGGCAGCGCCTCGAAGTCCTCGGCCCCCAGCGTCAGCAGCATCGCATTCTGCGGCGTCGGCTCGAACGGCTGCCGCAGCAACGGCATACCCGCCTGCTCCGGAGTCCGGTCCGCCTTGCGGTGGTTGTCCTCCGCACACGAGGCCACCGTGTTCAGCCACGAGTCCTGACCGCCCTGCGCCCGAGGCACAACATGGTCCACGGTGGTCGCCCGCCGACCGCAGTACGCGCACCGGTGCCGGTCCCTGATCAGCACACCCCGCCTCGACCACGGTGCTTGTCTTCGGAACGGCACCCTCACGTACCGGCACAACCGGATCACCCGGGGCACGGGTATGTCGACCGCGGCTCCACGCATGCGCAGTTCGGGGTGGGCCTGCTCGACAACGGCCTTGTCCTGCAGCACCAGAACGACGGCTCGATTCAACGTCACCGTCGACAGCGGCTCGAAGCTCGCATTCAGTACCAGCGTGTCCCGCATCCCAGCCCACCTCCCGTGCAGTCGGCCCACCCCCTGGCGGGCTTGGATCAACTCTGGCCGGGCACGCCGAGATGGACAACGCAATAAAAACTGCCCGCCCCTGATCAATTCCAAGACCAGAGGCGGGCAAACGTTCCATGAACGTCAGTCTTCGGCGGGCACCTCGTACTCACCGATCAGCTGGGCACGCGCGATCGCGTGGAACCGCAGATTGAAACCGATGACGGCGGGAGAGGCATCGGAGTCCGGACCCAACTTCTCCTGATCCACGGCGTACACCGTGAACACATACCGGTGCGGCCCGTCCCCGGGCGGCGGAGCGGCCCCGCCGAAGTCCTTGCTCCCGTAGTCGTTGCGCACCTGCACGGCACCCTCGGGGAGCCCCTCGAACTTGCCGCTGCCCGCACCGGCCGGCAGCTCGGTCACCGAGGCCGGGATGTCGAAGACGGTCCAGTGCCAGAACCCGCTGCCGGTGGGGGCATCCGGGTCGTAGCAGGTCACGGCGAAGCTCTTGGTCTCGGCGGGGAAACCCTCCCACCGCAGCTGCGGCGAGGTGTTGCCGCCCGCGTAGACCTGAGCATCCTTGAGCGTGGCGCCCTCCTCGACGTCCTCACTCGTCACCGTGAACGACGGCACGGGCGGATGGAAGTCATGGGGGAGCGGCCGCCGCTTGAGCTCGGTCACCTCGGTACCTCCTGATCGATGACGGAATCAGCAGTTCCGAGCCTAGAACCAGTTGCGCTTGCTGCCGACCTCGGACAGCCACTGGTTGAGGTACGCCGCCCAGTCGGTCCCGTAGAAGTCCTGCAGACCCACCTGGAAGGACCGGAACGTGTCACTGCCCTCGCTGAACAGACCGGGCTTCTTGTCCATCTCCAGGATGACGTCCATGGCGTGCTCGTCGGCCACGAAGCTCAACTCGACCTGGTTCAGCCCGCGGTACTGCGACGGCGGGAAGAACTCGATCTCCTGGTAGAACGGCAGCTTCTGCCGCGTGCCCCGGATGTGTCCGCGCTCCATGTCCGCGTTCTTGAAGCGGAAGCCCAGCTGGATGAACGCGTCCAGGATCGCCTTCTGCGCCGGCAGCGGGTGCACATTGATCGGGTCCAGGTCACCGGAGTCGATGGCCCGCGCGATCGCCAGCTCCGTGGTGACACCGATGTGCATCCCGCGCAGCGCCTGCCCGTCGATCATCGTGACCGGCGTCTCCCAGGGAATCTCGAGCCCGAACGGCACCGCGTGCACGGCCCCGGCCTGCAGCTCGAAGGCGCCACCGAGCTGCACCTTGGTGAACTCGATGTTCTGCTTGTACTCCTCGTCGCCGCTCTCGACCTCGACCTTGGCCTGCAGCCCGACCGACAGGCCCTCGATGTCCTGGTTCACGGACCCGCCCTGGATCCGCACCTCACCCTGGACGACGCCGCCCGGAACGACGTTGACCTCGGTCAGCACCGTCTCGACCGAAGCTCCGCCGGCCCCCAGGCTCGCGAGCAGCTTCTTGAACGCCATGTCTCTCCCTATACGTGTGGACCCTTGATCCCTACAAACGCGATCCGGGTACGGCCGGTTCCGCCCCACACCCTGGCAAGGAGAGGGAACCTTGACCAGCCCTTGGTCTCCACCCGTCTGGACTAGGCTCGTGCCCCATGATCGCGCCACCGGACCGTACGCCACTCGCCAGGGAGTTCTTCGACCGCCCCGTCCTGGAAGTCGCCCCCGACCTCCTGGGCCGCATCCTCGTGCGTACGACACCGGAGGGTCCGATCGCCCTGCGCCTCACGGAGGTCGAGGCCTACGACGGCCCGAACGACCCCGGCTCCCACGCCTATCGCGGCCGCACGGCCCGAAACGGCGTGATGTTCGGTCCGCCCGGGCATGTATACGTCTACTTCACCTACGGCATGTGGTTCTGCATGAACCTGGTCTGCGGCCCCGAAGGGAAGGCGAGCGCGGTCCTGCTCCGAGCCGGCGAGGTCATCGAGGGCGCCGAGCTCGCCCGCAAACGTCGACTCTCGGCCCGAAATGACAAGGAACTGGCCAAAGGGCCTGCCCGCCTTGCCACGGCCCTGGACGTGGCCCGTGATCTTGACGGCACGGACGCCTGCGCCCCGGGGCACGCCCCCTTGAAGATCCTGACGGGCGCAGCCGTCGCCCCCGACCAGGTACTCAACGGTCCACGCACCGGCGTGGCAGGTGACGGGGGCGTCCACCCGTGGCGCTTCTGGATCGCCAACGACCCGACGGTGAGCCCCTACAGGGCCCACGTTCCGAGGCGCCGCTCAAGTTGACGCGTCCCTGGAAGCTGCGTAATGTAGCCCGAGCCGCTTGAACCGGGTACGGCAATCGCCAGCAGCCGGAAGCGGCCAAACCACTACCTACGATCGCCCCTTGGCGGGGTCGAATTCGGCGTGCCTGCATGCCTGAATTCGGACTCGCGGAACTCGATTATGAGTTTGTCGGGGGACTCGGTTAACGTAGTGAATGTCGAAAGGCCCCGCCGACAGGGAATCAGGCCCGAAAGGATCTGATAGAGTCGGAAGCGCCGGAAAGGGAAACGCGAAAGCGGGAACCTGGAAAGCACCGAGAAAATCGGATCGGGAAACGGTCTGATAGAGTCGGAAACGCAAGACCGAAGGGAAACTGCCCGGAGGAAAGCCCGAGAGGGTGAGTACAAAGGAAGC